>CANGWA010000021.1 GCA_947457335.1 Sphingobacteriaceae bacterium
AAAGAAGTATACATGATTCACGAACCTATGGCCGCCGCTATCGGTATGGGCATTGACGTAGAAGAACCCATGGGCAACATGATTATTGATATTGGTGGTGGTACTTCTGAAATCGCGGTTATCGCGTTGGGTGGTATCGTTTGTGATAAGAGTATTCGTATTGCCGGTGATGACTTTAACGCCAACATCGAAGAATACATGCGCCGCCAACACAACATCCTGATTGGTGAGCGTTCGGCTGAACGCGTAAAAATCGAAGTGGGTGCCGCGATGACAGAAATTGAAAATCCGCCAGCGGATTATGCGGTGCAAGGCCGTGACTTAATGAGTGGCATACCCAAGGAGGTTTACATTAGCTATGTAGAAATTGCGCATTGCCTCGACAAATCCATTTCGAAAATTGAAGAAGCGATTCTGAATGCACTGGAGATGACCCCTCCGGAACTCGCTGCGGACATTTACCGTAAAGGGATTTACATGGCGGGTGGTGGTTCGTTACTGCGCGGTTTGGATAAACGCATTTCGCTTAAAACAAAACTACCCGTGCACGTGTGCGAAGATCCATTGCGCGCCGTGGCCCGCGGTACAGGTATCGCCTTAAAGAACGTACACAAATTCCCATTCTTGATAAAGTAATCCCGCTGAACACGCGGGATGTGACGCATGAAAAATTTATTCGCATTTGTCATACGGCATCACTTTATTTTTCTCTTCCTGTCCCTTCAGGCGGTTTGCATCATGCTAATGGTTCGCAATGGTGGCTACCAAGGGTCGCAAGTCCTTAATTCCTCTAACGCGGCCGTTGGCAGCGTTTATCAAACTGCAGCCAACACGCGCGAGTACTTTGAGCTCAAGCAACGCAACGATTTGTTGGCGCATGAAAACGCCCTTCTTCGCAATTACTTGCGTAGCAATTTTGCCGCCATGCCACTCACCGAGTTTACACGCCGAGACACCATTTACAAACAACAATACACCTATATACCTGCTAAAGTTGTAAATGCCTCGGTTAACAAGCGTCGTAATTACCTTACACTCAACGCAGGCAAAACCAATGGCATCACCCGTGACATGGCGGTCATCACACCCGATGGCATTGTAGGTTATGATACCGACGTCTCTGAAAACTTCGCCAGCGTGATGAGCATCTTACACAAAGATGCCAAGGTGAATTGCCAGTTAAAAAAAGATGGAAGTTACGGTCCCCTTGTATGGGACGGTGGGGATTACCGTTA
Source organism: Sphingobacteriaceae bacterium (assembly GCA_947457335.1). GTDB lineage: Bacteria > Bacteroidota > Bacteroidia > B-17B0 > Aurantibacillaceae > Aurantibacillus. The sequence goes on from CANGWA010000021.1 coordinate 1,236, forward strand.
CTGTCTGCTTACAGACATTCCAACGCACAGCAGAATTAAAAAAGGGGATACCGTAATCACCAGTGAACTATCGGGCTTGTTTCCAGAAGGCATTACCGTGGGAACTGTAGATAGCTATGAACGCCGCTACAACGAATCGTTTTACACCGTAAAGGTGCGTTTAAGCGCGGATCTTAAGAAAACCGGGTACGTTTACGTGGTAAAAAATCACTTTCACATTGAACGCGATTCACTAGAAACAGCAGCACAGAAACAAATTGACGACTGAAATTTTTAAAATAATCGTCCGCTTTATTTTGTTGTTGGGGTCACAGATTCTCATCGTTCAAAACATCAACCTCACCGGGTACCTCATCCCCCTGCCGTATGTTTTGTTTTTATTGAGCCTTCCTTTTGAAACCAATAAAATCATTGTCCTATTGCTTGGCTTTTTCACTGGCATTGTGATGGACCATTTCTATGATGCTTCTGGCCTACACGCGTCTGCCTGCACTTTGATGGGTTTCTCGCGATACTATGTGCTGAAATACATTTCACCGCGCGATGGCTACGATGTGGCGGTAAAGCCAACTATAGAGGACATGGGAAATGAGTGGTACCTGCGCTATGCCGGCACATTGGTGTTGATTCATCACTTCGCTCTGTTTAATCTTGAGCTGTTTCGTCTTTCTTCAATCTTCAGCAATTTGGCACGTATTCTATTGAGTAGTGCCATCACTCTCGTCTTTATCTACCTCATACAGTATATTTTCTTCAGAAAGAAGGAGCGCGCATGAGCAACAATGTACAATTAGCCGACCGTAAAATCACCATTGGTGGGTTTTTCATTGTTGTCATTCTCATTTACCTCATCCGCTTATTTTACATACAAATCATCGACGACCGTTACAAGCTCGATGCGCGTAACAATGCCTTGCGTATCGTAACCGAATACCCTTTACGTGGTTATATTCTCGACCGCAATGGCAAGCTGATGGTTTCTAACGAACCTTCGTATGACTTGATGGTGATTCCCCGTGAGGCCAAGGGATGTGACACGTTATCCCTTTGCGAGGTATTAGGCATTACCAAGGAGGATTTTTTTAAACGGATGAAGAAGGCTTCCCAAGCCCCAAATTCACCCCGTAAACAGTCCATCTTCGAAAAACAGATGTCCGCTCGTGTCTACGCCGCCCTTCAAGAAAAACAATACCGGTTCAAGGGCTTCTTTGTCCAAAAGCGTGCTGTTCGAAAATACCGAAAACCCATTGCCGGCCACTTACTTGGGTATGTGGGCGAAGTCAGTAAAGAAAAAGCAGAAAAGGACCCTTACTACCAAGAAGGCGATTACATTGGTGTATCGGGCATGGAGCGTGGTTATGAAGAAGCACTTCGGGGAAAGAAAGGCAAGCAAATTGCAGTGTCTGATGTGCACAACAAGATCATTGGCCGTTACATGAATGGCAAGTACGACACAGCAGCAGTGCCCGGTAAACCACTTTATAGCAGCATTGACATGGATTTGCAGGAGTATGGCGAGTGGCTCTTACAGGGAAAGAAGGGGGCCTTGGTCGCCATTGAACCAGAGACGGGTGAAATCCTTGCGTTAATCTCGGCACCTTCTTATGATCCTAATTTATTGATTGGGGGAAAGGAGCGCGCACGTAATTTTGCACGTTTATACCAAGACAGTACACTTCCCTTGTTTAACAGGGCGCTAACGGCCATGTATCCTCCAGGCTCCATCTTTAAATTGATTGATGCCCTCATTGCTCAAAATGACAACCTCATTACCCGTAGCACAAGTTTTCCTTGTGCTCGCGGTTATCCACCAATGGGTGGCAAACCAAAGTGTCACCCCCACCCACCAGTAGATTTAGTTGGGTCCGTTGCTTATTCATGCAACTCCTACTACAGTTATGTTTTTCGTGAAATCGTTGATCAACGGCGATTCCCGCGGTTCATTGATGGCTACAACCATTGGCGTGAAATGGTTAAAACCTTTGGTCCCGGTACCCGCCTCGGCACCGACCTACCATTTGATAAACCCGGAAACGTTCCCAGTGTAGACTACTACAACAAGGTCTTCGGCAAAAACGCATGGCGCAGCAATACCATTGTATCGCTAGGCATTGGCCAAGCAGAGTTGACCCTTGTCCCCTTACAAATGGCGAACGTTGTCGCCATTATTGCTAACCGTGGTTACTATTATACACCACATGTTGTAAAGGGCATTGGCAATGAAAAGAAAATTGATCAAAAATTCAAAATCAAACACAATACAGCTGTTACAAAAAGGGAATACTACGAGAACATTATCGACGGTATGGAAAAATGTTTCAACCAACCAGGGGGCACCGCTTACACGTCCAAAGTACCGGGCATTACTGCTTGTGGTAAAACGGGGACTGCTGAAAACCCTCATGGCCGTTCCCATGCCGTATTCCTCGCCTTTGCGCCCCGTGAAAATCCCAAAATAGCCATCGCCTGCATCGTTGAAAATGCTGGATTCGGCGGCACATGGTCCGCACCCATTGTTAGTTTAATGATCGAAAAATACTTGACCGGTAAAATCACCCGACCTGAATTTGAAAAACGAATTCAACAGGTGGATTTGATCCAAGGCAAGAACCTAATCACTACCGAATTCCATTGAGAAATCAAAGTAATAGCGTTTTTTATGGTGTGGACCGTGTTGCGGTGCTGCTTTACATCCTTTTAGTTATCATGGGATGGCTGAACATCTATGCTGCTGTGTACGATGAAGAACACCAAAGCATCTTGGACACCACCCAAAAATATGGCAAACAATTGATTTGGATTGGCGGTGCCTCTATCATTGCCTTTTGTATTTTGCTGATTGACGCGAATTTCTATACCGCCTTTGCCTACTTCTTTTATGGATTCATACTGTTGCTCAACATTCTCGTGATTTTCCTTGGGCGTGAAGTGAAGGGTAGCCACTCGTGGTTTCGCTTTGGGGACGTAGGCATTCAACCGGCTGAATTCATGAAATTTGCCACGAATCTAGCCTTAGCAAAATACCTGAGTAACGTAAACATTGTGGTAAATCAACAATTTCGGCTAAAGATTCGCGATATTTTCAAAAATTACAAAAACACCCTCTACGCACTTGCCTTCATCGGCATCCCCCTCGTTATCATTAAGAAGTTTCAAGATGAGACGGGGCTGGCACTTGTTTTTGCCGCCTTTGTCATTGTGATGTACCGCGAAGGTCTAAGCGTGAATTTCTTAATCTTCGGAATGATGACAGCGATGTTATTTGTACTCTCTTTAATTGTATCCACCTCCAGCCTCCTCATTTTCTTAGGGGTAATGGCACTGCTTTCATTTTTATTTATACGCAGAAACCGCCTCAATATTCTAATTGTTTCTGGCATTTACCTGCTCGGTGCAACGGTTGTGCTGGGCACCAATTACATGTACAACAAACTCGACGACCATCAACGCGTGCGTATTGACGTACTACTCGGTCGGGGTAATGTGGACATGCAAAAGGAAGGCTACAACGTAAAACAAGCTAAAATTGCTATCGGTAGTGGTGGATTGTTGGGCAAAGGCTACCTCCAAGGCACACAAACCAAGTACGATTTTGTACCTGAACAAGACACTGATTTTATTTTCTGTACCGTTGGTGAAGAATGGGGATTCGTCGGTAGCCTTATCGTCATTCTGCTTCAACTTACCCTCGTTTTGCGTATTATCTTTTTAGCTGAAAGGCAGCGTTCCGACTTTAGCCGAATCTATGGTTATGGTGTTGCATCTATCCTCTTCTTCCACCTCATGGTGAACATTGGCATGACCATTGGACTCATGCCTGTTATTGGCATTCCCTTACCTTTCTTTAGTTATGGTGGCTCTTCGCTGTGGTCATTTACCATTCTCCTGTTTATTTTTATCAAACTTGACGCCAACCGTCTTTTGATTCTAAGGTAAACACCTTTGTTAGAAGTGGAAAGTCGCTCTTTTCCACCTCCCATGATTTTAATAGTAATTGCAATTCAACGCCGTCTCTTTATTTCTTTTTGACGGCGTCACGTCCTGCCTTGCAATTTTCACAAAAATCAGATCAACGTCCCATTCACCCCCCCTTCTCTTTTGCAATAAACACAAAAAAGCAAGCGCCGCCTGCAGTATTCCGTTTTCACTCCCCTTGTTGCGTTTGCATTTTTGGCTCATGCATAAAAACAATCCAGCATTAAGCTTTAACAAACCAAAAGGAGAATTTACTGCTGACTTAAACCGAGCAGTTGAAAATTACTTTGCTTCACAACCAGAAAAGACGCGCCGTGCGAATAAAAAAATGGTGTTGAAACTGGTGCAAATCCTTGCACTATTTACAGGCAGTTACCTATGGCTTGTGCTGGGCTACTCAAAAGGTTGGTGGCAACTTCTGCCCTTGTTCTTATTCGCGAACGCCACTTTGTTAATGGCTTTCAGCATCGGCCACGACGCTTCACACAACGCTTTGTTCAATAATCAAAAACGCAACCGCCTGTTCGCGATGACCTTTAACCTCATCGGTGTAAATGCCTATATCTGGAATATTAAGCACAACCGGTCGCACCATACCTACACCAATATTCCTGGTTATGATATGGACATTGAACAAATCAAAATCGCCAGATTAGTGGACCATGTTCCTTTGAAAAAACATTACCGTTTCCAACACCTCTACGTTCCACTGCTCTATCCCTTTGCTAGCCTTTACATGGTGCTGATTAAAGACTTTCAAATGTTCGCTACCGCTAGATTCGGCATAACACCCATGCAACACGAACGCCGTGAATACCTTATTCTGTTCGTCTCTAAACTCTTTTATTTTTTTTATATGCTAGTAGTTCCCATCGCCCTGCTGCCTATTCCTGCAACAATAGTGGTACTGGGATTTATTGGCATGCACCTTTACATGGGGACCATTATTGCAACTGTACTTTTTCCAGCACATGCACTCGAATCAAGTCCCTTTCCACAACCCGACGCTAGTGGACAAGTGGATTATAATTGGATGGAGTTACAGATCAAAACAACCATCAGTTTTTCAACCAACAATGCGTTTGTTACTTGGTACACTGGGGGGCTCAACCTCCATGTGACACACCACCTTTTCCCTGGCGTTTGCCACATCCATTACCCAGCCCTATCGGCCATTGTTAAATCCACTTGTGAAAAGCATCATTTTGTGTACCGTGAAATGAGTCTGTGGGACGCTCTGCGTTCACACCTTCAACTGCTCAAACACATGGGGCAGAACGAAAAAAATCAACTCTCCCACGAAAAGGACAATTCGCTGCATTACGCCTAAAACACATATCAACGCTACAAACCCGTGTTATGAAATTGATCACAACCGATACGCTGGATGAGGCGATTGCACTTCTCGCTGAAGCATTTATCGCGAACAAATCCGTTCAATGGTTTTTAAAGGACAACAAAATGTCGGAACCGCGCCTCAAAGCCTTTTGCCGCTACTGCATTGTGATGGCCATGTACGACCAAGGGGCTTATTTTTCAGATGACGGCAATGGGGTGGTTCTTTTTAATTACCATACTGGTAAAAAAAAATCAAGTCTAGTGCGGCTTTTAACAACACTGCGTTTTGTGGCATTCGGATGCGGCATTCGGCGTATACCCATGATTCGCCGCAGGCAATTGGCACTACAACAGGCAAGGGAAAAAGAGCCGCATATTTATATTTCTCTTATTGCGAGCAATCTCAAAGGTGGCAATGCCACGATTATTGAACTCAAACAAACCGTATTTGACTTGTCGGAAAAAAGTGGCCTACCCATTTTTGCAGAAACCACCTTGCTGCTCAACCTGCGGGTATACCAACGGTATGGATTTACGTGTTACGACACACACGCGCTTGAAAAAAGTGATGTGAAAATATGGATGCTACGAAGGGCTCCAAAATCTCGCACACCGCCAACCACCACCATTGCAAACACCGTTGAATCGGCCAATAGGAAGTAACCAGGCGCAAATCAACTAGGGTAAAAGCTGCGCTAAAAGTGTTTCGACTGGACAGGATGGTAGCGGGTGTTTCACCCCAGGTAAAACCATGCAGCGTGCATTGGGCAACCACTCCGCCACGTGTTGGGTTTCAGTGATGGACACCATTTTATCGTTTTCACCAATCAAAAAGGTCACAGGTGTGGCGATCTGACTTGCCAAACGAGCATTCAAATACTGATGTTCTGCAATTTCAACTAGCATTGCCGCAGTGTGTTCGGTAACGGAAGTCCACCGCTCACCATGCGTCTTTTCCAGTTCTGCTTTTAGCTTGGGGAATTGTTCTGTAAGAGCAGTTGGCGTCATCCAGTTTAACGATTCGCTGTAGGCTGTGAGATTTTCAGCCTCTTGTTGCCAATTCAGTTTCACTGCTAATGTGGTGAGGCTACCAAAAAGCTCAGGTCGATGTGCAGCAAGGTAAAGTGCTACATAACCACCCATGCTATAACCAAACACCAAGGGTTGACTTGGTTGACCTTCCAAGTAGCTGGCCAGTTCATTGGCCATTGCTGGGATAGCCGCTGAACCCTTCGGATCTAATTGCAAGGCCTCTGCTGTATGCCCCCTTTCGGTGAGCGCTGTTGCAAGAGCCGATAAATCAGCGGCAGCACCCAGCGCCCCGTGCAACAAAACATAATGTGCCATGGTGTGTTTTGAACGAATTTAGTAATAATCCATTGCAGTAGCTTTTCAACTTTTTACCCTGCATAATTTGACCACTAGCGTCCCACATAGCCGGGCTAATTTGTTACCTTTGGTAAGCTAATTCAGATTGTGAAAGAAACGCCTCGTAAGTACTACATTTGGTTATGGACCATCAGCTTGAGTCCATTGTTAGTCATTTTTATACTTGTAGGCCTCGTGTCTGCGGGCACATTTGGCAACTTGCCTAAAGTGGATGAACTCCTGAATCCAAAAAACAATCAAGCCACTGTGGTGTATAGTGGGGACATGAAAATCATCGGCAAGTACTACAGTGAAAACCGAGTGAGTGTTAAATTCAGTCAACTCGACTCTGACCTCGTCAATGCCCTAATCGCTACTGAAGACGCCCGCTTTCATGAGCACAGTGGAGTGGATGTAAAGGCACTTGGTCGGTCGGTGGCAGGCGTATTCATTGGTGGCAACAAGGGTGGTGGAAGTACCATCTCCCAACAATTGGCCAAAATGATGTTTCCACGCCGTAAACTCAGCAAACCAATGATTGTGATTCAAAAAATGAAGGAATGGATCATTGCTACACGTTTAGAAAAACTATATACCAAGGAAGAAATTCTCTCCCTCTACCTCAACAAATTTGACTTTCTCAATTTAGCAGTAGGCATCAAATCTGCTTCCCAAATTTACTTCAACCGCTCACAAGACAGTCTCAACATTGATCAAGCTGCCATGCTCATTGGGATGGCCAAAAACCCTTCGCTTTTCAACCCCAAACGTCACCCCGACACCACCCTGCACCGCCGCAACGTGGTCATGCACCAAATGGTGAAGTACGGTTACCTCTCGCAACAAAAATACGATAGCTTGAAGCAGTTGCCACTGGGACTTGATTTCCATCCTGAAGACCACAACGAAGGATTGGCCACCTATTTCCGTGAATACCTGCGTGAAAACTTCCTAGCCAAATGGTGCAAAGAACACATCAATCCCGAGACCAACGAGCCCTACAACATTTACAACGACGGCTTAAAAATCTACACCACGATTGACTCACGCATGCAACAATATGCAGAGGAGGCCGTAACGGAGCACATGACCGAATTGCAAAAATTATTCAGCAAGGAATGTCTTAATAAAAAGAATGCTCCTTTTGCTTGGAATGTGAGTAAGGACGAAATCCGAAACATGATGAATTCTTCGATGAAACGTTCTGAGCGTTGGCAGAAATTGAGGGAAAGAGGTCTTTCGGATGCCGAGATTACTGAAACGTTTTACAAGCCCGCTCAGATGCGCGTATACACATTAAATGGTGAACGCGACACAACACTGACCCCTTACGACAGCATTAAGTATTATAAGTCTTTTTTACAGACAGGGTTCATGGCCATGGAGCCACAAACCGGTTATGTGAAGGCATGGGTGGGCGGCATCAATCACAAACATTTCAAGTACGATCACGTAAAAGTGAGCAAACGGCAAGTAGGCTCCACCTTCAAACCTTTTGTATACGCGCTGGCTATACAAGAAGGTTATTCCCCCTGCTACCAAGTGGCTAACGTGCGCACTTGTATTACCGGCGAAGATGGAAAGGAGTGGTGCCCCGATAATTCCGACGGTGAGAAAGGAACCGGAAAAATGGTGACGCTCAAATACGCCTTGGCCAATTCCATCAATTACATCACGGCATGGATCATGAAGCAATATGGCCCGCATGCTGTCGTCAACCTCGCCCGTCGCCTCGGCATTACTTCCGATATTCCCGAGGTGCCTTCCATCTGTCTTGGAACACCCGACATTAGCGTTTTTGAAATGGTGGCAGCCAACTCCACCTTTGCCAACAAAGGCACCTATATTCAACCCACCTTCATTACCCGTATTGAAGACAAAAACGGCAAAGTATTAGAAGAATTTATTCCGAAATCGGACGAAGTTTTTAATGAAGAACGGGCCTATGCAATGATCTCATTGATGCGTGGAGTGGTCGATCATGGTACCGGTTACCGCTTACGCTTCAAATTTAAACTCATGAACCAAATTGCTGGTAAAACCGGCACCACCCAACACAACGCAGATGGTTGGTTTATTGGATTAACACCTGATTTAGCTGCAGGCGCTTGGGTAGGCGGTGAAGACCGAAGCATCCACTTTAATTCCATTCAAGAAGGACAAGGGGCCAGCATGGCCTTGCCTATCTGGGGAAGATTTTTCCAAAAGGTTTATGCGGATAAAACACTAAAAGTGACAAAGGGCGATTTTCCAAGACCTGCAGGCCTCGATCCGAAATTAGACCTCGATTGCACCAACGATCCGGATGCACAACCCGATGGTGGTGATGATAATCCCTTCGATCTCTAAATAAATGCCCCCACTCCTACAACACATAAAGCAAAAACCGCACGTTTGGTTACTTTTTCTAATAATGGTTATTGCCGAATGCATTGTGTGGCCGCAGGGAGAATTCCCCCTCAACGACGATTGGTCCTACACCTGGTCGGCTAAATGGTTATTCCAGCATGGGGATATTCGCATTGGCGCTTGGCCAGCGATGACACTTTGGACCCACTTGGTTTGGGGACTTTTATTTCTTAAAGTATTTGGATTTTCATTTTTCATCCTGCGCTTCTCCATGATGGTCGCCGCCTTTTTAACGCTTAGGTTATTGCTTAAAATCATTGCCAAAAGAAGCGACATGAATGCGGGATTAGCAGCAGCAATCACCCTTTTGGCCTGTCCCATTTTTTTCAATTTGGCGAACACTTACATGACCGATGTTACCTTTATACTATTTGCAGTAGCGGCCTTGTATGCCGCCATTCGCTTTTTCGAAGAAGGTAAAGTACAACACTTTGTGCTAGTGTTTGTTTTCTCTATTTTATTGACACTTGTGAGACAATACGGCATTGCCCTTCCCATTGCATTTACCTTCGCCTGCGTGTTTCGGCGGATTCCATCCCGGTTCAGTGCAGTGGTCCTTGGCATCCTTGGCATTGGTCTAACAGTTGGTGTGTTAAAGTTCTACGAAGCCTATCTCAAGACCACACTTAATGAACATGCTGCTTACAAATTCACTGGCAAACTCGATCCGCTTAGCCGCGTGTTTTACGATGACCTACTCGAAAATTTCAACGTACGCTTTAAATGGATCTCGGAATACACGCTCACTTTTGCCGCCCCCTTTTGTCTCTTCCTTTTGCCAGGCTTAATCCGCCGCTACCAGCTTTACATCACCCTACCCCTTGTTGCCATCAGCGTTGGAGCTTGTTTCTACTTTTACAAAAACGTCACCTTTCCGCTCGGCAATATTTTAGATAACATGAACTTGGGCGCTGAGACGTTTCTCGAAAACCTGCAACCCGATTACCGGTATGGACGCCAGCAGCACACCTATTCCGAAACATTTAAATCCATAGCCGTATTCACCGGTAGCCTTTTATCCGGCATTTCCATCGCCACACTGCTATTGCTGGCCCCGGGAATGCTCATAAAAAAAATCAGAACCAATCCCACCAATGTAATGGTGGTGACCTTCATGCTGATGTACATGCTTTTAGTGCTGATTACAGAAAGCTTCTTTGACCGTTACCTGCTTATTTTACCTGTGTTCTTGATGGTGCTCATCGCTGGGCCAATTGGTGCCGGCAAAAGCACGGTGCCGGCAGCCTTGGTCATGCTGGTCTTTCTCACCTTTTCAGTGCTCGGCACCAAAGATTATTTCACAATGAATCGCTTGCGGTGGGACATCTACTATGCTACCCGTCAAGCCTACCGATTGCATGTATCGGAAGTCAACGCCGGTTTCGAAATCAACTGCTGGGAAGACGGTCATTACAACCACTGGCTCACGTTTTTAGAACCAAAAAAATACCCTTACCTCATTCAATACAATGCTGTAGAAGGGTTCACTGAAATTAACGCCTACCCATTTAAGCGTTGGCTCAGTAACTCTACAGACACACTTAAACTCTACCAACGGAACGCCCATTAGTTCGGTGTATAGAATTAGCCCAAAATACCTTACAAATGGGCTAATATTTTTAATTTTGCAACAACGTATGATTAATCGAGTTGTTCCCAACGCCACAGAAGCGTTGAAAGATATTAAAGACGGCGCTACCTTACTGGTAGGCGGATTCGGCTTGTGTGGTATTCCTGAAAACAGCATTGCTGAACTGGTGCGTATGGGTGTGAAAAACCTGACGTGTATCAGCAATAACGCAGGGGTAGATGATTTTGGGTTGGGATTACTATTGCAAACCCGTCAAGTAAAAAAAATGATCTCCAGTTACGTGGGCGAAAACGATGAATTTGAACGCCAAATGCTCAGTGGTGAATTAGAAGTGGAACTGATTCCACAAGGCACACTGGCTACCCGCTGCCTCGCGGCTGGTTACGGCATGCCCGTCATTTATACCCCGGCAGGCGTAGGAACAGAAGTAGCCAATGGCAAGGAAGTGCGTCGGTTCACCTTCAATGGCCAGGAAAAAGACTACCTCATGGAGCAAGCCTTCGATGCCGACTTCGCTATTGTTAAAGCATGGAAGGGCGATACGGCTGGCAACCTTATTTTTAGAAGCACGGCCCGCAATTTTAATCCGCTCATGGCCATGGCTGGAAAAATTACCATTGCTGAAGTGGAAGAATTAGTCCCAGCTGGTGAATTGGATCCAGACTTCATTCATACCCCAGGCATTTACGTTCACCGCATTTTCCAAGGTCAGAATTACGAAAAACGCATAGAACAACGCACGGTACGTCCACGCGCCTGAACACCATGATACCTCTTAAACAGCGCATAGGGATTGGCATCACGGATTCAACTGCGCTGTTTCGTTTTTACGCTTATTTGATTGTTGCGGTTGGGGGACTGATTCATCTCTACATCGCTTGCGCCAATCACTTCTACTTCCGCACCTTTGCATACGATTATGGCGTTTACAATTTTGCGTGGCGTGATTTCGCCCATTTGCATTCCTCCTCAGTACCCATCTACCTCTCGCAGCACCCACCGGCATTTATTCAGGACCATTTTTCGCTAACACTTCCGCTCCTTGCACCGCTCTATTGGCTCGTGCAACCACTGCTGGGCACTTATTCATTGCTCGTGATACAATGGGCCTTCATCATGCTAGGGGCGTGGTACACCCTTCAATTCGCAGAGAAAAGAACCCACCTCGCTTGGCTACCACCCATCGTGGTGCTGTATAGCTTCTTATTATTGGGCCGTTATACCGCTTATCAAAACGACTTTAATATTGTTATCCTAGGTGCATCGGTGTGGCCCATTTTTTTCTTTGGCCTGTTGCATGAAAAAAAATGGCTAGTAAGTTTATCCAGCATGTTTATTTTGATTAACCGTGAAGATGGGGCCCTTGGACTCTTTTTTATCGCCCTGTTCTTTTACTTCAGCTACCCCAAGCATGCTTTCGTCCGCCGATACACCCCACTGCTCGCGCTTATTTCCATCATTTATTTCACACTCACCTTTCTCTACTTCATTCCCGCACTCGCCGATGAGCACAACCAGTTCTCCTTGTTCACCTTCAGTGCACTGGGTAAGGACCCTTTCGAAGCGGTTACCTTTTTGATGCACCACCCCCTCACCGCATGCCAGTTGTTGTTTGTGAATCATACGGGACACCCTACAGAAGATTATTATAAGTCCAGTTTTTACCTCGTGTACCTACTTTCTGGTGGATGGATACTGTTGACCCGCCCCCTGCTGCTATTTCCATTGATTCCCTTCCTCGCCAAAAAAATGTGGAACGACGATGCCTACCGCTGGGGATTGGAAGGGTTTTACAGTGTTGAAATAGCTACTCTATTGCCACTGCTCCTTGTCATGGCGGTGGCTCAATGGACCAACGAAATAAAAATACGCTGGGCTTTAACATTAACCCTCCTCCTCACCTTATTGACTACACTTGAGCATACCCATAACCGCGACACAAGCAAGTACAATTTCGCCAATCCTGCCTTCCAACAATGCGCCGTTAACCGCGAAAAGTTAATGGCGTGTCTCAACCAACTACCTGCCGATGCAGCCGTTTGCGCCTCAGGTAAAATTATTCCCCATCTCGCCTTACGCGACCACATCTATTACTTTCCCCGCTACGAACAAGCCGATTATGTATTGGTTTTTCTTGAAAAAGACACTTATCCCTTGAAGCATAATGAATTCGCTCAAAACATTTCTGACCTCCGCACGTCACAAGCGTGGCAAGTGCTTTATGAGGACAAACAGCTATTGCTTATGAAACGAAAAGCCTTTAATGGAAGTAATGCGCCATGAAGCTTGTTCGGTTAAAAGGACTATTTTTACAACCCATGAACACTACCTCCCTTTCTTCTCGCCAACGCATTAAAGGCAACTTGCTTTTAATGGCATTGGTGGTGGTATTGTTCCTGCTGAATTTCTCAACCCAAACACTTTTCTTTCGCCCACGTTCTTATCACCAGTGGCGGCAATCCGATTGCCTCTCCATCACCAAGAATTATTACGAAGAAGGCATGCATTTCTTCTCACCGAAAATTCATTACCAAGGTCCCGCAGAAGGAAAGGCTGTTTCCGAAATGCCAATCTTGAACTACACCACAGCGTGTCTTTGGAAAATCTTTGGTGAACACGAATACATCTACCGTTTGTTAGAATACTTCATTTTTATCACCGCCATCTTTGTATTCTTCAATACCCTTTTGCGAACGAGTGGCTCCATTCTTTTAGCCTTTTTTTTATGCTCCATGCTGCTCACTTCACCTTTACTGACCTATTACAGTCTTAATTTTATTGCCGATGTGCCCGCTTTCTCCATGGCATTGATTAGCTTTTGCTTGCTCTGGCTGCACACCCGAACGCCCTCGCGGAAACGCTTCCTACTCGCTTTAATCACTGGCACCCTTGCTGTGTTAATGAAGGCTAGCGCCCTCACGCCATTGGCCCTATTGCTATTGCTAGTAGCTGTAGACGTGTTAGGAATCGGCGAAAAACTATTCGGCAAGAAACTCCATCTCCCTTCGCTAAACCTGGGCAAAAAAACTTTACTCCTTGGCTCCTTGTTAGCCATCACCATCATTATCGGGTGGTACCGTTATGCCCTCTACTATAATGCGGACAATAACAATAACGTTTTCCTTTTAACCATCTTGCCCATTTGGGAAATGTCGGAGCAGGACCTTATTTATAATTTCAGAACCCTCTTCACTTCCCTATTCCCCATCTTCCTCAATAAACCAATGTTCCTCCTCTTCCTGCTGATGTATGCTTATGTTTGGGCTTCATTTCGCGAACTAGACGGTTTTCTCAGAACAGCATTTGTCCTTGCTAGCCTTTACTTTGTAGGCTACCTGCTCGCCTTCTTTCAAGTATTTACGGTACACGACTACTACCTCACCAACTTAATGATTCTGCCAGCGATAACCTGTGTTTGTCTGGCAAACCTACTGCATGCCAAGCAACACCAGCCGGTTGTGAAAAAATTCACTCTCGTTGTCACCATTCTACTGGTACCTTTTAATAGCCTGCACAGTGCCGCCATTTATCGCCTGCGCAATATTAAAAATGACAAGCTCACCTATTGGTGTCCAACCATTACCCAAGAAGAGCGTAACCTAGCCGATTACATGTTTTGGGATTACAGCCGCGGGATTGAAAAGTTAGAGATGATAACACCCGCATTGCGTGCACATGGCATTCATCGCAATGATAAAGTCCTTGTTATTCCCGATGGTAGTTTCAACATTGCCTTGTACATGATGGATCAAAAAGGGTACCCCATCGATCGCAATCACTTTCATGAAAACGCCGATATCATAAAACCATTTTTAAAAAAAGGGATTGAATACTTGATACTCGCCGACACAACGCTGATGCAGGAACCTGCCTTTACCAACTATTCCCAGCATTTCAAACCCCTATTTGTGCACGGCGGCGTGAAGGTCTTCGAGGTCCTCCCGCATCATTCAATAGGGGCCTCAATCACCCATTAGAAGTGGTTTCCATTACCGAAAATAGTTAACTTTACACCTTCTTCTAGGTCCGATTATGTTAGATAAAACCGGTATTGCAAAACGAATTGCCCGCGAGGTGCGCGATGGCATGTATGTGAATTTGGGAATTGGTATTCCAACACTAGTAGCGAATTACATCCCTGAAGGCATGAACGTGGTACTGCAATCAGAAAACGGTATTCTTGGCATGGGACCATTTCCGTTTGAAGGAGACGAAGACGCTGACCTCATTAATGCAGGCAAACAAACCATAACCTTACTCAACGGATCCAGCATATTTGATTCCGCGATGAGTTTCGGTATGATCCGCGCACAAAAAGTAGACCTCACCATTCTCGGAGCAATGGAAGTGAGCGAAAATGGTGATATCGCCAACTGGAAAATTCCAGGAAAAATGGTGAAAGGCATGGGGGGTGCGATGGACCTTGTTGCCAGTGCCCGTAATATTATTGTCGCCATGCAGCAGGTTAACAAAGCGGGACAATCCAAATTCCTACCAACATGTGATTTGCCCTTAACTGGTGTACGTTGTGTGAAAAAAATCGTTACCGAACTAGGCGTGTATGAAATTGCTGAAGGTGGGGGATTCCGTCTTCTGGAGCGTGCTCCAGGCGTTACCGTTGACGACATTCGCAAAGCCACGGCCGGCAAACTCATCGTTGATGGCGATGTGCCTGAAATGAGTCTGTAAGTTGTTACCGCGCGCCGATATCGTTCTACCTTGTTACCAACCGCCTGCTAATTGGTGGTCAGCCTTACTATCTTTCCATTCCTACATTAGTTCCCATTACACCATCCACTACATAGTCGTCAACGACGGTGGCGACACAAAGCTCGTGCAAAAAGCCATTACTGAGTTAACGGCACAAGGCCTTTCGATTGAATTGCACAGCTACAGTAAAAACAGAGGCAAGGGGCATGCCCTTCGTACAGGAGTGGCGCTGAGTAAGGCACCAGTGACCCTTTATACGGATATTGATTTTCCTTTCACCAATGAAAGCACGAAGGCCGTGCTGGATCAAGTGGTGACCGAACAAGCGGACGTAGTGGCAGGCTTCCGCAATCAATCGTATTACGCTGGCACCATCTCTCCTTTCCGCCGATTATTATCGAAAACCTTCAGAGGCTTTTTAACCAATGTGTTAAAATTGCCAATGGCTGACACACAATGTGGGCTAAAGGCCTTTAATGACAACGGTCGTAAACGGTTTCTTGCCACTACCATTGACCGTTACTTGTTTGACTTTGAATTTATTTATAGCGCCTGTCGCGATAAACACTGTCTATTGCTTACTACCGAGGTCACCTTAAAACCAGATATCGTATTTCGTAAAATGAAACTCAAAATCCTTTTACAAGAAAGCTTCAACCTGGTACGCGTACTGATAAGAAATTAAATCCCTCACACAAGCCGAATGCATCGGCAAGCATGCAAAGTGCAACCCAAGAAGCAGATTTTAGTTGTTGACGCTGCGCGTCACTTTCGTTTCAGGGTAAGGGCGCAAAGTGAAGTTCAACGCACTTTCAATTTTCAATTCTCAACTTTCAATTCATGTGGGACGCAACGTTCGCAAAGAAGCAAAGACCGCAAAGAAGAGACCAAGGCGCACCCCATAAAGCAAAAAGCAATTGATTACCGCCCATGCTCGTGGCTTTCGCTTCTGTGTAAAAAGGCAAAGAGGTTAGGGGCGCAAAGACCACAAAGAAGCAAAGAGCCAAGTAACCGCCAAGGAAATGAAGGAGATGAAGGCGCTGCGCTTTTGAAAGGAGGTAAATTATGGCGTTAACGGTAGATGTCAACGCTTCAATTCTCTGTTTTCAACTCTCAATTTGAAGTTTGGCGCATCAACGTCATTAACAATTATGCCCTCCGAATTGAACGCGTAAAATAATTAATTAGCAATAATGCTTTCAAACAACCACCGTCCATCGGTGTTATGCAGCACACTGTCTGCAGCACGCTCTGGGTGCGGCATCATGCCAAAAACGTTACGGCCTTCGTTGCAAACACCCGCAATGTTTTCGGTGGTGCCATTCGGATTCGATTCCGCAGAAATGTTTCCATTGGCATCACAATAGCGAAAAATAATATGTCCGTTTGCATTCATTTTTTTCAAGGTCTCAGCATCGGCAAAATACTTGCCCTCGCCATGTGCTATTGGCACTTCCAACGCTTTACCTGCAGGCACCTTGGTGGTTACTTTGCTATTGGTATGCTCTGCCTTAATAAAAACATTCTTACAAGTGAATTTACGGCTGTCGTTGTGCAATAAAGCCCCTGGCAATAAACCAGACTCACATAAAATCTGGAAGCCATTGCAAACACCAAAAACAAAACCGCCCTTGTTCGCGTGCTCAATCACCTTGGTCATGATTGGCGAAAAACGGGCAATCGCACCACTGCGCAAGTAATCGCCATAGGAGAATCCTCCGGGCAATACAATGTGCGTACACCCTTGTAAATCGGTGTCCTTGTGCCACAATTTTACGGTCTCCTGCTTCATGATGTCACGTAAAACGTAAACCATGTCCTCATCACAATTGGAACCAGGAAAAACAACTACACCGAATTTCATAACTTATAAATAAATGAGCTACAAAAATACAAAATTAAAGGAAAAGGGAAGCATGGTAGCGCTGGCTGACAGTCCTTCTGGACCCGCTTTTATCAACCCTTTTTAAACAGCAGGCGGCGAATCAACACATAAAAACCAACCATGCCGGCTAGCGACAGCAGCAACATCATAGCGGTGGAGTATAGGTCGGGGTGTTGATTGCGTGGTCCGGCATTGACCAAATCATTACTGGCAGTACGGTGTATGCCCAAACTATCGCGTAAAAAACGAATATCGTCATCAAACGTTGTTCCGTAGTTCACGGTATAAAAATCTTCTTTCTGAACCGACATCATTTTGCGGCTACGGCTGCACCAATCCATGCGACCATTCCCCATCTGACGGTAATTGGTGTAAATCAACCACTCGTCCCCTTTATTAAAGGGCAAGTAACATGCGTCCTTGCAATCGTACACAATGGTGAACGTTGGTACCGAATTGCCTTGGTACAATTCACGTATCTCAAAAACGGCTTCCCCCGGACGGTCGCCACAGGCACGCACGTCTAACACCCGCCCATAGAAGATGAACTGCTAA
>CANGWA010000022.1 GCA_947457335.1 Sphingobacteriaceae bacterium
CTAATTTTATCGTGGCGTTGTTGCGATTGATCGAGCAGCAAATCCGGAAAGCTCCCTGCCTCTCCCATTTGTTTCGGTTCAAAATACATGTAGAGGCGGTAGCTGTCAAACGCTAGTCGCGCAATGTAGTAATCGTTGGTGGTTTTGTTTTGTATGAAGAACAATTGTGGGGTGGCCGTTGAGTCGCCAAAGTTCCGTACCTGATCTTCAAAAAAACCTTCGTTCAAAAACACGGGGTTTTCGGTTGGCAATTCCGCATGGCAATTCTGATCAAACAACTGGTAGCGGATTTGGTAGCGGTTAAAATAACCATTGAAGTATTTTTGATTGAGCAACGATGTAATTGCGGGGGCCGTCTCTGGCAGAATGTTGACCAAGTTCTTGATACTTTCATCCTTAGCAATAGCCGCATGCACCAAGCGGAATTCGTTTTCAAAAACAGGATCCTTGGTTTCACTTAATTTATCCGCCATCACCTCCATTTCATTCCTAAGATTCACTTCAATGCTGCTGGTGAGCAATTGCGCGGTGATTAGCGAAAACAAAAGCATGTGAAAGGCGGCCATGATGCCGCGGCGCTGGGTTTGCGAAAACACAAGCACCATGACAAGGCAGTACATATAAAACCACAGGCTTTCCGCCGTGGTACCGATAATGAGGGTTGCAACGGTAATCACTAACACCCCGGTAACGCTAATGAACCAAGGCCAGCGGTAACGCAGCGCCTGGGCTTGCTCAAACACCACATAAAAACCAATCAGCAAAGAGAGAGAGAAAAGGCAGAGTGCCGAAAGACCGACAAAGGCGAGGGGACTGACATTAAAAATACCGAGGAAATCGAAGTTAAGCGTAGAATTGGTGATCAGTGTTTTGCCAGTGCCATAGAAGCTCACGGCCGCCACCATGAAGACCACGCCAGCGAGGACCATTTTTACGCCTGGTTGGAGTTTTAACGGCACTAGCACCCAGTACACCACTAAAAACAGAAGGGTAAGGGAATTGAAAAGAATGTCCCCCAAGTACCCGTTAAAAAACGATTGCGCATTGCCATAGAGGCGCACGTCGTAGAGCGGACCATCGTATAAGAAAGCAGGCCATTCGAAATACAACATGGCGAAGCGCAGTGCCAACAAGCTGCCGGTCACGAGCAAGGCCACGGGCCACGCGGTGGTGGCGGCAGTGGTCAGTAGTATCAGTAAAAGGGCAATACACCCCACAATAAATAAGACCGTACACCACGTGGCGGTTTCTGCAGACCCATAGGCCACCTCGGTCCCCTTCAACCCTGCTACCACCGCGCCATCCAATTGCAAGGCCGCCACACCTTCCGTCATTTTATCGGGCGGTACAACGCTAATACCCGTAGGAATTCCCGTCCATTTTTTAAAATCGTTGGATAGGTACTTGTTCTTAACCCCAAAAGCCGGTTTAATGAGCGAGGCCACGAGGCATTTCACCGAATCGTTTTGTGCGATGGAATAAAGGTAGAGCCCTGTTTCAAGCCAAACAGCACCGGCAGGGCGATTGAAGCGCTTGAATTGTCCCTCGAGCGGCAATTCCGCATTGTTCCACCACTTGAGAGAATCGTTAAAAAAAACATACACGCCAATCCCTTCGCGGCTTTGCCACGCGGGCAGGGAGGTCGGCTGTAGCATCGTTTCATTTGCCAGAGCCTTTGACGTTTCAAGGCGCTGATGCAAGGCTTCACTACCCCTTAAAGCGATTTCACTCAATGCATGGAGGTTCCTTTTGTGCCAAGCCACGGCAAAAACCATCATTCCAATAGAAATAATGCTGAAAATCAGTCGGTTTTTAGTGCCTTGCATCCTACTGCCAAAATAATCAATATCCGTTTACTGTGCAGTGCCTGTGTGACAATATATTATATTTGTATTTTTCGGAGATAATCTATCTATGGCTCAAACCACAAAAGCGGGGTTAAAACCCCCTGTATTACCCCCATTGAATGAAACGTTCAAGTACTTCACGTTCTTGAACAGGAAGTTGGCGACCATTATTATTGGTATCGTAGGATTTGTTTTTTACATCACCTCTATTAACGGCGAATATGCGCTGGACGACGGGATCATTATTCACCAGAACGATCACGTAATCAAAGGTGTACGTGGCATCAAGGACATCATGACCAAGGATGCCTACGAAAGCTTCTACCGCCGCATGTGTGCTACCGATCAGCTCGCAGGTGGTCGTTACCGTCCCCTCTCCGTTGTGAGCTTTGCCATTGAACAAGAATTTATTGGCAACTACCGTACTGGGTTGTACATGAAGGTGGAGGACTCCAATAAAAACGGAGTGCTGGATAAAGGATTAGTCAATTATACTTCTCCCTGCGGTCGCCCCGAAACCAACTACGAATACAACGATTTTGTTGATTTGAATGGTGACCAGATGGCGCAGCCCAACGAATGTTATCCGTGTTGGGATTTGAACAAGAACTTTAAGAACGAATGGACCGAGGACGTGAACGTAGACGGTATCTTCAACGAAGTCGATTGTCAAGTGTATGGAGCGCGCGTGCGCCACTTCAACAATATTTGGACCTTTGCACTCGGCTGCATGTTCTTGTACTTGGTGTTTTCGCGTTACTTCTTCCGCACCAATCAGGACTTAGGGTTCCTCGCCGCATTGCTTTTCACCATGCACCCGATTCACTCGGAAGCCATTGCGAACGTAAAGAGCCGTGACGAGATTTTCTCACTTATTTTCATTTCACTAACCTTCCTGTACACGTTTCGATTTATAGAATCGAAGAAGAACAAGGATTTGTTCTGGGCCAGCGTCATGTTCCTCTTGTCGCTCTTGTCGAAGGAATACGCCGTAATGCTCCTGTTCTTGATTCCACTGGCAGTGTATACGTTTACCGAAAACGACGTGGACGTGAAAACGTTCTTCAAAACCCCAGAATTCCGCGAAGCGTTTTATGTTGGTGCCGCGTTTGCCATCAGTGCATTTATGATGTTGTACCTCAAACGTAATTTTGACGTGCACGCACAACCTGGCGCGAAGCCGATCCGCAGTTTCTGGTTCTTCCCGGTTATCTACATGATTGTGGGCATTTTCCTACTGGGGGCCAACAAGCGCAACAACTTCGGCAAATTGATGAGCTGGTTCTACTTGGTGATGTTGATTTACCTCGGCATGCGTCTCGTAGCGGTAAAACTCAAACCAGGCGTACCCGATACAGAGATCCTCAACAACCCTTACCTCCTTGCTGATGGCGAAGAACGTTTTGCAACCAAGGGGTACGTGCTCTTGAAATACCTGATTTTACAAGTATTCCCGCACCCACTGTCTTCCGATTACTCTTACGATACCATTCACTACCGTCATTTTACTAGCTGGGATTTCTTGCTCTCGATGGTGATTCACTTGTCGTTGGTGTATTATGCAGTGAAACTCACCTTGAAGAAGCACATCCTCGGTTACGCCTTCATGACCTATATTATTTATGCGTTGATGATTGGTAACGTGTTGATGGACATTGGTGCTACCATGGGCGAACGTTTGATCTTCCACTCGTCTATCGGTTTCTGTATCGCTGAAGCATGGTTCATCTTGTTCGTGATGGATAAATTGGCTGCGGTGAGCTTCAATGCCCGCAAGGCGGTGTTGTTCTTGATTGTTGGTGTCGTTGGCTTCCTCTTTGGTTGTAAAACATGGGAGCGTAACTGGGATTGGAAGAATGACGTGACGTTGTTTTTAAAAGACGTAAAAACGATGCCACACTCGGTGTTGGTATTGGGTAATGCAGGCGCCCGTTGGGTGGATTTAGCGGACACGAAGGAAGTCACCGGTATTCAAGTACCAGGCCAGGACTCCACCCGCTTTAACGATTACAACGGAACATTGAAGATTACGGACGAAGAGATGAAGGAAGGCAATTACAAAAGCCGTCGTGAAGCCGCCTTGTACAAAGGTATTGGCTTCTTGAAACATGCTTGCGAATTACACCCACGTTACGTGAACGGCTACCTCAACCTTGGTTTGGCAAGTTTCAAACTCAAAAAAGATTTCGATGCTTTGTATTACTGGAAGAATGCTGAGAAATTGTATCCAAACAATCCTTACTTGCGTAATTACTACCAAGTGTATACGCAGGAGTTGAAGAACAGAGGCGGTATGGCCTTCCAACGCGGCAGAATGGATAGCGCCGCCATGGCTTACAACTACTGGGCGATTCTTACTCCTGGTGATCCAGAAGCATGGTTCAACCTCGGAGGATGTTACTACAACCAAGGCAAGTTTATGTTGGCGAAGAACTGTTGGGAAAAAGCAGTTACCCTCAACCCGAATTACGCCGATGCAAAACGCAACTTGAGTTTGATCACTCCTCAATTATTGGGACAACAAGTGCAAACGATGGTTGTACCACAACCGGTTAAAAAATAATCCAAACACCATTTTAATAACTGTCAGTCCGAAAAACTGGCAGTTTTTTTTTACCCTTACCACGCCTATGAAACCCCTACTCTCTTTAGTGTTTATCCTGTGCATGTGCCACACCAAGGCCCAAGTATTCAACACCGACACCGTTGGCAGCCAATCTGCTGCCGAGGTGTATGTGCGTAAGTTGAGTGGCGACAGCCTCTCCACCTCCTTTTGCATCGTCATCCGCACACAAGTGAAGGCGCATCGCCACCTCACCCACAGCGAACAAGTCGTGGTGCTCGCAGGCGAAGGCACCATGCGCTTGGGCGACAAAACCTTTACAATTAAGAGAGGGGATGTGGTGTTCATTCCCAAAAACACCCCCCACGCCGTAGTGAGCACTGGCCAGGTGCCACTCCAAGTCATTAGCGTGCAAGCCCCACTGTTTGATGGTAGGGATAGGGTGATGGAGAAGTGAAGCGTTGACGTTCATTTACGCATGAATTGTTTATGGTTTATTGTAAATGGTTAATGACGTTTCTCCACCCCCCACCCTCTAACCTCCACCCTTTTTGATAGTTGAGAGTTGAAAGTTGAGAGTTGAAAGTTGAGAGTTGAAAGTTGAAAGTTGAAAGTTGAAAGTTGAGAAGGGAGAGTTGAGAAGGGAGAGTTGAGAAGGGAAAATTGAAAGTGCGTTGAACTTCACTTCGCGTTCGGACCCAGAAGCGAAAGCCACGAGCATTGGCAGGAATAAATCTCTTTCTGTTTAATCGGTTGTTTTTACCGCAGCCTACTGAGGCGTAGGATGGATAATAACTTCCACCTGTAACGAAGCTAGGACAAACCTATTTTTAGTAACGCCCAAAAGGTAGAAAGGTAGGCATGGCGCCGCACAGGCGGGAGTTTTTACCGGAGCCTACATGGGCGTAGGATGGACAAAAACTCCCGTCTGCAACGAAGCTAGGACAAACCTATTTTTAGTAACGTCCAAAAGGTAGAAAGGTAGGCATAGCGCCACGCAGGCGGGAGTTTTTACCGGAGCCTACATGGGCGTAGGTGAGGACAAAAACTCCCGTCTGCAACGAAGCTAGGACTATCTTTCTACCTTTTGGATTAGCGGGCTTCGCCCGCTGAACCTATATGGGGGGCTAAACTCAAAAACCATCCCCACCCTTCGGGATGGGGATGTGTTTTGATTTATACGAATTTTTCTCTCAAGCAAGCTTGAGAAAAATTCGTATAAAACAAAACCCTCACCGCTTCGCGGTGAGGGCTTTTAAGTTGCCCGAGCTGGATTCGAACCAACATAGTCAGAACCAAAATCTGAAGTCCTGCCATTAGACGATCGGGCAGCGTTTTGAGCGCGTGCAAAAATACGAAAATTCTAAATACCATGAAATATTTATGTTAAAAATTCGTTGATGCCAAGGGCCTACTTATCAGTGATTAACCACTCAAAAACGTATCTTCGCACTCTATGATGACCAGTCAATTCAAAAAACTGAACCTTATTCTGGGCTGGGTCGTGTGGGCCATTGCCACATTTACCTATGTCTCAACCATTGAACCAACAGCCTCTTTCTGGGACTGTGGTGAATACATCGCGTGCGCCTATAAATTAGAAGTAGGTCACCCTCCGGGAGCACCGTTTTTCCTATTGCTTGGCCGTTTCTTTGCCCTCTTCGCTGGCAACGACCCGAGCAAGGCAGCCATGATGGTGAACGTGATGAGTGCCCTGGCCAGCTCCTTCACCATCCTCTTCCTTTTCTGGTCCATTACCCGCTTGGGCATCCGTATCTACGGAAAAACAACTGACAACATGCCCATGTCGCGCCAAATCGCCATCCTGCTGGCCGGCGCCGTTGGCGCTCTCGCTTATACGTTCTCCGACTCCTTCTGGTTTTCAGCCGTGGAAGGGGAAGTGTACGCCCTCTCCTCCTTCTTTACCGCTGTGGTGTTCTGGGCCATTTTGAAATGGGACGAAGAGGACGACCAAGACCCTACCAGCGCTATGCGCTGGATTGTGTTGATTGCTTACCTGGTCGGACTGTCAATTGGGGTGCACTTACTCAACCTCCTCGTTATTCCCGCTATTGGCTTCGTGGTGTACTTCAAGAAATACAAGTTCACCTGGAAGGGGTTTTTCATTGCCGGCATCGCTTCTGTACTCATACTCGGACTCATTCAAAACCTCATCATCCCGAAATTGGTTAAGTTCCTTAGCGATTACGAGGTGTTCTTTACCAATAAATTCAGTTTACCCTACAGCAGCGGCACCCTCGTTTTCTTCGCCTTATTAATCGTGTCGCTGGTGTACTTCATTCGTTACACCAATTCTAAAAAAGAAAACCACTTCAGAATCGCCCTTTACAGCGCCATTGCGTTTAGTGGGTTTGCTGTATTGGTCGCTCCCGGTGGCGGTGCCATGTTCATGCGCCTCATTGCCCTCGGTGGTGCTATCTACGCCATTAATAAATTCAAGTCAAAAACCATTACCCTCAATACCATCTTCCTCAGTCTTGCCACTCTACTCATCGGCTACTCCTCCTTCTTCGTGTTGGTGATTCGCTCCCAAGCGAACACCCCAATGGATGAGAACGATCCAGAAAACGCACCCAACATGTTGTCGTACTTGCTCCGCGAACAGTACGGCGATTGGCCAGTGCTTTACGGTCCTTATTACAACGCACCACAATTGCCACAAAGCCAATTTGGCGACGGCGATCCGGTGTATGCAAAAGATAAAAAGAAAGGGGACTATAAAGTCATCGATGACCGCAAACACTCCAAACCAAAATACGAAAAGGAATTCTGCACCGTGTTCCCACGCATGTGGAGCAGTCAGTCGCACCACGAATCAGGCTACCGCTACTGGGGCAATGTAGCCGAAAACCACCGCAACAAAGTGATGGAATCGGGTAACGGCGAAACGTACAACGAAGAAATTCCAACGATGAAGGCCAACCTCACCTACTTCTTTAATTACCAAGTAGGCTACATGTACATGCGTTACTTCATGTGGAACTTCGCTGGTCGCCAAAACGACATTCAAGGGGTGACCGGCAACAACATGGAAGGCAACTGGATCACCGGCGTCTCGTCGCTCGACAACAGCCGCCTCGACTACGACACCACCAACCCCATCTACCGCGATAAAAACAATTTTGCCACCAACCGTTACTTCATGATTCCATTGATTCTGGGTTTACTCGGTCTCTTCTTCCATTACCAACGCAATAAAGCGGACATGTGGGTGGTGCTTTGCTTCTTCTTCTTAACGGGATTAGCGATTGTTATTTACTTGAACCAATCCCCTTACCAACCACGCGAACGGGATTATGCCTACACGGGTAGCTTTTACGCCTTTGCCGTTTGGATTGGCTTCGGTGTGCTGTGGTTGTACGAAACATTGAGTAAAAATGCCGCCAGCATGGCGATGGCGATTGGTTCGGGGGTACTCGGCCTCGCAGCGCCGACCATCATGGCTAAAGAAGGCTGGAACGACCACGACCGTTCGCTCAGAACACTAGGCCGTGACTGTGCTATTGATTACCTCAACAGCTGTGCTAAGAACGCCATCATTTTTACGAACGGTGACAACGACACCTTCCCGCTTTGGTATGCACAAGAAGTAGAGGGCATACGCACCGATGTGCGGGTAATCAACTTAAGTCTCCTTAATACCGATTGGTACATCCGCCAGATGCGCCGTGCCGCCTACGAAAGCGAACCGGTGCCATTCACCATTCCTGAAGAAAAAGTGGAAGCTGAAAAACTATCTTACATGCTGGTGGATAGCCGCAATCCACAACCAATGGAGCTTTCTGCAGCCATGCAAGCAGCATTGAGTGACGAACCCGGCAGCAAGTACGATGCAGGTGGACAACTCATCGATGTATTACCATCCAAGAGTCTTTACCTCGATGTTGATTCTATGTCCGTTGTTAACAACAACGTGATTGAACCAAGCATGTATGGGCGTATGGACAAGCGCATGAATTGGGAGTTGGGCGGTCGCCGTTACATTACCAAGGCCGATATCATGGTGTTGGATTTGATTGCCCACAACAATTGGAAACGTCCAATTTACTTTGCTGTCACCACAGGTGACGAAGCGTATATTGGATTAAAAAAATACTTCCAACTCGAAGGACTAGCTTACCGTTTAACGCCGGTACGCCAGACCGAAGAAGAAGAATCGATGGGGGGCCGTGTAGCAGCCGACATCATGTACGATAACGTCGTGAACCGGTTTGCTTGGGGTGGTATGGACAAAGCGGGTGTGAACTTGGACGAAAACTGCACCCGCATGACCGGCAATCTGCGCATGCAAATGAGTATACTCGCCAATGCCCTGATTATTCAAGGTAAGAAGGACAAAGCAATGAAAGTACTGGATCTTTGTCTGGAGAAAATGCCAGATGAAAACATTCCTTTCGATGCGTCGATTTTTCAAGTGTGCCGCTCTTACTACGATTTAGGTGCTATTGAAAAAGCGAATAAACTCGCGAAGAAATTGTTTGACATGTACGAAGGCGATGTGCGCATTTACATGGCACAAAAGCCAGAACACCGCCGTTCTTATGACCGCGAACTGAACCAGTCAAAAGAAATCATGAAAATGCTGACCTCTATGGCGCAGCAATACAAACAGGACGATTTGTACAAAGACTTCCTGAAGCGTTTGAGCAATGGCATCTTAACAGATGAGGACATGCAACCGCGTCAGGAACAAGGACAACCGCTACTGAAATAAACGGGCATGCTGCTGATTCAACCAGTTGCGCTGCTTCGAAAAATTTACCCCCGTGCCACTTGGCACTTGTCGCGCCGCGACAAAACCATTTACCTCACCTTCGACGACGGCCCCATTCCAGAATTAACGGAATGGGTGCTCGATGTCTTGAAGCAGTTCAATGCCACGGCCACCTTTTTTTGCGTGGGCTCTAACATTGAAAAACACCCTGCCGTTTTTTCGCGCATCGTTGCTGAAGGGCACATGGCAGCCAATCATACCATGTTTCATACCAAGGGCTTAAAAGTGAAAACCGCTGCCTACATGGAAGAAGTGGAAGCTTGTGCGCGGCTGACAAAAAACAACCTCTTTCGTCCCCCCTACGGCCGTATGCGACAAGCCCAATACAAAGCGCTGCTCAGAAAAGGTTACAAAGTTATTATGTGGGACGTAATCAGTTACGATTACGAAAAAATTAGTCCCGATAAATGCTTAAAAAACGTACTCAAACATGCACGCAACGGCAGTATCGTGTTATTTCACGACAATCTTAAAGCCAACGACAACATTCGGTATGCGCTCCCTGCGTTTTTAAAGCTCTATGCAGAGAAGGGATACGCATTCCGAGCGATTCCGTCGTAAGCAGATAACATTTCTTTGATGAAGGTGTTGGGCGCCTGCCGCCATCTATGCACTGCTCTGCGGCACCGTGCTTTCCGGCTGTAGCGGGTTCACCCGGCTACTGCCTGCAATCACTGGCGCAGGGTTAACGCCATTGTTTATCTATAAAGAACACCTCTTCATTACCGCACTCTTCTGGCAAGCAGAACTCCATCGAATGCGGTTACAAAAACAATGACAGCGATAGCATTTTTTGGGTTTCCCCCTCTTCTATTCATCAATCATATTAAGTACATTTGAAGTATGTTCACAGTTACAGTAAACGAAGGGGCCACGCACAAGGCCGATTTAAAAGTGGCGGGAAGACGCTTTGAGGGACAACTGGATGGTAAAACCATTTCAGGTGAATTTGAACAGGTGCATCCTTACCAATACTTGTTGTTATACAACGGCGGATCGTACCGGGTTGATGTGGTGAAACTCAATGCGGAGGACAAAACAATGACCTTGCGCATCAACTCCATTCGTTGCACCGTTGCCTTAAAAGATCAATACGATGAGTTGTTGCACATTCTCGGTATGGATCGCTTGGCCGCAAACAAAGCGGCTGACATGAAGGCGCCCATGCCGGGCATGGTACTCGAAGTAAAAGTGAAAGAGGGAGATGTGGTAAAAAAAGGTGACGCACTCATTGTGCTTGAAGCCATGAAAATGGAAAACATTCTCAAGGCCCCTGCCGATGGCACGGTGAAAAAAGTCATTGCCACCAAGGGCAATGCGGTTGAAAAAGGACAATTGTTGATTCAATTCTAAATATAGCTGACCATGGGCTCATCGCGTAGAGATTTTCTGAAAAACACGGCACTGGCTAGTCTCGGTATAGTGGCCAGCAAGAGCTTGGCTTCTCCTATTGCAGAAACCTTCATTCCCGATCCAGGTGAGAAATTTGTGTTACCTCCCCTACCTTACGCCTACGATGCCTTGGAGCCCTTTATTGATAAGGAAACCATGCAATTGCACCACGACAAACACCACCAAGGGTATGTCGATAAATTGAATGCCTTAACAAAAGGCACCATGAACATGGCACAAAGCCGCGCCGAACAATGCCGCGGCGTGAATGAAACCACCAGTGCCGTTATACGGAACAATTTAGGGGGACATTACAACCATTCTGTGTTCTGGTCCATGATGCGTCCCGGCAAAGAAGCTGCCCCCACCGGTGTTTTACTTACCGCCATTGAAGCGGAGTTTAAAACTTACGACGACTTTAAAAAAGCTTTTTCCGAACGCGCGACCAAAATTTTCGGTAGCGGCTGGTGTTGGTTGATTCTCGATGAAAACAACAAACTCAAAATCACCACAACGGCTAACCAAGACAATCCCCTCATGGCTTTTGCCGCAGAGAAAGGCCGTCCCGTTTTAGCGCTCGATGTGTGGGAACATGCTTACTATTTGAAATACCAAAACCGCCGTGTTGACTACATCAACAATTGGTGGAACGTGGTGAACTGGGACTACGCCACATCACTCTATAACAATACCGCTCGCTAATACATGTTGCATAAGAATTTCAAAAACATCGACCGCGTGACTTACGGACGTGGCTCGTTTGCACAATTGGGAGAAACCATTGCGCCGATTCGTCAAGAAAACCAAGGGTACTTTGTGTTTATCGTTGACAATTACTTCAACGGCAAACCCCTCGCCAACCGTTTGCAAAACCAACCAGAAGATTTGGTGTACTTTATTGATGTCGATCCACACGAACCCACCACCGAACAAATCGATCAACTGCGCGATGAAATTCTAGCCAAAAAAGGCTTGCCTTCGGGTGTCATTGGTATCGGCGGTGGCAGTATTATGGACATTGCCAAGGCACTGTCGCTCATGCTCACCAACGAGGGCTCCTCGGTGCTGTACCAAGGGTTGAACTTAATCAAGAAAGCTGGCGTGTACCACTTGGGCGTGCCCACTATTAGCGGCACCGGCGCTGAAGTTTCGATGACCGCTGTGTTAACGGGTCCCGAAAAAAAACTCGGACTCAAGTGCGACTGGACCGTTTTTAATCAAGTTATTTTAGATCCAGAACTGATTGCCTCTGTGCCGCGTAACGATTGGTTTTACACGGGCATGGATACTTACATTCACTGCATTGAATCGCATTATGGCATTCGCAACAACGCCTTTAGTCTGGCGTATGGCGACGCCTCGTTAAAATTGTGTCGCGAAGTGTATTTAGGCAGCAGCAGTGGACAAACCCCTGAGAACGATGACAAACTCATGGTGGCGTCGTTGATGGGTGGATTGAGTTTAACGTACAGTGAAGTTGGTGTTTGTCACGCGTTGAGTTATGGTTTATCCAAGATTTTAGGCACGCGCCATTGCTTTGCGAATTGCGTGATCTTCCAGCACCTGGGCGACATTTACGCCGATGGCTGGAAAGATTTCATGCAGATGTTGAAACAACACAACATTCAATTGCCGCAAAATTTAAGCAAGGAGTGGAGCGAAGAGACCATTACGAAGATGGCGGAAGTCAGCTACAACCTACCCTTTATGTGGCACCACGCCTTTGGCGACAATTACCGCGACATTGCGACAATGGAGTATATCAAGGATTTGTTTAGGCGGTTGTAATCCAATAAGCAAACCCTTCGGTAATCACCGGCATATTCAACTTCTAAAAGTTATTTAAGGCAAATTACTTGGCCAGGCCGCAGTAGCAGCTACCTTTGTTTTATTCAGCCGTACCCATTCCCCGGTTTAAAATTCATGCGCTCTGAATGAACCAATACTTGTTTTCAATTGCTGCATCCTGCTGTTTTACAGCAGTGGCACAAGACAACGACTCCCTCGCAGCACGCCGCTGGTCGTGGCACGCGCAAACAACAATTGTCAATCAAACAAAACCAGCGTTTGATGTGCCCTACAGTGGCGTGAATAGTTTAAGTGCCGAAAAAGAAAATAAAACCTCTATTACCACTACCTTCTATGCTGGCATGAAGTTATGGAAGAATGCTGCCGTATTTGTAAACCCAGAAATTGCTGGTGGTTCGGGGTTAAGTCAGGCCCTTGGTATTGCTGCCGCCACAAACGGCGAAACCTTTCGCATTGGTGACCCTGCGCCGCATCTCTATCTTGCGCGGCTGTATTACCGCCAATTGGTGGCGTTAACAAAAACAACACAGTACCAAGCCAACGACCTTAACCAAGTGGCGGGAGATGTGCCAACAAAGTATGTCAGCTTAACCGTTGGCAAGGTGAGTATCGCTGATTATTTTGATCGCAACCAGTATAGCCATGATCCGCGTACCCAATTCCTAAGTTGGGGCCTAATGAGTAATGGTGCATGGGATTATCCTGCCAATACGCGTGGGTATACACCGAGTGTTATTTTAGAGTGGGTTACGCCGAAAAATGAATGGCGCATTGCTTCTTCGATGGTTGCCACTACAGCCAATGGCAATACCATGAACACGCACATCACCAAGGCCAATTCAACCACTTTGGAATACACCCGCCATTACACTTGCTCTACAAAAAAAGGAGCTATCCGTTTACTAGCATTTTACACCACTGCCAACATGGGTAGCTACCGTCAAAGCATGTTGGCACCGAGTGGTGCGCCCAGCATCGAAACCAGTCGCCAATATGGTCACTCTAAATACGGCCTTGCAATCAACTTCGAACAACAACTCTTTAAACAAGGTGGCTTATTTTTTAGAGGTGGCTGGAACGATGGACATAACGAGACGTGGGCATTTACTGAAATTGACCGCAGTGCGAGCGCTGGTGTTTTTTTAAACGGAGAAAAATGGCGGCGTAAACAAGATGGTATTGGGATTGCCTATGCTTTCTCTGCCTTATCGTCTTTGCATCGGGACTATCTTACGATGGGTGGAAAAGGATTTATGTTAGGCGATGGACAATTGAATTATGGCGGAGAACAGTTGGCAGAATTTTATTATTGTGCGGATCTCTATCAGCACCAATTATTCCTCACAGGTACCTATCAAATGATAATTAATCCTGGGTATAATAAAGACCGGAAAGGTCCCGTGCACGTGTTTTCAGTACGGTTGCACTTAGTTATTTGAGGTTCCCTCTTCTATCAGTCGCACATTAAACGTACCATTCTTGCGCGTGTTGTAAATGCGCAACCACAAGGGCAGGTACATTTCCATGCCGCGAGCACCGGTAATGTCACCGAGGTCCATGATGTGTAAGGGGTTCCAACCGAACGTATTGAGTAATTTCATGACCTCTGTTTTAGCCGCGGCATCGTTGCCACACATAAACAATTGGTGATCGCCTTCGCCAATGCGTTGGGGATTAACCATGAGTCCGCACCACAACGTATTCAACGTTTTCACGACCTTGGTTTCTGGGAATGCCCGTTGAATCTGTTCGCCCAACGAATCGTCGTTGCACACCGACAACCGCAGGGAGCCCTTACTAAAATCGAGAGGATTTGCCAACTCTACTAGGATTTTTCCCTTGAGATTTTCGATCCCCGCCAACTGTAGCGCCTGCAAGGCAGCCCCGCCGCTCACGCAATTAAAAATCAGTTCGGCCTGCGCTGCTGCTTCTGCAAACGTGCCGTTTGCGGCTGCGTGTTGCTGCGCAAATTGTTTGGCCTTTTCATTGTCAGCGCTTCTGCTGCCCATGATGACATCGTGTTTTAATTGCACCAATTTTGCACCAATGGTTTGACCCACGTTGCCGGTACCAAGAACTGCTATTTTCATTTTTTTATTTGAATTTACTCATTCACCGACACAAGCACCACACTAATCTTTCAAGCGAGGGCAAATTTAATATCAACGTTACGCGCAAACGCTGTGCCAGTGATCGCAGCCAGTAGCTCTGCGCCGGAAAGCCTTTGCAGGCCTTCAGGGCAGCGGCCCCGCAGCCACTGCAAGCGGGGACCCTGCACCGGTTAGGCCTGCATAGGCTTTACAAGCAGACTACAGGCGGAGAGCACGGTGGCGTTGAGTTCATGGCTTGATAAACAACGCCAGGCACCCACCTCCTCATAAAAACAATGGCGCTGAAAAAAATATTAGGACTCGGTACTAATGGTTACTTAGCATCTTTCTCCTGACGGCGAATAACCGACGCTGATACAAATACGCTGATTTCATACAGCAAGTACATGGGTACGGCAACCACCATTTGCGAGGTGACATCGGGACTTGGGGTAATGATAGCGGCTGCGATTAATATAACCACCACTGCGTGTTTGCGGTACGTGCGCATAAACGTGGGGGTAAGAATGCCCATGCGCGAAAGAAAGTAGACCAGCACTGGCATTTCAAAAATAATGCCCGACACCAATGTCATTGTGCTGATTAATGAAATATAATCGTCGAACGTGTTTTGTGTTTGAACAATGCCACTGGAGGAGACCTGGTAGTTCACCAAGAAATTATAGCTCATGGGAAAGAGCAGGAAGTACCCGAAACAAATGCCAATGAGAAACAACACAGTGGCAATGGCCACAAATACTTTTACAGGTCCTACTTCCTTGTCCTTTAATGCAGGGCGAATGAACTTCCACAACTCCCACAACACAATGGGGAAGCCGAGAATGAGTCCCGTAATCAACGCAATCCACATGTGATTAAAGAATTGTTCCGATGCCGAGAGTGTTTGCAAATGTTGTTGCTTTACGGTGATGCACATCACATCGCCAGCGCCCATGGAGTGACCGAGGTTGCAAAGGGCGTCGTAAGTAAAGAAGTCTTGTCGCAGCGGACCAAAAATAACCGTATCAAAAACAAAGTCATTGAACACGAAGGCGAGAACGGCGAGGGACATCACAGCGGCCGCACTGCGCACGAGGTGCCAGCGCAATTCTTCGAGGTGTTGCAGAAAAGACATTTCTGCAGGCCCGTTGTTTTTATTACCACCGAAAAAAGCCATATAAGCCTATAAATTTACGGCAAAACCAACGGCTTTCAAATGTTTCCAGAAAGAGGGGTAGGATTTTGTAACGACTTGAGGGTTATTTATGGTTATTTGTGGCATCACCAAGGCTAACGGTGCAAAGGCCATGGCCATGCGGTGATCGTCATACGTCATGACCACGTGTTCGCTGGATTTGGCCCGAACAGGCTGTAGCACCAAGGCTTCGCCTTGCACCCCCACGTGTCCACCCAACGCCGTAACTTCCTGCACCAAGGCGGTAATGCGATCGGTTTCTTTATGGGCCAATGTGCTAATGCCCTTACAGGTGAGTTGCACACCCAATCCAAAACACGTCACTAGCATGGTTTGCACCAAATCGGGGCAATTGGAAAAATCAATTTCCAAGGCCGAAGCGGTAGTACCCTGTTGGGTAATTTTTATTCCGTTGGCCACCACTTCGGTATGCACCCCTAAATCGCGATAAAGGTTAGCTACGATAGCATCGCCTTGCAAGCTTTGGGTATGCAGGTGCGGGAGTAGAAAAGAGGACCCCTTTGCCAGTGCGCAGATACTGTACCAATAGGAAGCGGAGGACCAATCGCATTCAGTGCCAATGACTGGAGGTAAGGTGATAGCAGAAGGTAAAATAATAATGCCCTTGCTCCCTTCGCGCACCATTGCACCAAATTGACGGAGCAACTGCAAGGTCATCTTCACATAACTGTACGACACTGGGCGTTGAGTGAACTCAATGTCAAGTCCCGTTAAAAGTCCCGGTGCCACCATGCACAACGCCGAGGTAAATTGACTACTAATACTGGCATCAAGGTACACTTTTCCACCGGCGAGGCGGTGACCGGTGATGTTGAGTGGTGGAAATCCGAACTGTTGATGGTAATCAATCGTAGCTCCGATTTGTTTCAGTGCATGGACTAGGGGGCCGATGGGCCTTTGTAACATACGATCAGAGCCGGTCAAGTGCCAATCGCCCGGCGTCACCGCGCACAAGGCTGTCATAAAACGAAAAGCGGTGCCCGCATGTCCCGCATGAATACGAAACCGGCCGTGATCCATTTCGTGCAAGGCCTTAATCAATATAGCCGTGTCGTCGCTATCTGGTAAATTGTGTAGCGTTGTTGTTGGCGCATACAAATGCCGCAACACCAACAAGCGGTTGGCAATGCTTTTAGAGCCTGGCAGGTGGATGGTGCCAGAAGGAGAAGAGGCGGGAGATTGTATGGCAGCTACTTCATGCATTTATTATAAGCAGCAATGGCTTTTTGAATTTGTGTTGGTGTAGCCACAACGTTTATATGGCAATGACCGGGTTGCGCTGGCAGGGCAAAGACAAGTTTATGCTTTTGATTTTTTTTATCGTGCACCAAGAAATGGCGCAAAGCTTCTCCATCGATTGGTTGCAGTACGGTATCGAAGCGCCACATGAGGGCCTGTTGCATTTCAACACACCATTCCCTTGTAATTAATTTGAGTTGTGCTGCCAATTCTGTTTCGATGTACATACCAATGGCGATGGCTTCACCATGGAGCAGGGTGCCTTGCTTGGCACTTTCGAGCGCATGTCCGATCGTGTGTCCGAAATTCAAACACTGGCGGCTATTTTTTTCATACGGATCTTTTTTCACAATCCGTTGCTTGGTGCGTACAGCCTTTTCAATCAGTTCAGGTGAGAACCCTTTTTTCGTCAACGTGCGCCACAAGCTAGCGTTGGCAACTGCGGCAATTTTATACACTTCGGCTTCACCGCACAGCCACTCCCGTGCAGGAAGTGTTTTCAAAAAAACAGGATCAATGATGGTGCTAACAGGATTGGAGAAAGTGCCGATGAGGTTTTTAACAGCCATAAAATCGATGGCTGTTTTTCCACCAACCCCAGCATCGACCATGGCCAATAACGAAGTAGGGATGTGTACAAAAGGAATACCTCTTTTATAGAGTGCTGCACAAAAACCACCGAGGTCAGTAATCATACCGCCGCCGAGGTTAATCAATAACGTTTTACGAGTGGCTGCTTGTTCGGTTAATGTTTGCCAGATGTAGGCAGCGATTTCAAGCGATTTCGAACTTTCACCCGGATCTGTTTCAATCAGTGCTGCGGAACTCAGTTGGGGCACATGTTGCAACAGTACGGGCCAGCAGTGTTGGAGTGTGTTGCTATCACAAAGAATGACCGTTTGTTCCGGCGCATTTTTCCGTAACCACGTTTGAAACGTTTTCAAAGCATTTTTACCCGACACAATGGTGGGCAGAGAAGAAGTGCGTTGACTCATAAAACAGCTATCACCCCATTGGTGATGGGTTGAAGTTACGACTTATTCATGATGCAGCCAGTTGGCAATGATTTGATCACCGTGTGCAGATAAAATGGATTCGGGGTGGAATTGTACACCGCACCACGGGCGGTGGTGGTGGCGAACAGCCATAATTAATCCCTGATCGTCGCGGGCTGTAATTTTTAAATCCGGCGAAAGTCCATCTTCATCAATCACCCAAGAGTGGTAGCGGCCTGCGTTAAAAGTAGGCGGACAATGGAGGAACAAAGGATCAGGTTCGCAGAGGTGAATGGGTGTGGCAACGCCATGAAACACAGTATTGAGATTTTTGAGAGGCGAATGCGTTGCTTCGGCAATGGCCTGCATGCCCAGACAAACACCGAGCACCGGTGTATTGAGAGGTAATGCCTTTAATAGATGGGGCATGATGCCCGCTTCGGAGGGTAAACCAGGGCCAGGAGAAAGCAAGATGCGTGAATACTGTTGAGCCGCTTCTATGGTAATGGCATCGTTTTTATAAACAGCAAACGGGTAGTGAATGTGTTTTTCAACCAGGTGCACCAAGTTATACGTAAATGAATCGTAATTATCGAGGATAAGTAGTCTCACGCTATAAAGGTAGCCACGCTTGGCAATAAAAAAAGCGGCACTGGCCGCTTTCAATCATTTTTAGAGATCATCGAACGA
>CANGWA010000023.1 GCA_947457335.1 Sphingobacteriaceae bacterium
CTCGGTCGACTCTACCATTAAAGGACCAGAGACTACAAAAGTGCTCTTCAGTAAACTAGTTGGCGACACCAATTATGTATTGGTGTTTATTGACGCCTTTACAAAGGTGCCAGATAAAGTTGAGTGTGAGGCCGGTAAAGAAACCAAATTGGTGTATTTTCGATGGAATACCCACACAAACAAATCCATTGCAAAAATTCGCACCATCAACTCCTGCCTGCGCGCCATTACCAACATGACCAAGGAGAACATTGCTGAATGGGACGGAAGTGCGCCATTGGTATTGAACTACCACAAAGGCGGCACCAAGTTTGTCGAAGTCAAATTCGATCCCGCACAATTTCTGCTCGGATTCCAAAGCACAGACACGGAAAAGTAGTGCTTTATATGGGATTTTTTATCCCGCTTACCGACTGCATTTATCAGCCATAATCCCAAAAAAATTGGCCATATTTAAGCCTTGTGAATCCGGGATTAAAAATACTGCTCATGCCATTGGCATGGCTTTATGGCTTGGTGACGGCCTTGCGCAATCGGCTTTACGATTGGCGTGTGCTAACAGAACACCGGTTTGAAAAACACACCATCGGAGTAGGTAATCTCGCAGTAGGTGGTGCTGGTAAAACGCCATTGGTCGAATACCTTATTCGTATACTGTTAAAGGAAGACCAATCCATTGCCACGCTCAGTCGTGGATACAAACGTAAAACAAAGGGCTTCGTGCTAGCTAACGACGAATCTAACGCCGATGATATTGGTGACGAGCCCTTAATTTATAAAACCAAGTATCCTATAACTGTAGCGGTTGATGGCGATCGTGCAAACGGCATCAAACAATTGATGGCACTGCCCAATGCTGCAGAGGTGATTTTGCTGGACGATGTGTTTCAACACAGAGCGGTTCGTGTAGGCTTAAACTTACTGGTAACTGATTACAACAATTTGTTCTTTAAAGATGTGATGCTGCCCGCAGGCACTTTGCGTGAATACGCCTCAGGCATGGATAGAGCAGACGTGATTATTGTAAGTAAAACACCCGACCGCACCACGCCTATTGAATTGCGCAACATTGTGAAGGATATCCAACCGATGCCGCACCAACAGGTTTTTTTCAGCTATCTGCAGTATGGTGAGTTATATGCTCTCAACAATCCGAACGATACCCTCAGCACCCTCAACGACTTATACCGGTTTACCGTGATTTCATTTGCAGGGATAGCCAATGCAGAACCCATGGTGAACTACTTGAAGGAATATGCAAGTGATTGCAGGCACTTACCCTTTAACGACCACCACGCCTTTAGCGCAAAAGATTTAGAAGACATTCAGCGCTATTACGAGACCTTTCAAAATGGTTCTAAAGTCCTCGTCACCACAGAAAAAGACCTGATGCGGTTGCGTCACCCCGATGTGTGGTCGATCGCCTCTGCAATGAATATTTACATTTTACCGGTGGAAGTGACCTTCCGCGATAAAACAGAAGAATTTGACAACTTGATACATACTTATGTCCGTCGAAATAAATTCCACCACGAAAAGTATTCGTGAACGCATCGGTGAGTTTGTGCCTGAAACCGGCATCATTCTTGGCTCTGGCCTCGGAGCTTTGGCTAACGAAATCGAAGAGCAATTGGTCATTCCCTATGAGCAGATTCCTCATTTCCCACAAAGCACTGTAAAAGGGCATAGTGGACAATTGATTTTCGGCAAGATGGGTGGTAGAAAAGTTGTTGCCATGCAAGGGCGTTTTCATTTTTACGAAGGTTACTCCATGCAACAAATTACTTTTCCAGTGCGCGTTATGAAAGCGTTGGGCATTAAACACCTGTTTGTCAGCAATGCCGCAGGTGGCATGAATCCTGGTTTTCGTGTGGGTGAGCTCATGATTATTAACGATCATATCAATTTGTTTCCAACCAATCCTTTGATTGGAAAAAACGATGACGCATTAGGACCACGGTTTGTGGACATGGGAGAGGCCTACAGTAAACGCCTGATTAGTTTGGCCGAAGGGGCCGCCGCCGCAAATGGAATTGAAGTTTCACAAGGGGTGTATGCGGGTTTAACAGGACCTTGTTTTGAAACCCCAGCTGAATACCGTTACCTCTGGCGCATAGGCGCCGATGCCGTTGGTATGAGTACCGTGCCTGAAGTCATCGTTGCTAAACACAGTGGTTTAGAGGTATTTGGCATGAGCATCATTACCGACTTAGGCGTAGAAGGACACGTGGAAAAGGTTTCACACGAAGATGTATTGCGTGTTGCGAATGCGCAAGAAAAGAAACTCACTGTAATCATGAAGGAAGTGATTAGCAAATGCTAATCAAATATTCAGGAAGTGGAGAAATTCGTTTAGTCGGTCATCCATGCCCTTCGAATAATCACCATGATTATAGGTGGCCTTTATCGTGTAGTTGTAACGGTTAAAGGTTTGAATGATGCCAGAAATATTCTCACGGTTGACCTTGATGGTAACTTCAATGCGCGTGCTATCTGGTTGAGAAGAAACGTGGAGACTTAAGATTTTAGCCTCGTTGCCCTCGATGATGGAGCCAATCTGCGTCACCGAATAATCGTGTTGGTTCATTTCAAGAACGATGACACCACCGGGACTTTGAACAGAGGCCATGTTGCTGAGGTTCGAAACAATTCCTTGCAAGGTAATGGCGCCTTTGTACACCTCTTTTTGATCGATCACCGGAACCAACGATAAATTCATACTGCTCATCAAGCGAATGATATCGTAAATGTGTTGGTCCTCAAAAATAGCAGGCTTCATGATGTGCAGGCGGCTACTGCTAATCGCCTCATCTGGATGGTCGTAATCCAACAAATCCGTTTCAGAAACCAATCCCACATACTGGGTCTTGTTCACCACAGGTAAATGCGCCACCTTAAACTGTTCCATCCAGTCCAACGCCATCTCTACCGTATCGCTCACCTTGAGGGGAGGGATTTGATCCGTTATGAGGCTTCCAGCTAACATAGCGCTCAAAAGTAATAATTAATCACTACCGACAAATGCTAATTAAGCCAAATCAGGCGCCGGTTGTATAAAATTGTTCAATCGCTGCGTGAACACAACTGCCCGTCTTTTCCTTCCCTAAAATAACGTATCAACCACGAATCTATTACCTTTGTGCCGTGATAAAACTCAGTGTTAATATCAATAAAATCGCCACCCTCCGCAATGCAAGAGGTGGTAACACTCCTGACGTCATAAAAATGGCG
Organism: Sphingobacteriaceae bacterium; assembly: GCA_947457335.1. Classification (GTDB taxonomy): domain Bacteria; phylum Bacteroidota; class Bacteroidia; order B-17B0; family Aurantibacillaceae; genus Aurantibacillus. The sequence continues at coordinate 3,232 of CANGWA010000023.1, forward strand.
CTCGACATCGAAAAGTTCGGAGCACAAGGCATTACGGTACACCCGCGCCCCGATGAACGGCACATTCGCTACAGCGATGTGCGCCAATTAAAACCACTTCTCACCACCGAATTCAATATAGAAGGTAATCCACGGGAACAAAAATTCATCGACCTGGTGATGGAGGTAAAACCCCACCAAGTGACCCTTGTGCCAGATGCAGATGGACAGCTGACCAGCGATCACGGATGGAACACTCTGAAACATACTGACTACTTACAAGAAATTATTTCTTCATTCAAAAATGCGGGCATTCGGACGTCCATATTTGTAGACCCTGTGAAAGAGATGATTGAAGCTGCTCAGTTAACAGGAACCGAACGGATTGAATTGTATACCGAAAGTTTTGCTGCAGGGTTTGCCGCCAATAAAGCTGCTGCCGTAGCCCCTTTTGTGATGGCTGCTGAAGTGGCCATGCAATGCGGCTTGGGATTGAATGCTGGGCACGATCTTAGCCTAGAAAATCTTAACTACTTTGCTCAACACGTAAAAGGCCTGCAGGAAGTGTCAATTGGTCACGCTTTAATCAGTGACGCACTATATTTTGGTATCGAGAACACCGTTCAACTGTATCGGCGACAATTAAGTGTATAAGGTATGGATTTGTTTTTCAGAGAATACGGCGAAGGCCGTCCACTATTAATCCTACATGGCCTCTTTGGCCAATCGGATAACTGGAACACCTTGGCTAAACACTTTGCCACACAGGGCCTGAGAGTGTATACCGCTGACTTGCGAAACCATGGCCTTTCGCCGCACAGTGACCAGTTTTCGTATGACGACATGGCAGACGATTTGCACACCTTTATCCGCACTCATCAATTAAAGGATGCTATTGTGATGGGACACAGCATGGGCGGTAAGGCTGCCTTGTTTTTAGAATACAAGTACCCGGGGCTTGTAAAAGATTTTATTATAGCGGACATGGCTGCACGTGCCTATCCCCCCCACCACCAAAAAGTTTTGGCCGCACTGCATGCGATTAAATTGGACACGATTACCACGCGCAAAGAAGCAGAAGCCATTATGGCCATGTACCTCGATGATTTTGGAACCCGCCAATTCTTATTGAAAAATATTTATTGGAAGGGAGATGTGATGGACTGGCGATTTAATCTACCTGTCATTACGGCGAATTACGAAAAAATCACAGGTCCCGTGCCTGCCTTTGTTAGCATGGCTAGCGCTTGCATTATTCGCGGCGCGAAATCCGATTACGTTAGTGACCACGATCTGATTGATTTTGACAGTCGCTTTCCTGATCATAAAGTGGTGACCATTGAGGGTGCGGGCCATTGGGTGCATGCCGATAAACCAATGGAATTCGGCTCAGCAGTTTTGGATTTTATAAAAGGTTCAACCCACTAAGCAAGTCCGCTACCTCCCTGCCCTTTTCGAGCAAATGGGCATTGATGCCACAAGCACGCGCGCCTTCCACGTGCTGAATAGAGTCATCGATAAAAACCGTCTCTTCAGGCTTCAAATAATTCTCAGACAGTACTTTCAGGAAAATTTCGGGATCTGGCTTACGAAGCCCCATGCGGCAGGAGTAATAAACCTTTTCAAAATAATCCTCAAAATTCCTTACACCATGATCTTCGTACAATTCCTTCTCAAAATAAGCAATGTGGGGTTCGCAGGTATTGCTCAATAAAAATGTACGGTAGCGTGGCTTGAGTTCTACTAATAAATCCAAACGATAATCAGGAACCTTCAGCAGCATGGCATTCCAAGCATCTTCCATCAAGATGCGGTCGCCAGAAAAACCAATCATCTGTGCCAACTGATCATAAAAATCATCATTCGTGATTTGGCCGCGGTCAAGGCGATCAAATACGTCTGATTGTTGTGCTTGAGAGTACACCTTTTCGAAATTTAGGTTACGTATCAATCCATTAAACGCATTGATGGTTGCTGGTTGATCGAGGTTGATAATTACCCCTCCCAAATCGAAAATAATGTTCTTGATGTCAGACATCTTGTAAATCTGCTAAAATAGACACACAAAAGCACTTCGCATAAATTTTTGTACGTTACTGGCATAGAAAATAGGGAATGACAAAATGGAATTTGTTTAGTGAAAATTCAAGCCCGATTGAATCTCCACTTAATTGCAAAAACCCGCAACAAAGTGGGTTTTTACTAATAAAAAGAGGCTTCCCAACAGTCGCCACCGCTTCACCGGAATAAACTGCCCGTCCTTTCACCCGCGTAAAAGAAAAACCCTACTTGTGGTCGGGTTTTATTTATTTGTGCGGAGAAGGGACTTCCCGACATCCGCTCCGCTCCATCGGGATAAACTTCTCGTCCTTCATCCCACAAAAAAACCCGCCAAAGGCGGGTACTTTTTTTGTGCGGATGAAGGGACTCGAACCCCCACGCCTCTCAGCGCCAGATCCTAAGTCTGGTGCGGCTACCAATTACGCCACATCCGCGAGGAGGACAAAGATACAAAATTATTGGGTTAATACAATCAAATTACATCAATAACCTTGTATTTACATTGGTATTAAAGGGATAATCTAAACATAATCCCCTCTTGACGCCACCATAATACCTCCATGCAAACCTTTGCAAAACCAAGGTTATACATGACAACCCATTACCGCACCGTCGTACTCTCCGATCTTCATCTCGGCGCCGCAGCTTCTTTAGCAAAGGAAGTCACTCATTTTCTCAAACACCTCCGGTGCGACACACTCATTCTCAATGGTGATATTGTGGATGGGTGGCAATTGCGCAGGGGGGCGAAGTGGAAAAAGCAACACAGCCGTTTTTTCAGGCACATTTTAAAATTGGCACTGAACCGTAAATCAAGAGTCATCTATATCCGCGGAAACCACGATGATTTTTTAGAAGAAATTATGCCTTTTGAATTTGCCAACTTTTCTATTCGGTATTATTACATCCACCAGGGAAAGCACGACCGGTATTTTGTGACCCATGGCGACATTTTTGATCCGGTAACAGGGCACTTTAAATGGATGGCTAAATTAGGAGATGTGGGTTATACCTTTTTGTTATGGCTTAACCGACACTTCAATAATTTTCGTGAAAAACGCGGATTACCCTATTATTCCATCTCCTCTGCCATAAAGGCTAAGGTAAAAGGCGCAGTTAACTTCATTTCTTCGTTTGAAATTGAATTGGCTTCCATGGCCCGTTCAAGGAATTGTAAAGGGGTTATCTGCGGCCACATTCACCAACCCGCCAACAAGTCTATTTATGGCATTCATTATTTGAACTCGGGGGATTGGGTAGAGACCTTATCGGCTCTCGCTGAAACACACGAGGGCGAGTGGAAAATTATCTACTACCACGATTGGATCAAGGAAACAACGAATGCCCTTCTTGACACCATTTTACCAAACGGTGTCACCACTGAAAACAATGGCTAACTCATTTATATTAACTGTTCAGGGAGAAGGCCGGGGCCACCTATCGCAAGCCTTGGTAGTGTATGAATTACTTCAAGCACAGGGCCATTTAGTCACCGCAGTAATCGTAGGCAGCACTGGGTCGAGGGAACTGCCAGCCTACTTCACCGATAAAATCAATGTGCCACTTTACCGAATCATCAGTCCCAATTTTATCAACGATCGAAACAGAAAGGGCATTCATCTCACCAAAACCCTTATTCATGCCGCTAAAAGCATAGGGAAATTCAGAAGAAGCCTATCCACCATCAAGGAAATTCTTGAAGCATTTAAACCAGATGCAGTCCTTAATTTTTATGAAGTGCTTACGGGTGTATATTTTCGTCTCCACCAACCGCGCATTCCGCTTATCTCCATCGCACATCAATACGTTTATTTCCATCCTGAGTTTATGTTTCCTTCAGGCAAATGGCTGGACCGTTTCTTTCTTAAGCTCTACACGCGGATCACTACTTCAAGCAAGGCGAAAAACTTAGGTTTATCCTTTTATCGACTTGAGGACATAACCGCACGTGTAAAAGTCATTCCGCCCTTGCTTAGAAGAACAATCCACAACAGCACGGTTGAAAGAGGGGATCACCTACTCATTTACCTCGTTAATCCCGGTTACTTTGAAGAAGTACTGCAGTGGCATTACGAACACCCCCAACAAATCATTCATTGTTTTACAGATAAAGCAGAAGAACTTAAATACCAGTATGCTTACGACCGTGAAACAGTGCACGTGCACGCGCCAAACGATACTTTGTTTGTGGAATACATGCGCACTGCAAAGGGACTTGCCACCACTGCAGGGTTCGAAAGCGTTTGTGAAGCCATGTACCTTGGCAAGCCAGTGTTGATGGTGCCCGTCGCGGGGCACTTTGAGCAGTTCTGTAATTCAAGAGACGCCGTAAGAGCCGGAGCGGGTGTTTATGCATCTTCTTTTAGTCTCGATAAACTAGAGGCCATTGCCACCATTTCGCATTCGCATCACACCTGGTTTAAAAATTGGGCGGACGCTTCGCGCACCACCTTGCTCTATGAAATTGAAAGCACATTGAATGCCGACACGATTAAACAACCTTCTGCCAACATTTCCTTAACCGAAGGGTGAATTGTAAAATAAATATGTCCACAATTAAATGTTTTAATAACAAACCTTTCAAGTCTCCTTAAAGTAAAGCCATTTTCTATAATTTAGTTTTGCAGGAGAAATTTAAACAAATGAAAAAATTTTATCTTCCCTTCTTTGCGCTTGCAATCACTTCTTTAGCGCAATCACAAACAGTGGTCACCGGACCCTCTACAACCAATTCTCCTTACCTCCTCCCACTTACCTCCGGCTATACAGTAACGTCATTGCTCTCTGCAGGAGATATGGCTGGAACTTATAAAATGTGCGGCACACCGGATGGTACTGGCGCGTTTGACAATGGTGATGGCACAATGACCCTGTTGGTGAATCATGAGTTTGGCAATACTGTTGGTGTGAACCGTGCGCACGGACAACCGGGTGCGTTTGTGTCAAAATGGGTCATTAATAAAGCCAATCTAAATGTTGTTAGCGGAGCAGACTTGATTCAGAACGTGAATATCTGGACCGGAACAACCTATACAACTTACAACGCTTCAAACACCTCAACACTCATCAATTTTGGACGCTTCTGTTCTGCAGACTTGGCACCAATCTCTGCACTTTATAATCCTTTTACAGGAAGGGGTACACAAAACCGTATTTTCATGAATGGTGAAGAAACTGGAACGGAAGGCCGAATATTTGCACACGTGGTTACAGGAACAGATGCTGGCAGTTCATACGAACTTCCCTGGTTAGGTAAATTTTCCTGTGAAAATGCACTGGCTTGTCCGAATAGAAGCGACAAAACCATTGTCATTGGCACAGATGATGCGACACCAGGACAACTTTATTGTTACGTTGGTAACAAACAATATACCGGCACCGATATTGAAAAAGCAGGACTAAAGGGAGGAACCCTTTACGGCATATCGGTGCTCGGTTTCTACAATGAAGCAAACACCAATACCCCAGCAGCTAACACAAGTTTTACATTGGTCAATATGGGCAATGTAGCCACCATGTCGGGCGCTACCCTCAATGCAAACAGCAATAATGCCGGCATCACCAACTTCCTTCGTCCCGAAGACGGCACCTGGGATCCGGCCAATCCTCGTGACTTCTATTTTGTAACAACCAACGCGTTCGGCTCCCCATCGCGCCTATGGCGCCTACGCTTCAACGACATCAATGCTCCAGAAAATGGTGGTACCATAACAATGGTACTTAATGGAACACAGGGAAATCAGATGTTTGACAACATTACCATGGACAATAGTGGGCACATCTATATCCAAGAGGATCCAGGTAACAACGCCTATGTTGCTCGCGTATGGATGTATGACATCAACACCAACGTGGCTACGCCAATTCTTGAGCACGATCAATCGCGTTTTGTCACTGGTGCCACCAACTTTCTTACTCAGGACGAGGAATCATCTGGCATTTTAGATGTACAAGCTATCCTTGGCCCCGGAAAATTTATTTTCGTTGACCAAGCACACTATAGCATCAGTGGTGAATTGGTAGAAGGTGGGCAGATTTTACTTCTCAACAGCGCTATCAGCGCTGCCTCCAATCCTGAAATTGCTATCAAGGGGAATAACGTCACGATTGCCGCTGGTAATACAGTGGTTTCTGCTAGCGACCTCACCCAATTTGGTAATGTTAATTTATACAGTGCTTTAACACGCACTTTTATAATTGAAAACACTGGTGCCGGTGTGTTAAAAGTAAGTGGTATACAAATGAGCGGAGCCAATGCAGGTGATTTTACTGTGCTCAATCCATTTACCTTCCCTCTAAACGTTGTAGCAAATGGTACTGCCCAAGTAGTTGTGAAATTCGCACCTGCAACATCTGGCAACCGTTCAGCCACTATTAATGTTTTGTGTAATGATCTTGATGAAGCACTTTATAGTTATGCATTACAAGGTACAGGGACTGTTCAGGAAATTAAAATTTCAGGTAATAGCAACGAAATTATCGCCGGTAGTACTGTTACTTCAAGCCTCACTGTTACTGATTTTGGTAACGTTCAATGGAACGACACCAAAACCTACACCTATGAAATTGCGAATACAGGAAATGGCGTATTGACCATTCAAAGTCTTCAATCCAACAATACCGCCTTCACTGTTTTGCAACCTAATTCCCTGCCCCTTCAAATTCAAGGCGGTTCTACCGTAGCATTAGTAATTGCCTTCAATCCTGGCGCTCAAGGCAGCAAGCAAGCAACCATTACGCTCAACAACGATGACAGTGATGAAGCGAAATATGCTTTTGCTGTAAGTGGCAACGGCACTATCGATACCGGCATTGAAGAGGCCTTCGTCAACACCTTAAAAGCCTATCCTGTGCCAGCAGATGAAACTCTTTATTTAGAAGTAGGCAATACATCGCAAGCATTTGTTACCGTCACCGACTTAACTGGTAAAAAGATTTATCAAAATGCTTTCCGTGCTGAACAAGGCAAAATCAGCATTCCAACAGGCTACTTTGCTAATGGCGCTTATTTGATTCATTTGACCACTGAGCAAGGCACTGAATCTGGAAAGATTATCATCAGTCATTAATTTTTTGCGTGGTTTGGTTAGTTAAAGCCGGGGGAAATGTTCCTCCGGTTTTCTCATGTTATGAAAAAAATTTATTTCCTTTTTACTTCATTTGCAGCCTTAATAATGGTTGCCTTTAAACAGAATAGTAATGAGAAGCCCTATGTGCAGCTCTACCACCAAAACGTTAGGGACATTCGGCAGCATTTATTAGCACTTCAAGAATTTGCACGTCACGATGCTATTGAACACAATAAAATTTTGGCGTTTCAAAAAGAACTTCAAAGCGCCCGGATAGCAGTAAAGCGGGCCGATTTTTGGTTACGCTACCTCGAACCCAATCAATACAAGCGCCTAAACGGTCCCCTGCCAGTGGAATACGAAACAGAGGTGCATGAAAAATTTGAACTGCCGTATCGGCGAGAGGGGGGTGGACTTACTTTATTACAACTAGCTGGTGCTGAAGGTTACAATAACACTACTATTCAACCTTTGCTCACAATAGCCTTTCAGGGATTATCAGCTTTTGAAAACGATTCTGTTTTGTCCCTCTTCAAGGATGAAAACCATTTCCTTTTTTGCAACCGCTTGTTCCTCCTCAATCTCGCCACAATCTATACTACTGGCTTTGATTGCCCCGACTCCTCACGCATTCTACCCGAACTAATTGAAATGACGATGGCCGTTAAAACAATTTATCAAGCGTGGTTAGAGGAACATCCTAACTATCTAGAACCTCTCTATTTGCAACATTTTACAGCAATGGAGGGTTTTTTAAAAAACTGTGGAGGTTATGATTGCTTCAATCATTTTTTGTTTATTCGGGATTATGTCAATCCCTTGTTCTCCATCAATCAAAAAATGATTCGGGAAAAACGGTTAAAGAGCGCGTCACGCATGGACTACTCGCTTAATTCTGCTGCGACGAGCATTTATTCGAAAACACTTTACGCCGCTCAAAGCACAAAAGGTGTTTTTGGACAGATTACCAATTCTGATTTAATAAATGAAATACGCGAAACAGGTAAGCTGTTATTCAACGATCCCATTCTTTCGGGCGATAACCAAAGAAGTTGCGCCTCCTGTCACGCCTTGAGCTCATACTTCACAGATACTTCTGTAACCACCCACATGCAATTTGGAAAAACAAAACGTCTTGAAAGAAACACACCAACGCTGTTAAATAGTTCATTCAATCACTTATTAATGCAGGATGGCAAACACTATTCCTTGCTAGCACAGGCAAAAGCAGTCATCACGAATCCTATAGAAATGAATAGCAAGGAGGAAGAGGTCGTTGATAAAGTAATGAGCTGTCCACTTTACAAAAAACGCTTGCTTCAATGGTGTCGGTTGACACCTGCCTACCCGAAGCCAACCATCGAACACATAACCTCGGCCTTAATTCTCTACTACACAACATTTGACCGACAACAGTCCCCTTTTGATTTAATGATGAATCAGCAAATGGAGGCTGACCCTTCTGTGGTTAAAGGTTTTAATCTTTTTATGGGGAAGGCACAATGTGGCACCTGCCATTTTGCCCCTCTCTTCAATGGCGTGAAACCGCCTTATACGGGGTCTGAATTTGAAGTGCTGGGCGTACCAAGTGACACCAGTTATTCCACTGCCGATGCAGACTTGGGTCGTTCGCAGGTGTTCGACGTACCAGAAACTCGAAACGCATTTAGAACAGGCACCTTGCGTAATGTAGCTGTTACTGGTCCCTACATGCACAATGGCGTTTTTAAAACGCTTGATGAAGTGATTGATTTCTATGATCAAGGTGGTGGTGCAGGTAGGGGACTTTCTTTCCCCAACCAAACCCTTAGCGCCGAAAAATTGAACCTGACCAAGGAAGAAAAAACCCTACTCATCACCTTTCTGCGCAGTCTAACCGAAGCCATCACTACTCACGAATCGCCAATCATCCTTCCATCTTCAAGAAAGAAATCGCTTAAATCCCGAACATTTCATGGCGTTTATTAATCCTTTCCCTATTCTTAATTTGAGGCGTAAAACCGTTGTGAGGACAGCCTCCATTTTACTCTTATCCCCCCTGGCCTGTCAACAGCAAAAAGCACTTTATCAATTACCAACTGCCATGAGGGAAGAAGTGAAATCAGAATACAGGCAACTGTGTGACAAAGGCTATTTGCTTTACACGACACATTGCGGCGGCTGCCACTCCATCGGTAAGGGAAAGAAAAAGATCATCCCTGATTTTAGTCCCGAACAAATCAAAGGATACGAAATTCGCGTCATGAATAAACAACACGAATCCTCGATGCCAGATAGTTTACTCTCTGCAGATGAATTGGTAATGATTAGTACTTTTTTGATGTATAAAATCCCATCGGGACAGCCGATGAAAAAAAAGTAACCGAGCCGTTACTTGCCGTATTGATTCCTAACCCCGCTGCGTTCGTCCATTTCGAGCATAGCTGCTAGCACCAGTTGTGAATAGTTCTGTGAGGCGCTCTTGAATTTACCAGCAGACGTGCGCCATAATGTATAAATCATGTCCATGTCACCTTCGTTCGGATTAAAGGTGAAAACAGCTTTTTGCACATTGTAATATCCTGCATGGTAAACGTGCATAACCAGCAGGCGGAACCACAATTCATCACCCACCACGTTGGAAATGCCGAGTGAATCAAGAATCAAGCGCGCCCGGGGAATGCAGATGTTTTTAATGAGGCAGGAAGCGGCATAAGCACTGCGCTCAAAATCGGCCCGTTCATCTACCTTTCTGTTAACTTTTAAGCCATACATGCGTGCCACGTCGGGCATCAACTGAAATGCACCGTAGGCGCCTACGTTGGACTTTTGAAGTTTATTGGGACTCTCAATTAATAAAATAGCTTGGGCGTACCAAGGGTCAACGTTGTTATCCATAAAGGCCAGTATCCCCCTATGAAAATTGCCCGATGTTTTTTCAAAATCATAGAAAAACTTTTTACCAGCAGTCATTAGAACTTTGGATGTTGTATCCAAGCCTCTGTTGAGACGGACGCTGTCGCGGTAATATTTCTTTTGCGCGTCGGATTGCGCCTCCCAATCCTTGATTTTGACGCGGCAGATGATTTCGCGTGTATTGCCAATAGAAATCAAAGCTGAATCTTTATGCAGGTTCATTATGGTGCGCCAAAAAATGACTTGGGGCAAGGTATCAACCCGTTGCTCATAGAGCTCAGTGTCATAAATATAATGCTCACTAAAGCGCGTGTTTGGATTGAGCACACCCACCACGTTGCGGCACAGCTGAAAGGGGCGAATGACCTCATCAGGACCATTGTGCGGTTTTCTAGCCAAGCTGTCATCCTCGCCCGGAAAGGCAGGTGCAAAAAACGGCAGCAGGCACATGGTGCCTAACAAAAGTAATTTTATAGGAGTCCTTATATTCACTAGTCACTAAGATAACGAAAAGGTTGCCAATTGTTACAGGGCATTCCTTGATTTTTAACAATCCCCTTGTTAAATAAACGGTATTTGACTAAAAAAGCAGGGTTTACCAGCAAATATGCGGTCCCGACGATTGACCGCTGGCATTATCACCTTGTATATGGGAAATAAAAAAGCCGCTTTACATTTTGTAAAGCGGCTCAAGAGCTTTGAATAAGAATTATGGATTCACCAATACAGAAGCTGCTCCGCCAATAGAGCCGGCGTCTGCAATCACAATGGTTGATCCAACCTTACCTTGAATGGCTTCAACCACTACTGAATTAGTGGTTTTGTTTTTCAACGTCACCACTTTAAAGAGGTTATCAATTTCAGCAATGCCTGTTTCAGGCAATACCCAATTCAGATTAGCCGGATTCGCAATCATGGTGAAAGCGTTTGCTTTGTCTGAACGGTACTTGGTGCGGTCAACCTTGTAAGTTTTAGCCGTCAACGTTACAGAAGTAACAGTTTTAGGATTGAATGGGTCAGAAATATCTGTTCCAAGGGTGGCGTTGAATGGTGTTACAAAGATGGCGGTATCAGGATTAACGACGATTTCAGCTTGTCCGCTTACCCCTTGTGCCGTTACTTTTACATAAGCACCACCAAGCGCATTTGCTGTTACTAAACCGCTTTGGTTAACCGTCACAGGAACTGGCATGCCATTGTCATCTTCTTCCTCTTTCTTTAATACAGCATAAGAGAAGTTTAATCCAGTCACTTCTGCACCAGCGCTATTATATGCCTTAGCAGTTAATTGAAGGGTTTCGTTGCGGAACATTTCACCCAATACTGGTGTTACCACAACACGTGTCACAGGCAATGGCACTTCTGGTACGCCAACTACCATCACAGGAACCACGATAGTGCTTTGTTTGCCATCAATGGTGCCAGTTACTTTAATATTGGTGTTACCTACTGCATTGAATTTTACGAGGCCAGTAGAACTAACGCTAGCGATATTGGCGTTTTCAGAAGAGTAAGCGTATGATGCAGAAGACATGCCGATGTAAACGGGATTCAACTGAATGTCGCCAGAATTAGTCGACCAAATGATAGCAGAAGGTACTACACCGAAAATACGGGTACTGCGCAGTGGTTGAATGCTGATTGGCACTGAAGCGGTGTATGTAACGCCATCCTTAGTGCAACTCGCAGAAATGGTGCCAACGGTTTCAGTGTTGCAGGTAAATGCACCACCCACCATTGTGCCGATGGTTGAACTCCATGTTACGTTAGAGGCTGATTCCACGTTTCCTGTTTTAGATACCAAATGGGCTGTAAAGGCTAGTGTCTGTCCTTGATCCATGGATTGTGCACCATTGTCAATCACCAAAACATAACTTTTTTCGGTAGTTGTGGTAGTGTTGTTGTTGTCTTCGGTGGTGGTGTTATCTTTTTTGCAGCCGCCTAAAAACAATACCGCGCAAAGAGCGCTTACTTTTACAAGATTGTTGATGTGTCTCATGTTGTTGTGTTAAAAGGTTAAAATTAGACTTTTTTTATTTTCTGGTTGCCTGTTTACCAAAACGAGGCCGAAAATTATAACGAAATGTTAAAATTTACACCTTTCCCTTTACCATTCCACCAATTTCCTTGCCAATGCCGGTAAATGAAACAATGTTTAACGGGAATTCCAGGAAGACATGCAGGAAACTTAAAAAGAACAACACCTGAAGTCCCTTGTTGTAATCATACGCATAGATCCCAACTGCCAACAGCCACGTTAAAAGAGTGCCAATTAACATGGGCCGAGGCACCTGGTGCCATTTAATGACAGAGGTTTTCGAAAACCAGTTTAGATAATGATACGTATAGGCAAAGGCGATGAAGCGCATAATAATGAATCCCGACTTGGTAGTAAAGACCTCTGAAACTTCTGAGAGCTGATCTAAATTAAAGAAGTTAATCAGTCGGAAGTTCAATTCAGCAAACATGCCATAAGCTATTCTGGAATACTCACTCACTTGATACAGCAAACCCTCTGCAGGCATAGTCACCAGTAAAATGGAACAGATGATGAGCACAGCAATTGGAATGAGACCGACCAGGGACTTCTCTTTTAACGTGCCATATAACATAAAGGCCCACGTAAAGATGAACACGTGAATAATCGTCGGCAAGAAAATGCCAACCCAAGTGTAATACTCGGTTAAATCATTTAAAAACGCCACAGAGATAAGTGCCATCACAATGACTGCAAAACGGTACAACCAATCCTTAATAAAAACAAACGCAATACACGAAAGAAGACTGAATAAGATGATGTCAACCGGTAGATTGCTTTTCCGGGGAGGGAAAAAATTCCAATAAACCAGGAGGGTACACGCTACTCCTAAAAAAAGAAAATCGTACTTGCCCTTTGTGAAGTAGTTCTTCTTATGCAGCCAGCCGATTTCGGTGAGGTAATGGAGCGGACCCAATACGCCGTAGGAGAAAAGAAACAATTCAAAGGGCACATAGAAAGCAACAATGCACGAAATGATAATGAGTGCACTGTTTAAATGGTGGATGGTATTGGGCTTCATTTAGTTTTCTTTTTAGGGGGAGCGTTCCATTCCTGCATGAAATCAGAAAAGGATTTCTTCTTGTAAATGTCCCCATGGATATAGTATAAAATAGGTTTTAAACGAGAAGCCGGCTGGTAAAAATTAAGGACATCAATGAAATTCAACTGTTCATCGAGAATGCACAACGCGGGAAAACTAAAGCGGTTATTGCTGAATTTAAAGGCCAAGGTATGAATCGGAAAATTATTGACCAACGCCGGAAAGTATTTCTCTCCCTTGATTTTTAAAGTATCGCTGCGCGTAGCATCTAATTCTACCAAGTAAAAATTCTTCTGAATATAACCAGCTATGGCTGTATCGAGCAATACAGCATTCGACATCACCTTACCTGTATTGGAGAAAGGAGCGTTCACGAGGACAAGCACTTTTTTAGGCTTTTTCTTTTCGGCAGCCTCAAGTTCTTCTGGTTTTAGTACAGGTACTCTAATCTTCGGGAAGGCTGTATCGGTGAAGGTCCGCTTAAAATTCACCGAAAACTCATCAAAAATGCTGGTTTGCCAAACGTTTTCAGTAAAAAAAATAAGAAGTGGTTCCAATGCCTTTTCATCCAAGTAACCTTGACTTAGCAAGTTGTATTCGTAATTATTGGTGACAAAAACGGTAGACGGGTAACTCAAACGGTCCCCAAGAAACTTTAAAGTGAGTTCGTGTGCTGTGCGCGGTTGTGGGGACAAAGGTTTGTATATTTTCCCATTGTATTCGATAGTGTCCTTCGTCTCGGCATCAAACTTGACTGGATAAAAATTGGCATTGATGTAATCCGCCAGTGCAGCATTGGAGTAGGTGGTACGCATCATGTGCTTGCACCAACCGCACCAGCCTGTATAAAAATCAATAATAAACGGCCGTGGCTGTAATTTATTCTTTTCCTGAGCCTCTTTGAAGGTAAGCCATTTCACGAGTCCGTTTTCTTCCTGAGCACGAAAAGCTAATGAACAAACAAGCAATGCAGAAAATAAGTAAGCTTTAATGGTCATAGTTGAATTGCCAGACCAGTAAATTTACGAAACTTTAGGTGGAATTAAATGGACTTTTTGATCGATTGTTTGGTAACGGTTTGTTTGGTCACTGACCGCTGGCGTGCCGAGAGAAATAATTTACTGGCAGAATGGTGCAGTAGGGTGAAAATGACCTGCGAATCCTTGATCAATTTTTCAGTGGTCGCTACTAGGTGGCCTTGCTTTAATCCCTTGAAATAACCGTTCATTTCTCTTGCCCATGGCTTCACAGCTTTGAGGTTACGGGGATGAATGATGATGCGCAATTCGGGGTGGGTGGTCACTTCAACACAAAACTGTTTTACTACTTGTAATAGTTTCTTGTCTGCCACGTCTTTATCCTCAGAAAGATGCCCCACAATATAACGCAATAGCTCCACGTTTAAGAGGTATTGACGCAATAATGCCTCGTGCAGGCACCCCATTTCGTGGGCCTTGGTGATTTTTGTCATTGCCAGCGTTACCTTCCTTTCTGTCATATCCCAAATGTACAATGAAGATTTGTTTTTGTAAATTTAGGTGGTGATGGCGTTGTAGCGTAGAAACCTATTCTAAACTTAACCATTACTTAACGTTAAAGCCGGCCCCATAAGCTAATTTTGTCCTATACACATGAAGCAAGCCTCCATATTACTGGTTGACGATGAACTCGATATCCTTGAGTTTCTTGGGTACAACCTGCGGCGAGAGGGTTACCGCGTGCTCACTACCAACAACGGTCGTGATGCCATTAAGATTGCCAAAAAAGAACGGCCCGATTTAATCATCATCGATGTTATGATGCCCGAACTCGACGGTATTGAAACCTGTCGCGAATTGCGCCAACAAGAAGGTATGAAGGATGTGCTCATTGCATTTCTCACCGCCAGGGGTGAAGATTACACCCAAGTTGCCGGTTTTGAGGCTGGCGCCGACGACTATATCACCAAACCAGTTAAGCCGCGTGTGTTTATTAGCCGTGTTGCCGCCTTGTTACGCCGCGCCAACAAACTTGAACAGGAAAGCGAAAAGTTAGAGTTTGGCGACATTCGTTTGGATAAAGAAAAACACGCTGTTTACAAGGGTAATGATGAAATTGCCTTACCCAAGAAAGAATTCAAACTATTTGCTCTCCTGAGTAGCAAACCCGGAAAAGTATTCACCAGAGAATTCATTCTTGAACAAGTATGGGGAGATGACGTGGTGGTGGGCGACCGCACCATTGATGTTCACATCCGTAAACTTCGCGAAAAAATTGGCGAAGACTACTTTAAAACAGTAAAAGGCGTCGGGTATAAATTCGAGTTCTGATTA
>CANGWA010000024.1 GCA_947457335.1 Sphingobacteriaceae bacterium
AGCACATCGTATAGATTCAATCCCGATAAAAACTGAATTTCTGATATAACGGGAGGCAGGATGAGCATGAAGAGTCCTGCAATAGCGCCAAGCATAATCAACAGTGTGATGAGCGAGGCAGCGGCAGAAGGCAATTGCACCTTACCGATGTGCAATTTGTGTAGGCGGTAAGTAATGGGGTAGCCAATGAGAAACAGCACCAACGAGATGGTGAGGTAGACCACGACCTTCATAAAAAACATGGCGAACAGCAGCAAGAACAGTACGCCGAGAGCTCGCCAAGTATTGGTGGTTAAACGCATGAAACAAAGGTAAAAAAGTTTGGCAGATGGCTTCCGAAAGTCATTTTATTCTCGGCTTCTGAAATTCATGGGGTTTTATTAAATTTAACCTTCATGTCCCGACCCCACTGCATCCTCCTCTTCTTGCTGTCGCTGTTCTTATACAGCTGTCAGAACGGGAAGAATTATATCGCCTCGGGAAAGAATACCAATCTCGCACCAATTGAGCAGATTGAAACGGAATCAGCTGCATGGCACCTCAACGATACAGTGACCCGCATTTATTTTCAGATGCAGAACACTGGTTTATTGTACAAGCGTACCGATTCTTCCACCGCTTTTTATGCACGGGTGCGTTTGTTTTACAAGCTCACACAAGAAGGGGGGCAGCGCATACTGGACAGTGGTACTGTTTTTTTGACTGACAAAAGTGAATCGGAGTTGGTGGATGTAAAAGTACTACCCACTTCCTTTGATTTAAGGGCCACACCTTGCACCAATTACATTGCTGAATTTGAGATAGTGGACGTGAACCGGCGCACGCGTTATGTGCGCGGCATTAACATTCAAAAGACCAGTGAAACCAGTGATCAAAATTTCTTGTTGTTGCATCGGGGCAAACTGCACTACACCAATTATGTGAAAGCAGGCGATACCCTGACCATTTTAACCAAGCGCAAGAATATACCGCAACTCATTGCAGATGTTTATAAAACCAACATTGGTCCCGCCCCGCCCCCCTTCTCAACACGGCAGCGTGATGAATGGCCCACCAAGGCCGATAGCTCCTACGTGGCTGTATTTGACGCCGCTGGTCAAACCACGGTGGTGGTGCCGGGTGGTGGACTGTTGCACCTGCGTCCCTCACCAATCAGTAATTCCGGTTTAACCTTGTTGGTATTAGAACCGGCTTACCCCAATGTAGGATCAGCTGAGACGATGGTGGCCAGTGCCCGTTATGTCATGAACAAGGAGGAGTATCAACAATGCCTTGACAGCAAGGAGAAGAAGGCTGCGATTGATAAATTTTGGACCACTTTAGCAGGCAACAACGACCGTGCTCGCGAGATGATTCGTCGGTATTACGGCCGGGTGACGGAAGCCAATAAATTTTTCACCAGTTATTGTGAAGGTTGGAAAACGGACAGGGGTTTAATATTCATCATTTACGGTCCGCCTACCAATACCTACCGCAGCAAGCGCGATGAAGTGTGGGTATATGGCAACGAAGCCAATCCCTCTTCCCTTCGTTTTGTCTTTAACAAAGTGCAGAACAATTTCAGTCAAAACGACTTTGTGATGGAGCGTTCTCCATTTTACAGGGATGTATTTCATTCGGCCGTAGACGTGTGGCGCCAGGGCCACATACTTAACGACCGGTAACGAGGGCATGTACCGCGTTGACCCATACTGGATCGGCGTTTAAAGACGGCACAAGTGTGACTTTTTCGCCACCGTGTTCTTTAAAGATCTCATCGTATTCTACCCCAATTTCATGAATGGTTTCTAGGCAATCGGCCACAAAGGCAGGAGAGAAAACAAGTACATTTTTCTTGCCTTGTTCGGCCAGTTCTTGGATTACTTTGTCGCTATAAGGTTTGAGCCAAGCGTTATCGAGGCGGCTTTGAAAAGCCGAGGTGTACTTGCCTTCTGGAATGTTTAGCGCTTTTACCAGAGCGCGTGTAGTGGCGAAGCAGCCAGCGCGGTAGCAATAGCGGTTGTGAGGCGTAATGACTTTACAACAATCGCCCAATTGGCACGGATGATTACCAAACTCATCGGAGCCCTTGCGTATTTGGCGTTCTGGCAATCCATGGTAACTGAATAGCACGTGGTCGTAGTCGTTGATGTTGAACTTTTTCGCCTGAACAGTGAGTGCTTCAATGAAAGCTGGGTGTTCGAAGAAGCTTGAGATAATGTTGAGGGAGGGAATGATTTCCCATTGCTTAACGATGCGTAAGACCTCTTCGATGGAACTACCGGTGCTAGAGCTCGCGTATTGCGGATAAAGCGGCAGCACGGTAATTTTTGAAACCCCATTTTTTTGCAGGCGTTTCAAGGCTTCGGCGATAGAAGGTTTACGGTAACGCATGGCCAATTCAACCTGCACGTTGGGCATTTTCGCTGCCAACTCTTCTTTTAATTTTAAAGAGTGAATTAATAGCGGCGAGCCTTCCTTGGTCCAAATACTCTGGTACAGTTTTGACGATTTAAACCGTCGGAACGGAATGATGATGGCGTTAACGAGGAAGAACCGTCCTACGGGGTTGATATCAATCACCCGGCGGTCGTTCAAAAATTCAGACAAGTACGTGCCAACGGCACCGGGCCCCGGTTCATCGGGAGTGCCCAAATTAATTAAGAGTACACCTTCGCTCATGCTTGTGATTCGGAAGAAATTTCTGTGGGAGGAGTGTCCTGCGCCATGGTAGCTGCTGCCCCTGGTGCGTGTGAAAATTTCTTTTGAAACAAAAGAATTAGCACCACACCAGTAGTGATGGCCGCATCGGCGAGATTAAAGATGGGGCGGAAGAATTGAAAATCTTCACCGCCCCAAATGGGCATCCAGTCGGGGAATTGGCCGCTGAGGATGGGGAAGTAAAACATATCGACCACGCAACCAAACATAGGCGGCGCGTAGCCTGCACCTTGCATGGTAGCGATGCCGTCGTAGGGCATGTATTCTTGGAAATGCTCGTGGAGGGTCGTCCCGCGATCGAACAAGACCCCATAAAATGCGCTATCGAGAATATTACCGAGCGCACCTGCGAGGATCATGGACACGGAGAAAATAAAAAGCGGATGGTCTTTCTTTTTCACCATGTGGCGGATGTAGATAGCACCACCGATACACGCAAGGATTCTAAAAATGCTCAAGGTTAATTTACCGTACACCCCGCCAAATTCGAAGCCAAAGGCCATGCCGGGGTTTTCGGTGAAATGAATATAGAACCAATCGGTCACATGTGCCACTTGGCCCAATGGATAATTCAACTTGATGTATATCTTGATGAATTGATCCACAAACAGCACCAGTAGTACTGTTAAAAAAGGAATCCTGTACTGTTTCAATACGTTCATGCTGGAACTGTTTCAGGCAAACGGGAGCCGTTTACCTTCTCCTCTGTCCTACTTTAGTTTTGACCCAATTTAGCATCGATTCCCAAGGTAGCGTGTGGCACGGAGCGCAGACGTTCTTTTGGAATCAACTTACCCGTTACGCGGCAAATACCATACGATTTGTTCTCAATGCGTACGAGCGCATTTTTAAGGTTCACGATGTATTTTTCTTGACGGGAAGCCAGTTGTGCTGTTTCTTCCTTGCTCATGACATCGCTACCATCTTCAAGCAGTTTGAAACTAGGACTGGTGTCGTCGGTACCGTGGTTATCTTCATTGCTCAAGGTTTGTTTGAGCAAATCGTAATCGGCTTGTGCTTCGCGTAATTTTTCGAGTATCAATTCTTTGAACTCCAACAATTCCTTATCCGAATAACGGGAACGCGAATCGTCGGTGTTGACAAAAGGTTTCGGCTCATTGGCATTGCCTTTGCGCACGAGTGGTTTTGAAATATCAATTTGCAAAGGGCGGTTACGGATGTAGGCTTCCATGCTGGTGCCCGACGATTTACCTTCGTTCTTTTTACGACGGCCACGACCGCGTTTTTCAGGCACTTCATCATCGTCTTCATCGATATCCGGTGCACCACCGCTTTCGAGGTCCATGATAGGCGCCTCGTCCAGACTTTCGTCAATGGCCACATCGTCGTCGTCACTCTTCTCGTAATCATCCTTTACCTCTTCTCCGTCTTCATCCTCCTCTTCCTCTTCTTCAGGAATATCTTCATCGTCGATATCGTCGTCGTCGGACTTGGACTTGCCACTTTTGCGGGAAGCAGGAGCAGCCGCTTTAGCGCCTTTCTTTTTGGAAATGGCGTCGATCGGTTTGCCCTTCGGTGCTTTAGGTGCCGATTTGGCTGGCTTAGCTGGTTTAGCTGGAGCTTTTTTAGCTACGGGTTTTGCAACTACTTTTGCAGCAGGTTTACCCTTCGGTGCAGGGGTAGCCTTTTTAGCGGGCTTTGGTGCCGGTTTTGCAGCAGCCTTTGTTGCCTTAGCAGGTTTTGCAGCAGCCTTTGTTGCCTTAGCAGGTTTTGCAGGCTTAGATGGCTTTGTTGGTTTGGCTTTCTTCACAGCTTTTTTTACTTCTTTCTTTTTAGCCATAACATTAATTTAATTTTTCTATTTCAATCAGCGTGGAGATGTATTCGGTCACTTCCACTTTCACCGCACCGACCGTGTTGAGTTCGCTTACTGTCTGTAAATCGCCGGTAAGCGTTTCAGAACAAATATAGCTCAAATTGTTCTTTATAGCAGGTTCTAACTCCGAATTTTGAAGTATCTTAACCTTAATCTTGTCGGTAAGTTCGTACCCATTTTCCTTTCGCAAATTCTGAATACGGTTCACGATTTCACGTGCAAAACCTTCTTCTTTGAGGGCCTCGGTAATGGTAATGTCTAAAGCCACCGTAACGGCCCCTTGGTTGGCCACTTTCCAGCCGGGAATGTCGACGGGAATAATTTCAACATCTTCTGCAACCAACTCAATGCTTGCGCCTTCTAGGTTAATGGTATAGGTGCCGTTTTGCTCAATACCTTTTATGATGGCATGTGCATTGGTTTCGGCGTATTTCTGAACGGCTTTCATGTGTTGACCACATTTCTTGCCGAGGGTCTTAAAATTAAGTTTGAGGTTTTTGACGATTTCAGTTTCTCCCTCGTTCACCAATTCTATTTCCTTTACGTTCACCTCTGAAAGGATGATGTGTTTCACATCTTCGATTTGGTGTTGGAATGCAGCGTTCAACACTGGGATGCGCACGCGTTGCAATGGTTGGCGGACCTTGATTTCTTCCTTCTTGCGGATGGATAATATCATGGAAGAAATTTGTTGAGCCAGTGCCATACGTGATTCGAGTGCCTTGTCGATGTAGTGTGAATTCGCTTTTACCAAATCCGTTAAGTGCACCGATACTTTTGCATCCGACTGCACGGTGGTTAAATTGGTGTGCATCCAATCGGCAAAGAATGGGGCGATAGGACTCATGAGTTGCGTGACCACGGTGAGGCACTCGTGGAGGGTGTCGTATGCCGCTTGTTTATCGGTGCTATCGGCATCTTTTGCTGCTTTCCAGAAACGGCGACGGGACAAGCGCACGTACCAATTGCTCAAATGTTCGTCGACAAAATCTTCGATAGCACGAGCAGCGCGGTGGGGTTCAAACGCTTCATAAAAAGCGGTGACCTCAGCAATGAGCGAGTGCAAGCGTGACATGATCCAGCGATCAATTTCTGGGCGATTGCTTATGGCGATGGTATTGTCTGGATTGAACACATACTGATCGGCATTAGCATATAACGCAAAGAAATTATAGGTGTTATAAAGTGTACCAAACAAAGCGCGTTGCACTTCAGCAATGCCTTCTTTGTCAAACTTGAGATTGTCCCACGGCGCCGCATTAGCAATCATGTACCAGCGGGTAGCATCGGGACCGTAGGTGGAAATGGTTTCAAATGGATCAACAGCATTGCCTAAGCGTTTGCTCATTTTGTTACCATTGCGATCGAGCACGAGTCCGTTGGACAGTACATTTTTATACGCCACGCATCCAAAATTCATTACGGCGATGGCATGCAAAGTAAAGAACCAGCCGCGCGTTTGATCAACCCCTTCAGCGATAAAGTCGGCAGGGAAATTGATTCGTTTATCAATTAGTTCTTTGTTTTCAAACGGATAGTGCAACTGTGCGTAAGGCATGGCCCCGCTATCGAACCACACATCAATGAGATCAGGTTCGCGGAATAATTTTTTACCGTTCTTGGTCAACACAATGGTGTCGGCATACGGTTTGTGTAAATCGAACGTATCGTAATTGGTTTCACTGTTATCGCCGGGAACGAAGGCTGCCAAAGGATTGTTGGCCATAGCGCCGGCAGCGACTGCCGTTTCAATTTCTTTTTTCAGTTCCTCAGCGGAGCCGATGATGATTTGTTCAGAACCATCTTCGCTGGTCCATATCGGCAAAGGAATACCCCAGAAGCGTGAGCGCGAGAGGTTCCAATCGTTGAGGTTTTCGAGCCAGTTGCCGAAACGCCCAGTGCCAGTGGCTTCTGGTTTCCAGTTGATCGTTTTGTTTTGAGCGATCATCTCCTCCTTCATGGCGGTGGACTTCACAAACCAAGAATCGAGTGGATAGTAAAGGACCGGCTTGTCTGTTCGCCAGCAATGTGGGTAGCTGTGCTCGTAGGTTTCTTTTTTGAAGAGTTTACCCTCTTCTTGCAATTTGAGTACGATGCGTTCATCCACACTGAGGTAGGCTTTCAGTTCACGGATTTTTCCGTTGGCTTCGAGGATGTTTTTTTGTTTCTCGAACTCGACTACTTTTTCAGCATCGCTGAGGTAGGCTTCTTTTACAAATTCACCGCCATATAAGAAAATGCCATCGGCAATAGCGTCGGTAAACCGCCCGCGCTTGTCAACAAGCGTCAGTCCCGCGACCCCATTCTCGCGGGCCACCTTAAAGTCATCGGCACCAAAACTTGGCGCAATGTGAACAATACCGGTGCCATCGGTAGTAGTAACAAAGTCGCCACACACCACTTCAAATGCTTTACCCTCTGGTTGCACAAAGGGCAGCAATTGTTCGTACGCTGCTCCTTTCAGTTGTGCGCCCTTGATGGTATTAATTTTTTGGTAGGGTAAATTTTTATCGCCTGCTTTATAATCAGCAAAGCTTAAGCCAGCATTTTTAGCAGGAAAATATTTTTCAAGTAAGTCCGAAGCGACAATCACCACCACTTCTGTGGGCCCATTTTTAGCGGGATGTGGATGAATTGTTTTAACCGCTGTATATTCGATATCGGCACCAACCGCGAGTGCTGTGTTGGAAGGCAATGTCCACGGAGTGGTAGTCCATGCTAAGAAATACACGTGTTCTCCCCATGCTGTGACTGAGCCGCTTATTGCCTTGAACATGGCCACAGCGGTGCGGTCCTTTACATCGCGGTAACACCCTGGTTGATTGAGTTCGTGTGAAGACAGTCCTGTACCTGCAGCAGGAGAATATGGTTGAATGGTATACCCTTTATAGAGCAGATTTTTTTTGTAGAGGTTAGCGAGCAGCCACCACACGCTTTCGATGTATTTGTTGTGGTACGTGATGTAGGGATCGCTCATGTCGACCCAGTACCCCATGGCTTCGGTGAGTGCTTCCCACTTATCGGTGTACTTCATTACCTCGTGGCGGCAAGCTTTGTTGTAATCTTGAACCGAGATGAAGCGTGGTGAATTGGTGTTACCGATATCTTCCTTGGTGATGCCAAGCGATTTCTCTACAGCGAGTTCGATGGGCAAACCGTGGGTATCCCATCCCGCCTTGCGTTTGACTTGGTGACCTTGAAGTGTTTTGAATCGGCAGAAAATGTCTTTGATGGTGCGGGACATCACGTGGTGGATGCCGGGAAGACCGTTGGCACTGGGAGGACCCTCATAAAAAATCCACGGCTTGTTTCCTTCGCGTTGAGAGACGGACGACTT
Organism: Sphingobacteriaceae bacterium; assembly: GCA_947457335.1. Taxonomy (GTDB): domain Bacteria; phylum Bacteroidota; class Bacteroidia; order B-17B0; family Aurantibacillaceae; genus Aurantibacillus. The sequence continues at coordinate 7,875 of CANGWA010000024.1, forward strand.
GAAGACGTCATGTTTTTTCCAATGCGATTGGGTGGCCGCAGCGAAAGCAGTCCAATCTGCTTTTTTATACTCGGGATACGATTTCATAACACACACCTTTTACTGCCCAATGCAGTTTTAAAAAAGGAGAGCGAATTTACTCAAAAAAGGCTGGATAAAGAAAAAAAATAACCCTTGCTTTTGAAGGGCAAGGGTTCTGAAAATCAAGCGTATGGAAATTACATTCCGCTGCTGAAGTGGCTCATGGATTCACGCTTCATGGGCGGCACGTTGAGTACCGGTACGGGACTCAGTTCAACAATGCGGTGGCCAACGGTTCCGCTCATTTTATCACCCAGACTGAGGTCCCGTTGGTTGATCTGAATGATAAGGTCCGCGTCGTTTTTAACAGCATACTCAACAATGGCTTCAGCTGGTTTGTTGCTCGGTAATGAGCGGTTGGTACAACTCACCCCTTCGGCCTTGATGAATTTTTTAACCTGCTGTAAGTAAGGCAGTAATTTGTTTTCGTATTCATCGTCGTTGGGTTTGAAAGTAGAAACGATGCGGATGTCTGCTTTGTATAAATGTGCTAATTGCACGGCAAACGACACTTTTTCACGGCTTTCTGGAGTCAAGTCAAACGGCATGACGATGTTGCGGCAACCATCTTTGTGTTCTGTAGAACGCAGTGTGATGATAGGGCAAGCGATTTGCGGCAGGAACTTGGGAACCGTGTTACCACCGCCGAAGAGGCCACTTTTGAATTTTGCATTTTCATCGAGTGGCATCATGAGAATGCTTGGTTCGATCTCTGTGCATTTAGCAACGATGCACTCAAAGAGGTCACCTTTAACTGTAGCTACTTCGACTTTCAGTCCACTTTCACTGCGAGTGGATTCTGCGAGACTTTCGAGGTCTGCTTTTTTTTCATTTTCATTTGATGCACTTACATGCAATAAAACCAAACTTGCTTTTAGAAAACGTGCGAGGTTGTAGCTTTGTTTTACCGCAATGTATGATTGCTTAGAAAAATCAACAGGAATTAATATTGGTTGATGATCTTTTATTATCATACAGCTTGCTTTTGCCTCTAAGATAAGGAAATTTAGCTAATAGCGCACCATTTAATTGCGGAAAAAAGCTCATTTTTAATCAATTAGGCAAGAAAGCAACCCTGAACGGACGTTACTCTACCGTAGCAATCACTTTGAGCTCGATAGCGATTGGTGTAGGTAATTTATTGATTTCCAAAGTTGTACGGCAAGGTGGATTTTCTTTAAAGTATTCCGCCCAGAGTTGATTGTAGATGGGGAAGTCGTCCTTCATATTTGTAAGAAATACCGTAACATCCACAATATTTTCCCATTTACTGCCCGAATCTTCCAGTATAAACCGAATGTTTCGGAACACAGAATGGCATTGTGCGGCGATATCGTAGCTCACAATTCTTCCATCGCCATCCAATTCCACTCCCGGGATTTTTTTCGTGCCCCGTTCGCGCGGACCCACGCCGCTTAAAAAAAGCAGGTTACCAACTCTACGAGCATGTGGGTACAAGCCCACCGGCTCTGGCGCCTTAGCGGATTCAATTTTTTCAGAAGATTGACTCATGGTGTAAAGTTAGGATTTCTTAGTGGTGTATGGGTTAAAAATTGATGTAGACCAGTAAGTTAATGTTCGCGTTACACTGGCTTAAGGACAGTAGCGGCAGCCCTGTGCGGTCGACCCCTAGCAAGGCACAGGCGGCAGGGCTCTTTGGTGGAGAAGAGACCCTGCCGGCGTTGTTGTTCGCCTTGCTTGGGGTGGACCACACAGGCTAAAGCGGATGGCCTGACCCTCGCAGCAAAAGGGCCTATACCAACACTTATCTCGCCCTTTTGTGCGGGGGTAAGCCCCTATTGACTTGCATGACCATTTACCACTACGGCGCTACGCTTTTTTAACATTAATATTCTGCCAACTGCCTTAGTAATCGTAACTTTGATAGCATCATGGAAGTAAAACAACTTTATACCAATTGTCTGGCTCAAGGAGCATATTACATCGCACACAACGGTGAGGCAGCCATCATTGATCCCCTTCGGGAGACTGCGCCCTACCTGCAAATGCTCAAAGATAATGGGGACACATTAAAGTACATTTTTGAAACCCATTTTCACGCCGATTTTGTGAGTGGGCATGTAGATTTGGCAAAGGCGACGGGTGCAACCATTGTGTTTGGTCCTACTGCTCAAACGGCATACAACAGTCGTATTGCCAGCGACCACGAGACGTTTACGATAGGTGGGCTCACGTTGGAAGTTTTGCACACGCCGGGTCACACGTTGGAATCGAGTTGCTTCCTCTTAAAAAACGAAGCGCACGAACCCGTTTGTGTGTTCACGGGCGACACCCTATTTATTGGCGACGTGGGACGTCCCGATTTAGCCATCAAGAGTGACCTCACGCAAGAAGATTTAGCGGGGATGCTCTATGATAGTTTGCGTAACCAGCTGATGACGTTGCCCGATGAGGTCATCGTTTATCCTGCTCATGGCGCGGGTTCTGCGTGCGGCAAAAACATGAGCAAGGAAACGTTTGACACCCTTGGTCACCAAAAGGAAGTGAATTATGCCCTTCAACCCCTCACCAAGGATGCTTTTGTAAAAGAACTCACAACAGGCATATTGCCAGCGCCCGGTTATTTTGCGCTCAATGCTGCCATGAATAAAACGGGATACACCAACATTGATGCTGTAATGGCTGCAGGTCTTAAAGCTTTGTCTGTAGAGAACTTTGAAGCGTTGTCACGAGCAGAGAGCACCATCGTATTGGATGTACGCAAACCTGGTGACTTTGCAGCAGGGCATGTACCTGGCGCCTTGTTCATAGGTATTGATGGTCAATTTGCGCCATGGGTGGGTTCGGTGATTAAAGACATTCGCACAAAACTTTTGTTGATTACGCCCGAAGGCCGTGAAGAAGAAACCGTGAAACGCCTTGCTCGCGTGGGTTACGACCACACCATTGGTTATTTAAAAGGTGGTTTTGCAGCGTGGGAGCAAGCTGGTAAAAAAATTACCAGCGTTGAATCGATAACTGCTGAAGTCTTTGCGACCCGTTATGCGACTGCTGAAAAAATTCTTGACGTGCGAAAGCCAGGTGAATTTGAAGTAGGGCATTTACAAGCCGCTGAATCGCGTCCCCTCGACTTCATTGAAGAGTGGTTACCAGTGCAACCGCAGCACTTGCATGTGACCTTGCATTGTGCTGGTGGTTACCGCAGCATGATTGCTGCCTCGGTTTTGCTGCGCAACGGCTTCACTCGTCTTACCGATGTGCAGGGAGGATATGGTGCCATTAGTAAAGCAGCATCCTTACAACCATACCTAGTAGCGGAGCGAACCGCTTGCGCCAATTAAGCCCTGCTTTTTTATTATTTTTAGCGCATGCCTGAATGGATTCACTCTGCCGACCGTGCGTTATTCCTCCTCATCAATCACGCCCATTCGCCTTTGGCGGATCGTGTGATGTGGACGGTGAGTCAAACCTGGCCTGTGGTAGTGGTATTATTGTCACTGGGGTATGGTCGTTTCCGAAAATTCGGACTCCGGAAAGCTGCTGAATTTTTAATTGGTTGCGCGCTGGTGGTTGCTGTAACGGACTTTTCTGCCAACCTCATCAAACATGGCGTGAAGCGGCCACGCCCGACGCACAACACGGAGCTCGTACAACACGTACACACCGTTAATGATTACAAAGGCGGCGCTTACGGCTTCTTCTCATCGCACGCAGCCAATACAATGGCCGTGGTGGTGGTGGCGCTATTGCTCTTAAAAGAAATTGATTGGCGTTACCGTGTTTGGTTATTGGCGCTTCCGCTGGTGGTCGCCTATAGCAGGGTTTACCTTGGCGTGCATTATCCCTCAGACATTGCTGCAGGTTTGTTATATGGCTGTGTGACCGGTTACTTTGGCTTTCGATTACTTACCCTTTATTTTTTTAAACCCGATGCGCCTATTGATTAGTTTATTCCTCTTTCCCCTATGGGCCTTTGCGCAAATGCCCGAGAGTGAAGTGTGGTTGTTTCAACTCAAGCCGTTGAAAGGGTCGGCGGAGCCACAAGTGGTGTCTGGCAACAACATTACAGGGCGGGCCGGATATGACAATCAACCGTGTTTTACACCGGACGGAAAAAAAATCATTTATAGTTCAGCGCGTGATAACCGCAACGATTTATTTGTGTTTCACACCGGCAAGAAAACCACAACTCCCTTGCGCCTCACGCCCGAAAGTGAATTTTCACCCACGGTTTGGAACAGTTACCTCTACAGTGTGGTGGTAGAAAAAGACAGTTCGCAAACCATTCATCAAATGGCGGTAGAGACAGGCACGACGGCGCTAGTGCTAGCACCAGACTCGGTGGGGTACTACCAGTGGTTGAACAACGACACGCTTTTGTATTACAAACTCACGACGCCCCATTCGTTATGGGCATACGTCGTTTCGCAACAACGCGAGTGGTGTTTAGCGACCCGGCCGATACGTACCTTCAGAGCCACGAGCCGCACCCAATTTATCTATGGCATAAACGATTCGAATGCAGTGGTGTTTCTTGAATACGATTTTTTGTTGCACAAGGCCAAGATCATTACCCGTTGTGAAGGTGCTGGAGAAGATTTTGCCGTGCATCCCACGCTGGGTATTGTGCGAGCAGAGGGCAGTCGACTGCTTTATTATATCGCCGATAAAGGCATTTGGAAGGAGTGGTGTAATTTAGCAGGCTTTGGTGTGAAAAAAATTTCACGCATCACCTTTAGCAACAATGGCAAGCAGTTGGCCATAAGTGACCTTCAATAATGGCAGTAGCGGTCATACTCTTTCTTCTCACCCTATGGTGGATTTATAAAAACCAAGTGTTTGGTTTGTTTGCCACTTCAGCGCTTAGTTGGCAGCGCTTGCTGGTTTTGTTTCTTATAAAGGCCATAGCCATAGGTGTATTTTATTTTGCTTACGGGCGCCATGGGGGACTTGAAAAAAGTGATGCTGGTAAATTTTATCACGACGCCCATGTGATTGCCACATGGGGTCGCCATCATCCCGGGGAATTTGTTTCGTTTTTAACCGGCAGTTTGGACGACTCTGACGGCAGCGCTGCGCACCGTGCCTGTTTTATCAACACTTACAATTGGAACACGGGGCGCAGTAAGGATTTCTTTTATAACGACAACCGCATTGTGATACGGCTACACGCCTTGATTGATTTTTTAACGAATGGTTCCTACTTCACCCACGCCCTCATTAGCTTGCTCCTTGGTTGGTACGGGTTGTTTTTAATAGCGCAGGTCTTTTCAAGTTTAACAGGTGCTAAGTTGCGCACCGTGTTTACCATTGCTTGTATCCTGCCATCGGTTTGGTTTTATACTGCAGCGCCCTTAAAAGAGCCGTTGGTCGTTTTGGTGTGCGGTCAATTGGCAGCGACAGCGCTTGCCTTGAGCCGTGAGCGGTTTGCATACAGTACCTTGGTTCGCTTTATTTTTTTTGCTGCACTCGCCTGCATGCTCAAACCTTATGTGTGTGGTGTGTGGTTGGTGGTGTGCGGATCAGCAGTTCTCGCTCACCGGGTGGCCTACCGTTCACCGCTCAAGCGCGCTGGAGTGTTTACCCTCCTATTGTTCGTGGTCGTTGGTGGGGTGAATGTCGTGTCACTACAATTCAAGCAACGCAGTTTAACCGATCAAATGCAGCGGCAGCAAAAACAATTTGCTATCACCAGCGCAGGAGGCATGTACTTGTCATCGACCAACCGTTACGTGCGCATGGCGCCCGATTCGAGTTGGTTAGTGAAGTCGCCTGTTGCTCACCATTACACTATTAAACGCGGAGCGGCGTATGCTTATTGGATGGACGCTCGTCCCGATGACTCCCTCTACACCGCATCCAACACCGATACCACTACCCTTTATTTATTAGAGGACTTTAACCTACCTGGGCGATCGAACATTGCCACTGCCAATTATGGAGAAAGTGGCATCGCTCATTTTTTTAACGCCATTTACTATGGTGCAGTGGCACCATTGCCGTGGCAAGTAAAAGGAGGTTTGCAGCCGTTGATGGCTTTTGAAAACCTGCTCGTGTTTATTGCCTTGCTCTTGTTACTGCAAGCAGGGTGGCGTTCGGAGCAGTACCGTTGGTTGATTGTTTTAGTGGTGGTGGTAGGTTTAGTGCTGTGTGCCCTTCCAGGATACACTGCCCCGAATAGTGGAGCCATCTTTCGTTACCGGATGACCGGTGTGCTGTTAATAGTGTGTGCAGCTGTTAGTACATTCACTGCAAGGAACCCAAATAACCGTTATCTTAGGCAGCTGTGAACTTATTCCGTAAAAAGAGCATTGAAGACGTGACCGCAGGATCTTCCCATCCTTTGCAAAAGCATTTGGGGGTGAGGGATTTGACGGCCTTTGGTATCGCCGCCATAATTGGAGCCGGCATCTTCTCGACCATTGGCAAAGCCAGTTACGACGGAGGTCCCGGTGTGATTTTCCTCTTTATTTTCACAGCACTTGCTTGCAGTTGTGCTGCCTTTGCGTATGCTGAATTTGCATCGATGATGCCGGTGAGTGGCAGTGCCTACACCTATAGTTTTGTTGCGTTTGGCGAACTGTTTGCATGGATTATTGGATGGGCCTTGATTATGGAATATGCCATTGGGAATGTAACCGTGGCCATTTCCTGGAGCGATTATTTTACGGCCTTGCTTGAAAATGCCTTTCATTATCATCTACCCACGTGGTTGAGTATGGATTACTTCACGGCACGCACGCAGTACCTTGCATCGTTTCACACTGTAGGTAGGAATGATGGGCTTGAAGCGTTTACCACAGCCCCCCTGCTAGGTGGATATCCCCTTATTTTTGATGCGCCAGCCTTACTTATTAATATTTTAATCACCATTTTGGTTTACCGCGGTATTCGTGAGAGTCGGAATGCGAGCAACATCATGGTAGCGGTGAAGCTGCTGATTGTGATTTTGGTGATTGTGGTTGGTGCCTTTTACGTAGACACGACTAACTGGCATCCCTTTTTACCAAATGGCATTCCCGGTTTATTAAAAGGCATTAGTGCGGTGTTCTTCGCTTACATTGGGTTTGATGCCATTAGCACTACAGCAGAAGAATGCCGTGACCCGCAGCGGGACTTGCCCCGTGGCATTTTATATTCCATCATCATTTGTACTGTTTTGTATGTGGTCATCGCCTTAGTGATAACAGGCATGGTGCATTACAGCGAATTAAATTTAGGCGATCCATTAGCGTATGTGTTCGAAAAAATAAAAAGTCTGCAATGGTTAAGTGGTGTAATTGCCATCAGTGCAGTGGTGGCGATGGCCAGTGTGATGTTGGTCTTTCAGTTAGGCCAGCCCCGCATTTGGATGAGCATGAGTCGGGACGGATTGTTGCCGGCGGCCTTTGCTAAAATCCATCCGAAGTACCACACCCCAGGGTTCTCTACCATCATTACTGGTTTGATGGTAGGCATTCCGATTTTCTTTATCGATGCCACCACCGTTACCGATATTTGTTCTGCTGGCACCTTGTTTGCATTTTGTTTAGTGTGTGGCGGCGTGTTGCGTTTATCGGTGCAACCCGGATACACCCCAAAATTCAAAACACCTTATGTGAACAGTCAGTTCATTGTTCCGATTTTGTTTTTAGCGGCCGTCACATGGATTTTAAGCAGTGATGCTGTAAGAGCCAATTGGTTGGTGCCCATGGGCAGTGCTGCCTTCTGGGCCATGGTACCGCAGTACCTTTTCTTGATCGGCTTTTTATGGTTCAGTGTTTTGTGTTTCAAACATAAATTTTCGCTTATTCCCGCTTTGGGATTATTGAGTTGTTTCTACATGCTTTCACAATTGGGGCTGCGAAATTGGTTGTATTTTTCAGGTTGGTTGGTAGCAGGACTCGTGATCTATTTTGCGTACGGTTACCGTCACAGTAAATTAGCACAAAAAAGCACCACATGATAGTTTTAGTTACTGGCAGCACATCCGGCATTGGCAAGGCTACTGCTGAGAAATTTGCTTCCGAGGGATATGATTTAATTATTACGGGCAGGCGTGTTGAACGGCTTGCAGCCGTTCAACACGCACTTCAAGAGCGCTTCAAGGTTAAGGTCACCAGTTTGTGTTTTGACATCCGCAACCAACCAGAAGTAGAAGCAGCGATCGCTTCGTTGGGCACCGTGGTGCCGAACCTATTGGTGAATAATGCGGGATTAGCGGCGGGATTATCGCCCTTGCAAGAAGGGCGATTGGACCATTGGGAGCGCATGATTGATACCAATCTCAAAGGACTATTGTACATGACACGCATTGTTGCCAACAAAATGATTGATGGTGGGGTGCGCGGGCACATCATCAACATTGGTTCGATAGCAGGAAAGGAAGTGTATGCCAATGGTAACGTGTATTGTGCGACCAAGCATGCCGTTGATGCCCTTACCCGTGGCATGCGCATTGACTTGTTGCCACACCGTATCAAAGTTACCTCGGTGAGTCCCGGTATGGTTGAAACCGAATTTAGTATTGTACGTTTTGATGGTGATGAAGCCCGCGCTAAAAAAGTCTATGAAGGCATGCAGCCCTTAACTGGTGAGGACATTGCTGACGCGGTGTATTGGGCCGCCTCACGGCCCGCGCACGTGAACATCAGCGACATTGTGATTACACCAACCGATCAGGCCAGTGCCACGAATGTGCTAAGAAGTTAATGTGCACGAAGGCACATATTCTAATTGTTGTGCTGCTGTGTTGTTTATCGGCGCAGGGGCGGGACAGTCATTTGAAGCGCACCACAAAACTTTTTGGCGGACTTGGTGCGGGCCTATATGCACCAGCGACAAAGCATGCCAGTGGATTTAAATCGCGTGGAGCCTTTACAGCCGGTTTTATGCAGGAGTTTCGTGTTGGCAGAGGGTACCAGAGTTATTTCTCTTTTGGCGTTCAGTATGCAGCGCAACTTTTAACCTATCAATCGTATTACTTTGCTCCAGGCACCTTGCAATTGTATGATCGCCGTATGGCCTATGACTACGAAGTGTTACTGAACGAACTACAATTGCCCTTGCAATACAAAATTCTTTTAAAGCGAGAAGACAATCATCTGTTTAGTCCCTATTGCGCCGCAGGCTACTTTCTCCGTTTATTCTTACCCGCCCACGTGTGGGTGAACAAGGAGGGGGTTACGGTGCGGGAGGATAGTCCCACGCCAACCTTTAATTCCCCCCTAGGTTTAAAAACCATGAATGCAGCGGCGAGCGTTGCTATAGGATTACAGCAGAACAAAGGCAAAAAAAGCGGAGCGTTTTATACCGAGTTGCAATACAAAACGGGATTCAGTGCCTTTTCATTCGAGGCCGATTATGCGGCTTCTTCGGTTTTCCTCCGTGACGCACAAATGTTATTAGTGGTCGGTCTTCGGTTTTAAAAAAATCACTTGCAAAAAACGACTGATTTTCTACCTTAGTAGGAAATTGGTTTTATGGATAGACGTCATTTTCTTTCTGCGGCAGGCACGTTGGGTGCATTTGAATTGCTGGCGCGTGTCGATCGGCAATTTGCAGGTGACTTTGAAAAACGGCTTCACCGTTTGGATGGACTTTCGTTACCGCAATCGGCGGCGGATGAAGACTTCTGGGGTTGGGTGCGCAGTCAGTTTAGTTTATCCACGAACCTCATCAATTTAAACAATGGTGGTGTGAGTCCACAACCCAAGGTGGTGCAAGACGCACACATTCATAATTATCAATTCTGCAACGAAGGTCCCTCTTACTACATGTGGCGGGTGTTGGACCAAGGGCGTGAAGCCTTGCGCAGTAAGTTAGCCGATTTAGGAGGAGTGTCCGCAGAGGAGATTGCCATCAACCGCAATTCAACGGAGGGATTGAATTCCATCATTTTTGGAATGGATTTAAAACCTGGTGACGAAGTGGTGGTGAGTACGTTCGATTACCCGAACATGAAAAATGCTTGGTCGCAACGCGAGAAAAGGGATAAAATTAAATTGGTGTGGATCAATATTCCCCAACCCTTACCATCCGATGCTGACATTGTAGCGATGTATGAAAAAGCCATCACGCCTAGGACAAAGGTCGTACACATAACCCATTTGATTAACTGGACAGGCAACATTGTTCCCGTAAAAGCCATAGCGGATGTGGCACATAAGAAAGGATGTGAAGTGATTGTGGATGCGGCACATAGTTTTGCACACATTGATTTTAAGTTTGAAGACACTGGAGCGGATTACTTGGCGACATCGTTGCACAAATGGTTGTGTGCTCCCT
>CANGWA010000025.1 GCA_947457335.1 Sphingobacteriaceae bacterium
GATTAGCGGATTGGAATCAACGCATAATGATAGAGGAAATTCCATTAAGGGACTATCAAAAGTATTTAGAACCAGTGAAGGATTCGGTAAGGGGTGAGTTGTTATACAGTGATCAAGTAGATTATTATCCCGCCTTTAACTACAATTCAGTTCGACTTGTGGATACCGCTCGTCAGACCATACGGCAGATAATTGATGTAGACCTAATGCGGTTTTATCATTTAGAATACTATTACTTGTCGTCTCGTATGCAATTAGAGGCTCGCAGAACAGCTGATGCATATCGAATTGACGAATACATGGCGGCTGCTTTGTTAAGTGGATTTGTGAATAGTAAGTATTACGATGTGTTATATGCCCCATTGTTTTTGATAGGTGATACCATTTGTATTTTTGATCATTACCGCGACAAATTATATCGTTATGACATTGAGCAGAAATTATTGGATAGTTCAGCCATACGTTACCATCATCCTGCAAAATGGACCGATTGGAAAAAGAAAATGTTTAAGGATGCTGTCTATGACCACATTTATGCATTGTATAGCCGTGATGGACACCAATACATTAAACGGATTGGGACAAGCGATGGAAAGGAAAAAGGCATGTTTAAACTAACACATTATAGTGCTGAACGTATCAGAATACGTGACGGGTATGTTTACTATGTTTATCGGCCATTTGGAAGCACACAGGAAAAATATTTTTACAGGGAACTAATCAGGATTTGAAGAGCGAGGTCGCATTTCTTTCTTGTAATTTTGGTAACAGTCCATCACCTTATTGTAGAGTTCAACCCCATCGTGAGAGCTGATGTATTCATCAGAGAGGTAGTAGCAGTATTTTCTAAACGCATCAAAATCGATGTGGTCATCCCCAGTTAGATTGGATAAGATTTGTTTGTTGAGTTTTTTCTCAACTGCTTCTTCAATAAGTATTTTATTAAAGATTTCAGCAAGCTTGCGGATTTGCCTTCCTTCTTTACTATATGCCATGTAGAGGGCGGTAATTGGACTTTGTACAACATTGATTGGCCTAATTTTACTTCGGTCAATGATGTCGTTCATGTATTCCCTCTCGTAATCCTTTAATTTAAAACTTTGAATGACCACTGGGCGTAAATCATAGGACAGCGGTTGCATATAAACTGTGATAAATCCAAAGCGGTTTGTTCGTAGTGTCTTTGCAGTAGCTTTCTGACGGGCATATCCCACGTAGGAAAAAAGCAGGGTGTCGTTGGGAGCGGCCGGTAATTGGAATGAACCATCGGAATTAGACATGCAACCTTGACCGGAGGTTTTGTTTAAAACCATCACAAATGGCATGGGTTCAAGCGAATCGTTCTCATAGACAACACCTTTCATCAGGACTTGTGCACCGAGGTGCGTGCAGAAAAATGAAACTAAAACGAGTATGCTTCTAGTGATCAACAGCTTAAAGATACTTTGCAGCATCGATTTATAAACAGATAGTTAATAATTTAACCATTTTTTGGTAGAACTATTTTTTTTGTTACTCCGCTCTTCCTGTAAATTTAACTCCTGATGGATCAGTTTATTGTATCAGCTAGGAAATACCGTCCCCAGCACTTTAACACCGTGGTGGGACAGTCGCACATTACTTCTACGCTGAAGAATGCCATACAATCCAAGCAACTGGCCCAAGCCTATCTATTTTGTGGTCCGCGTGGTGTTGGTAAGACCACGTGTGCAAGAATTTTTGCGAAAACGATTAACTGCAGCCAAATTCGCCCTGACGGCGAGGCCTGTGACCAATGCGAGTCCTGTTTGTCATTTAATAGTGGCGCTTCTTTGAATGTTTATGAGTTGGATGCGGCGTCCAATAACTCTGTAGATGACATTCGTAACCTGGTGGATCAGGTCCGTATAGCCCCACAATTGGGGGATTACAAAGTCTACATTATTGACGAAGTGCACATGTTGAGTGCTGCTGCCTTCAATGCCTTTTTGAAAACATTGGAAGAGCCACCGCGTCACGCCAAATTTATTCTTGCAACTACCGAAAAGCATAAAATCATTCCCACTATTCTTTCGCGTTGCCAGGTATTTAATTTTAATCGGATTAAAGTAGAGGACATTAGTGGGCACTTGGCATTTTTGGCAAAAAGTGAACAGGTCACTTTTGAGCCCGATGCCCTGCATATAATTGCGCAGAAGGCTGACGGCGGGTTAAGGGACGCCTGTTCCATTTTTGACCAAATGGTTGCCTTTACGGGGAACAACCTGACTTATAAAGCAGTTGTAGACAACCTCAATGTCCTTGATTACGATTATTACTTCAAACTAACAGATGCCATACTTGGACAGCGTATTCCAGAAATCATGCTGACTTTTGATGATATATTGAGAAGAGGGTTCGATGGACATCATTTTATTACGGGTCTTGGGGAACATTTGCGTAATCTGCTAGTTAGTAAGGATGCACAGACAGTAGTTTTGTTAGAAGTTGGTGATGCCTTACGCAAACGTTATATTGAACAGGCACAAAACTGTCAGGTGAATTTCTTGGTCAAGGCCTTGAATTTCATTAGTCGAACGGATATTAATTACCGAAACGCCCGAAATCAACGGCTGCTGGTCGAAATGACTTTGTTGCAACTTTCGCAGATGACGGCTTCACCTGAAGCCGAAAAAAAAAATGACATAGCTGAGGTTTCAGTTAATAATACCAAAACATCACTTCCTGCAAAACCAGTTCAAGAGGAACAACCAATTCGTCAAGCCACTGCCCCAACCATTAATCTCGAACAACTGCGGTTAAAATCCACCTTCTCTATTCAGGAGGCACGCGTGATGAGTGGAGCCGTTCAGGCAGTGGCTGAAAAAGAAGTTCAAAAAGAGGAAGACAAGCCCGTAACGGAAGAAGAGGTGATTGCGTTTGTTCGCCGTTATGCTAAAGAAAGTTCCATTCGTCAAATGGGTATATTATTCGGGTCCAATCCTTTACGTTATGAAAGGAACACCATCTTCGTTACCATTCAAAATGAAACGCAGCGTGAATTGTTGGGAGGCTTCCGTCAGACTTTTATTGATGGCGTTCGCTCGGGCTTAAAGAATTATGCCATTGGTTTGGAGGTTGAAATGACCCAATCCGATGCCCCACAGAAGGCCTACAAACCAGCCGATATTTTTAAGGAAATGGCTGAGAAAAATCCTGCGCTGACGGAGCTCAGAAAGCGGTTTGATTTGGAAATTGATTACTAATTTTGACTTAAATCTAATCTATGAAACAATTCTTGTTGCTGGCTGTATTGGTTCCGGCCTTCAGTCTGAACATTTATGCCCAGCAGCCTGCTGGCAAACCTATGCCGAAGGCGGCTACTGTAGCCCCTCCGGTCGCAAACTTTGAGTCCGCACCCAACGATCCCTTAGGCGTGCGAATCTACACCTTAAAAAATGGCATGAAGTTGTACTTGTCGGTATATAAGAACGCGCCCCGTATACAGACCTACATAGCAGTAAGGGCAGGAAGCAAGAATGACCCCTCCAATGCAACCGGTTTAGCGCATTACTTAGAGCACATGTTGTTTAAGGGGACAGATGTTTTTGGGACAAAGAACTTTGCAAAGGAGAAAGTGGAGATTGAGAAGATTGAGAATCTTTACGAAGTCTACCGTTCGACAATTGACGAAAGTAAGCGTAAGACGCTATATCATCAGATAGATAGTATAAGTGGAGTTGCTGCAAAATATGCTATTGCCAATGAATATGACAAAATGTTGGCAGCGATTGGGGCCGATGGGACCAACGCATTTACCTCCTTTGATGAAACGGTTTATGTGAACGATATTCCTTCCAACCAAGTTTCCAATTGGTTTAAGATAGAAGCAGAGCGTTTTCGCAAGCCTGTTTTGCGTTTGTTTCATACCGAATTGGAGGCTGTTTATGAAGAGAAGAATAGAGGTTTGGATAACGACGATAACAAGGTGTGGGAAGCTGCATTTGAGGGGCTGTTTAAGAACCATACCTATGGTACACAGACCACAATTGGGACAATTGAGCACCTCAAAAATCCATCCATGAAGGAAATCAACAAGTATTTCTACAAACACTATGTGCCAAACAATATGGCCATCATTATGAGTGGCGATTTTGATCCCGACAAGGTTTATGCAGAAGCAGAAAAGTACTTTGGTAATTGGAAAGCACAACCCCTTGAAACCTTCACTTTCCAGCCAGAAAGTCCCATTAACGCTAAAATAGTAAAAGAAGTGTTTGGCCCTACACCCGCAAATGTCAATCTGGCTTTCAGAACCGGTGCGGATGGTACATCCGATGTGGATCTGGGCAATCTCTTGAATGGTATTCTATTCAACAGAACAGCAGGTTTGTTGGATTTGAATTTGAATCAGGCTCAAAAGGTGCTGAACAGTAGTTCTTATTTTTATCAGTTGAAGGATTATGGGATGTTCACCTTTTCCGGTGAGCCTAAAGAGGGTCAATCGCTTGAAGAAGTAGAGCGCCTGCTCCTGTCGCAAATTGACTTAGTAAAAAAGGGTGAGTTTCCCGATTGGTTGGTTGAGGCGGTGAAGACCGATATGAAATTAAAGCGCACAAAGGAATATGAGCAAAACGGGACACGTGCAGACGCCATGTTAACAGCCTTTGTACATGGTTTGCCGTGGCAGTACCAAGTAAATTCCATGAACCGTTTAAATGCTATTACAAAGGCGGATATTATGGCCTATGCCAATCGGGTATTCTCGAATGATAATTATGTGGTAGTTTACAAACGAATTGGGGAGGACAAGACGGTTATCAAGGTTGAAAAACCAGCGATTACTCCGGTGGACGTGGACCGTGATAATGCTTCTCCCTTTGTGAAGTCGATTGAGAATGCTGTACCAGCACCTATTCAGCCAAAATTCATCGATTACGCAACAGATGTGACCAAGTTGACATTGAAGTCTGGCATTACCGTTCTTTACAATAAAAACACAGAAAACAATTTGTTTGAATTGTACTATAAGTTTGATATGGGTAGCAATAACAGTAAGTTGTTGCCGATTGCTGTCAAGTACATTCCTTACATTGCTGGTGATGGTAAATCAGCCGCAGAGGTTCAACAAGAGTTTTACAAACTTGGCTGTTCGTTTAATGTTTTTAGCGATCAAGAAAACACATGGGTGAGCATTTCCGGTTTGAATGATAATTACGAGTATGCTGTAAAAGTATTTGAGAAATTACTGAAGAACCCTGTGGTGGATGGAGCGGTATTGAGCAATTTGATTGGGGATATTATTAAGGAGCGCAACGATAATAAATTGCAAAAGCGGGTGATTTTACGGGCAATGGTAAGCTACGCACGCTTTGGTGCTCAAAATCCATTTACACATGTGATGAGTGATGCAGAACTCAAGTCCATTACCCCTCAAATGATTTCGGATTTCATTTCCTCTTTAACAGGATACGAACACAAGGTGCTGTACTATGGTCCCCGCGATGCCGCAGCTGTTAAGGCTCATCTCGATGCTTATCACATGACTCCAACGCAATTAAAGCCAGTACCACAAGCGGTTCAATTTCCTGAATTAAACCTTGGTAAAAATGTTTGGGTAATCGATTATGATATGAAACAAGCTGAGATTTTGATGTTGAGTAATGGAGAAGCATACAATCCAGCACAAGTGCCAATCGTAAACCTCTATAACAATTACTTTGGCGGCGGTATGAGCTCGGTATTATTTCAGGACTTAAGGGAGTCAAAAGCCCTTGCTTATTCCACCTATGCGCGCTACCAAGAACCGAACAAGCGTACAAAGCATTATTTTAATCAGGCATACATTGGTTCGCAAGCAGATAAACTCAATGAAGCGATGGCAGGCTTGTCGGCCTTGCTTGACAACATGCCTAAGGCGGATGGTACATTTAAAGGTGCGAAGGAGATGATCATTCAAGAGATTCGCACCCAACGCATTAATCGCGCTGAAATACTTTTTAATTATCTACAAGCTGAGCAACTTGGAAATACGGTGGATATCCGCAAATCTATTTTTGAAAATGTTTCCCGTTACACTTACAACGATGTGGTGCAGTTTCAAAACCGTGTTATTAAGAATAAACCAAGAACCATTGTCGTATTGGGCAATAAAGAATTGTTAGATCAAAAGGTGCTTGAGAAATATGGTTCAGTTAAATTTCTCACACTTCAGGATGTCTTCGGTTACTAAATTATAATTATGGTATCATTCGATAATACAGAAACAGCATTTCAAGCAAAGAATGGTGGCGATTTAAACCGCTCTTACTGGCTGTTTAAACTGATCGGTAATCCCGGTCTCGTGAAAATGGGGGCCTCACTTGCGCCCGTGGCATTAAGTTTGGGAATGGGTGGGTTAATAAAACGCACCATTTTTCGTCAATTTGTTGGCGGTGAAAATATCAACGATTGTTCTAATGCTATCAATGAGCTCGGAAAATATGGGATTGGTGGCATTCTTGATTATAGTGTTGAGGGGAAAGAAAGTGAAGCAGATTTCGATCACTGCCGTGATGAAACCATTGCTACTTTTGAAATGGCACGACAGAATAAAAACATTCCTTTTTGTGTATTTAAGGTCACGGGATTGTCACGCTTTGGGTTACTTGAAAAGGTAACCGCACGCGCGGTCCTCACCAAAGAAGAGTCTCAGGAATGGGAACGCGTGCGTGCACGTGTAGCAGCGATTTGTGACACGGCCGTTGCCAACAAGCAACCTGTATTTATTGATGCCGAAGAAAGTTGGATTCAGCAGGCTATTGATGATTTAGCAAATGAAAACATCTGGCGTTGCAACAAAGATTTCGCTATCGTCTACAATACCTTTCAGTTGTATCGTCACGACAGGTACGATTATCTCAACTGGAGTATTGAAGAAGCCCGCAAGCGCGGTGTACACTTGGGGGCTAAACTGGTTCGTGGTGCATATATGGAAAAAGAGCGTGAACGGGCTGCCCAATTGGGCTATACTTCACCCATTCAGCCGGATAAGGTAGCAACTGACCGTGACTATGATAGAGCAGTGGAATTGTGCGTTAATCACCTCGAGATGACTGCTTTTTGCGCGGGAACGCACAATGAAAAAAGCTCAGCGTTACTTGCACAGCGAATGAATGAAAAAGGGATTCCCCATGCGGATACCCGCATTTATTTTTCGCAATTGTATGGGATGAGTGACCATATTAGTTATAACCTAGCAGCAGATGGGTACAAGGTTTCTAAATACGTTCCATATGGCCCTGTTAAGGAGGTTCTGCCTTACTTGATACGTAGGGCAATGGAAAATACAAGTGTAAAGGGTCAAACAGGTAGGGAATTAGGATTGATCATAAAAGAAAAAAAGAGAAGAGCGCGCTAACGCTCTTTTTTTTTGAAAAAGCTATCAGTTGGGAGATTGTGCAATTTTGTTTCCAAACCGCTATGAATTGGCTGGCAACATTTAGAAGTTAACTTGTCACAAGAAGTTGGATCAACTTTGATCCTTTGATTACGAAAAATGCTATTTCTTCAATATAACAAAAAATTCTGATTAACGCAAGAGGTATTCCTTTTCAAAACACTAATTTCGCAGCGTGTACCCCTTTCTAGAAGAACCAATTTTCAGGATAATTGCCGACTCAGCTGATGAACTGAAGGTGGATGCTTATGCCATAGGCGGCTATGTTCGCGATTTCTTTCTAAAACGCCCTGTAAAGGATATAGATATTGTGACCACAGGAAAAGGTTTGGCATTGGCAGAGAGAGTACATCAAAAGTTAGGGAACGAGGCCCATATTGCCACGTTCAAGAATTTTGGTACGGCCCAAGTTAAATGGCGGGATTATGAAATCGAATTTGTTGGTGCGCGAAAGGAAAGCTACGATAGGAATTCTCGAAAGCCGGTTGTGGAAGATGGAACTTTACAAGATGATCAGAACCGTAGGGATTTTACCATCAACGCCCTAGCAATTGGCGTCTCTAGCCATGTTCGTGGTCAGTTGCTTGATCCATTCAATGGCATGCAGGACATGGACAATTGTCTTATTCGTACCCCATTGGCGCCTGGAATAACCTATAGTGATGATCCTCTGCGCATGATGCGTGCAATTCGTTTTGCATCACAACTGGGTTTTGAAATTGACGATGCTTCCTTTAAGGCAATTCTTGAAAATCGAGAAAGGATAAGAATTGTTTCTAAAGAGCGAATTCATGTTGAATTGAATAAGATTTTACTATCCCCAATTCCTTCTGTGGGATTTATTCTTCTGATGGAAAGTGGCTTACTTGAAATCATTTTTCCTGAAGTGTATAAATTAAAAGGGGTAGACACCGTGAATGGGCTTTCCCATAAGGATAATTTTTATCACACCTTGGAAGTGCTGGATAACACTGCACGCAAAAGCGAGGATTTGTGGTTACGGTGGTCAGCGTTGTTGCATGACATTGCTAAACCTGCTACCAAACGTTTTGAACCAGGCGTTGGATTTACCTTTCATGGCCATGAGGATAAAGGGGCGCGCATGGTGCCAAAGATTTTTGCCGCACTTAAACTACCATTAAACGAGCACATGAAGTTTGTGCAGAAGCTTGTACAACTTCACTTGCGACCAATTGTACTGTCAAAATCTGAAGTGACGGATAGCGCTGTGAGGCGTTTATTATTCGAGGCTGGTGATGATATCGATTCCTTGATGATATTGTGTGAGAGCGATATCACCACCAAGAACCCCAATAAAATGAAACGTTACTTGGCCAATTTCGAATTAGTACGTGAAAAGTTAGTGGAACTGGAGGAGAAGGACCGCATTCGCAATTGGCAACCACCCATCAGTGGGGAACAAATCATGGAAATGTTTCAGTTGCCTCCAGGTAAAATAGTCGGTGTGCTCAAAAACGCACTCAAAGATGCAATACTTGATGGTGTAATAGAAAACAATTATGAAAGTGCTAATAACTTTTTGAAGGAAAAATTTAATTCTTTGAATTGAAATTCAACCTAGGATATCAACCAGCTCCAGGAGGTTTTAAAATGGAACATGCGCACCGCTTTATGTTGGTGGGGTCTTGTTTTTCAGAACATATCGGCAGACGCTTGCAAGACAATTTTTTTAATGTGTTATCTAATCCCGGTGGCAATTATTATTCACCTGTCGCCATCGCTAATTTTTTGAATCACCTTTATACAACGGTATCTCCAAATCGATCCTTATTTGTGCAACGCGATGGAAGGGTGGCCTCTCTGGAAGTACAAAATTTGCGCGGTAATACAGAGGAAGAACTGCTCCAGGTCCTGACCGAGTTTAGAAGGGGCTGCCGTCTTTTTATGGAATCCACCAATGTTTTGGTCCTGACACTTGGCACAGCCGTGGCTTACAAATATAAAGGGATGGAATGGGTTACCAATAACCACAAATTACCAAACAGCCTTTTCGAAAAGCGCCGTTGGGCGGTTGATGAATGTGTTGCTGTTTTGGATAAAGCAATTACGCCACTTTTAGCAGCCTATCCACATCTAAACATATTGCTTACTGTGTCACCGGTCAAATACGTGTCAGACGGTCTCGAAGAAAATAACCGATCGAAAGCGACCCTGCTCTTGACAGCTGAAGAATTATCAAAGAAAGACCGGTGTCATTATTTTCCCGCATACGAGTTGGTTACTGATGATTTAAGGGATTATCGCTTTTATGAGGGGGATTTGATTCACCCGAATGCACTGGCCGTGGACTATGTATGGGAAAAATTTATTGAAACATGGATGAGCGCTGCTACGCTCAATACCTTACCGCTTCTGACAAAGTATCGGAAAGCATTGGCTCACCGCCCCCTTCATGCTATACCTGGTAGCCAATCTTCGCATTTAATAGAGCTTACTGCACGGATAAATGCGCTTTTGCCACATCTTGTGCTTCCTTCCCTGCCCGAAAAGCCTTAATTTTGCTGCAAATTCAGATTTATGTTACGTACACATACCTGTGGCGAATTACGCCTCACCGATATTCACAAAACTGTTACTTTGACTGGGTGGGTTCAGAAGAGTCGTGATTTAGGTGGTATGACGTTTATTGATCTGCGCGACCGCTATGGTATTACCCAATTAGCTTTTAATACCAACTGGAATTCAGATTTGGTTGAAAAGGCAAGAAGCGTTGGCAGGGAATTTGTTTTACAAATTACCGGAACGGTAATTGAACGTGAGAACAAAAATCTCATGATGCCAACGGGTGAAATTGAAGTCAAGGTGACGACGTTTGTTGTCCTAAATAGTGCTGTAACACCGCCGTTTACTATTGAAGATCATACCGATGGTGGGGATGAATTGCGTATGAAGTACCGCTACCTTGATTTACGCAGAAATACGGTTCGTCAAAATCTTGAACTGCGTCATAAATTGGCTCTCGAAACAAGAAATTACCTCGACTCGCTCCAATTTATTGAAGTTGAAACACCTGTTCTCATCAAATCCACGCCCGAAGGGGCACGCGATTTTGTGGTGCCAAGCCGAATGAATCCTGGTGAGTTTTATGCCCTTCCACAAAGCCCTCAAACCTTCAAACAATTGCTGATGGTGAGCGGATTTGACCGCTATTACCAGATTGTGAAATGTTTCAGGGACGAAGATTTGAGAGCAGACCGTCAACCTGAGTTTACGCAAATTGATTGCGAAATGAGCTTTGTAGAACAAGAGGATGTTCTACAAGTGTTTGAAGGGATGATACGTCATTTGTTTAAGAAAATTAAGGATATCGATTTACCACCTCTGCCCCGTATGACTTATGAACAGGCCATGCGCGAATACGGAAATGACAAGCCAGATACACGTTTTGGAATGAAAATCCATGACGTTTCTTCATTGGTGAAAGGGAAAAACTTCAAGGTGTTTGATGATGCAGAGGTTGTTCTGGCCATCAATGCAGAAGGGGCTGCTGCATGGACACGTAAACAAATTGATGAGCTGACGGAGTGGGTGAAACGTCCACAGATTGGAGCAACTGGCTTGGTTTACGCACGACATAATCCCGATGGTACGGTAAAGAGCAGTGTAGATAAATTTTACAACGACGAGGAATTGAGCGGTTGGGCTAAAGAATTGAATTCCGGCACGGGGGATCTGATTTTAGTTTTAGCGGGTCCCGAAACAAAAACACGTAAAGCCATGAGTGAGTTGCGCTTAGAAATGGGCAATCGCTTGGGATTGCGCAATAAGGACACATTCTCATGCCTCTGGGTGGTAGACTTTCCTCTGTTGGAATGGAACGATGGGGATCCAAATTTACTTGCATCATTAGCGGGACGATGGCATGCCAAACACCATCCATTTACTTCACCTAAACCTGAGGACATTGCTTTGTTATCTTCAAATCCTGGTGCAGTGCGCGCAAACGCCTACGATTTAGTAATCAATGGTGTTGAGGTAGGTGGCGGCAGTATACGCATTCACAGTAGTGAGCTACAGTCTAAAATGTTTGAGATACTCGGCTTTTCAAAAGAGGAGGCTCTGAAGCAATTTGGTTTTTTAATGAATGCATTTGAGTTTGGTGCGCCGCCACATGGTGGACTTGCTTTTGGCTTTGATCGCCTGTGTTCGTTGCTCGGTGGAGCCGATAATATTCGGGATTTCATCGCTTTCCCTAAAAACAATGCGGGACGCGATGTCATGATTGATGCGCCATCCGAAATAAGCCAAGAACAATTGCATGAACTACGTCTCGCTACACTTCCACTTAATAAGTCCGTTTAAAAAGCAACTTCCTCCGATTATGGAGTAAAAGAAGCCAGTTCGTCAGACTTTCATATCTTTATTGAGTGGCACATTGTATCCGCATACTTGCTTTTTTACTCCTAGTAAACGCGGTATTTTCACGCGGGGCATTTAATTTTGTGGAAAACAAAGGTCAGGTCAGGGACCAATTTGGTATGCCTAACACCTCTGTTTTATTCTCAACTTCTACTTGCGGTGCAAATTGGTTTTTGAAACGCGGTGGATTTAGCTACCAGTTTACACGTTATTACGGGGGTCAATTAAATACTACAGATAGGCATCGGGCTAAATTTCGATTCGATTCCTTGAGCTTATCTCGAATAGATGCTCAGTGGTTGCAGGCCAATTGGAATCAGCCGGAGTACGCACCTTTGAGCAACTACCAGGAATCGTATTTCAACGAAAATGGCAACTATTTGGCAAATGCAACAACCTCCTTACTATTGCGCAATCTGTATGCAGGTATTGATGTCCGCTGGTTTTTTAAAGGGGGACAGTTGAAATATGAATATGTGTTGACAAAGGACGCAGATTACCATGCCATTCGATTACAATTTTCGGGTGCTAAATTGTCTATCGGCAAAAACGGAGAGTTACTCATTGCTTCTGCCAATGGAGTGATAGCGGAACCAGCACCGCTTATCTTTCAAGGTAACCACTCTTTTAGAGGGCAATGGAAAATCAATGATAATGAAGTGTCATTCTCTATTCCTGATTGGCAAATGGGTGAATCAGGCATTATTGATCCGCTTGTTGTAGCATGGGGTACCTACTACGGTGGGGCTTCTGCAGAGATTTCAGCAAATGCAGTAACTGATAATGCTGGAAATATTTATGTTACGGGTGAAACACAATCTGCTTCAGGTGACGTTGCTACTACTGGAGCCTATCAACAAACCTATGGGGGGACTGGCTCGTTTCATGGTGATGCCTTGCTGGTGAAATTTAATGCTGCCGGAATACGGCAATGGGCCACTTACTACGGTGGCAGTGGTGAAGAGGCTGCGAATGGATGTTTTCTTGACCCTTCTGGTAAGGTGTATATTGTTGGAATAACCACTACCACCAATCCAGCAGTACACTGCACAAACGGCTGTTTTCAATCGGTTTTCGGCGGTGGGACTTATGATGGATTTATCGCCTCCTTCGATAGTGGTGGCAACCGTTTGTGGGCAACATTTTTAGGGGGTGAGAAAGAAGATTATCTCTATTCCGGCGAAAGTGATTTTAATGCTGCGATTTACATTGTAGGAAGTAGCGGTAGCTATTCAGTGATGGGTACGGCCGGCATGTATCAATCATTGAATGGAGGGGGACACCTGGATGGTGTGTTAGCAAAGTTCACCACCGGGGGTGCAAGAGTATGGAGCACCTATATGGGCGGTGTTTTACTCGATGAATGTTTCTCCTGCGACGTCGATGGTAATGGCAATATAGCCATCTGTGGCATTACATCCTCTACTTCCAACAACTTCGGCACTAGCGGAGCTTTTCAATCCGTTTACAACGGTAACACCGATGGCTTTATCTCTAAATTCTCGCCAAGTGGCTCGCGCGTTTGGAGTACCTACTACGGCGGAAACAACGGGGATAATTTATACAAAGTGAGTTGTTACATAAACGACATTTATGTGTCAGGTGCAACCGCATCTACAAATGCCACGCTTGTCACAGCAAGCGTTCACCAACCCACCAATGCCGGCGGTTTCGACGCTTTGTTGGTAAAATTCAATACCAATGGCACCCGTGTTTGGGCTACTTTTTTTGGATCAATAGCCAATGAAAATTATGCCGTCTGCTCCGCTAGTAATGGTTACATTTATTTGTCAGGTACCACCAGTGGCAATTCGGGCAGGAAACTGTCAACGGCATGTACCTTTCAAGATTTATACGGTGGCGGTTCTTCCGATGGATTTGTGGAGTGCTTTGATGTAAATGGACTCTATCAATGGGGGTCCTACCTAGGGGGTGTTAATTCTGAGGAATGGACGAATGTGACCACCACAAACAGTGGAGATATTGTATTGTGTGGATCGACAGGATCAGCTGCATCCAATTTCACTACAGCTTCAGCACACCAAATTGTCTATGGCGGTGGCGCCTACGATATTTGGCTTATGAAATTGGTTGGTTGCAATTCTGGGGTGGCCGGCAACACAACAC
This sequence comes from Sphingobacteriaceae bacterium, assembly GCA_947457335.1. Lineage (GTDB taxonomy): Bacteria > Bacteroidota > Bacteroidia > B-17B0 > Aurantibacillaceae > Aurantibacillus. Next base: position 13,904 of record CANGWA010000025.1, read on the forward strand.
CTCTAGCGCAATTAAAAGTGTGCAGTGGAAAAACGACCACCTTGTCCTGTAATCTTTCTTGCGGGGCGTGGATGTCTGGTGCGGGACTCACCATCAGTGGTGCGCAAACGGTTGAAGTAACGGTGCTAAAAAAGGACACAGTATTTTATTTGTCCGATATTTCGTGCGGCCCCTCCGCCTTATCGGCAGTCAATGTAACGGTCATACCTGCGCCCATTGTCAGTCTTTCGCCCAGCCCTTCCGTTATCTGTGGCGGTGGATCGCGTAGCTATACGTTCACAGGTGGGCTAAGTTATACCATCGATCCACCTGGTACGAACGCGTCGTTTATCACCATCTCACCAACTGCCACTACCATTTATACCTTGACAGGCATGAACACGCAGTGTACTTCCTCCCTTACGTTTACCCAACTCGTTTCTGATGCACCCATTATCAATGTATCCGCCTCAAAAGATACCGTTTGTTTTTCCACACCAGTTATCTTAACAGGAACTGGAGCAGATAATTTTCAATGGGGACCTCCAGGCATGTATAAACCAACAACGGCGAATACCGCAACCACTGTGCCCTTGACGTCTAATCTAAATGTGTTAGTGACGGCTTATCAAAATAGCAACACAGCCTGTACCGCCACACGATCCATACAATTGTTCGTGCACCCAGAGGTAAAAGCGGTGGTGGTAGACCATGCCAAGGTGTGCGAAAGGAAACAAGTCAATGTTACAGCTGCTGGAGGCAAAACGTATTATTGGTACCCAGCATCGCAAGTAGTGATCAACGATAAAGCAACGGCCATTTTGTCGCCGACGGCTAGTATGGTGTACACTGTTCTTGCCTATGATGCTTTTGGTTGTGCCGATGCCGAAACGGTAGCTGTGACAGTGGTTTCACCTACCGTGTTTGCTGGTCGAGATACACTCGTGAAATTTGGTGATGAGATGAAATTAAGGGCGCTTGGCGAAGGGAAATTCAAATGGTTTTCTGAAGAGATACTGTCGTGTGATTCTTGTGCTACAACGGTTACTACACCTTTCGCCGACCGTTGTTATACCGTTACAATGACCGATACCACGGGCTGTAAGGTTAGTGATGTTGTTTGTGTAACTGTGAGGGATTACGCTATCTATGCGCCAAATGTATTTAGCCCAAACGACGACGGACTCAACGATGGGTTTAGAATTTATTCCACAGGATTTTTAGACTATAAACTTTCTATCTATGATCGTTTTGGTCATCAAGTGTTCTATACTACGGATGATACTGCACAATGGGATGGAAAGGACTACTCCCAAGGGGTGTACACGTGGAAAATCAATTGGCGTGTGCCAGGTGGAAAAGTGGGGGAGTCCACAGGTAAAGTTTTACTGCTGAGGTAAGGCACTAGAGGTTAAACGGTGTATTTTTCAATAACATCCTCCGGCACAATTTCACCCCTGCCAGTTTGCAAATTAATCATCACGTAATCAAACCAACCGTCGCAACAGACCTTACCAGTGGCTTTGTTCAGTATGGTAAATTCAACACGACACCCCTTGGCATTGATGGTTACAATGCCTGTGCGCACAATGAAATAATCGCCTAAACCAAGGGGACGTTTGTAGTCAACATGCGCCGTTTGCACCACCCAGCCGTAACCGCGTTTTAGAAAGGCATCCATCGACATGCCATAACAGCGTTCCATTTGATCGTATCTGGCGGCTAACACGTAATCAAAATACTTGCTGTTGTGCACGTGCTGAAACATGTCAAGGTCGTCGGGGCGCACCCTAAAGTCGGATTCAAATTTGGAATAGGTCGTCATGGTAACTGCTTAAGGTTTGGGCAGAGGCGTTTTGTGGTTTGCCGTTTGTGGCTCCTTTATTTCACATTGCCCCAACAATAAACACTTGTTCAAAAAGCCGAATACCATAACTAGAACACCGATGAGGCCCATGCCTAAAATGCTATAATAGAGAGCGCCAATAACAATGGCCAACCCCGTTGGTAAAAGGGTTAAACGGTAAAAACCATATTTTTCAATGATTGCAAGCATTCTTGAAATTACCAATTCTATGCAGTGTTTGCAACTTGCAATTGCGAAGAAATCATAATAATTTTTTATCTTTAGTTAATGTACCTAAAACTTCCAATGTTTCTGCTTTTAGCTTTGATGTGCAAATGGTCCCAAGCACAATTCAATAATAAAGAAACCAATATCTGGTATTTCGGTAACAATGCTGGTCTTGATTTCAATACCACTCCACCAACCATCCTTACCAATGGCGCCATGAGTACAATTGAAGGGTGCGCTACAATTAGTGATGTAACTGGTAGCCTCTTGTTTTATACCGATGGCATCAAGGTTTACACTGCCAGTCATACCGTAATGCCGAATGGCAATGGATTAATGGGGAACAGCTCCTCTTCCCAATCGGCGATCATCGCCAAACAACCGGGAGCGTCTTCTATCTATTATATTTTCACAAACAGTGGACCGTATGGTGGTGGAATGGGGTATTCCATCGTGGACATGAGCTTGGCGTCTGGACAGGGTTCTGTTACAACTAAGAATTTCACCCTTCAAACCAGTTCCACCGAGAAATTAACCTCCGTTAAACATTGCAATGGCATCGATATTTGGGTGATCATGCACAAATGGAATTCAGATCAATTTTGCGCTTACTTGCTCACTGCGGCAGGTTTAAACTCAGTGGCGGTAACATCCACCATTGGCACGGTGCATACGGCTGACCCTTCTTTTGCGGGTTGCATGAAGACTTCTCCTAATGGAAAAAAACTTGGACTCAGTTTGTTGAGTATTGGAAATTTTGAATTGTTCGACTTTGATAACTCAACAGGTGCCATTACCAATTCAGTAGTCCTTGCCTCAGGTATTCCAGCTGCCTACGGATGTGAATTTTCTCCCGATGGTACAAAATTCTATGGAAGCACGGGATATGTGCCAGGAAAACTGTACCAATGGGATTTGTGTGCGGGTAGCAATTCAGCCATCGCTGGCTCTAGTGTTACTTTATTTACTAGCACTGCTGGCATAGCCGCCATGCAAAATGCAGCTGATGGAAAAATCTACATCGCTCGTTTCAATCAAGATTATTTAGGGGTCATCAATAATCCCAATGCGTTGGGTATGGCGTGTAATTATGTGGATTTGGGACAGTCCATTCAGCCCAAATCAACCATTTGGAGTATCCCTAATTTCATTTGTAATTTTAAAAAGGGTGTCCCTCCCTTCACCTACACCTTAACCTGTAACACTTCTTCCTTTACGGCTCCTGTTATTCAATCCTCTGCAGGCTGCGCCGCCACCTCAACAGTTACTGGCATTAAATGGAATTTTGGAGACCCCTCCTCCGCTTTTAATACATCCACTCTTAGCAGTCCTTCCCATGCATATAACTCCGCTGGCACTTATACTACTAAAATGATGGTCGAATACGATTGCGGCGCCACCGATACGGTGTTGCAAGTACTACAAGTCAATGCAATTGCACCCTCCTTAAGTGTGAGTGGCGTATTCACCGTTTGTAGCAACGAGAAGCATACCTATACTGTAAGTGGTGCATCCACTTACACGTGGACTTCCTTGCATCTAACACCAACCCTGCAAATTACAACCCCTTCCTCAAGCACTACCTTAAATTACTCTGTGTCAGGAACGAATTCTGTCAACGGTTGCACTTCTACTAAAACCTTTACGGTGGTCGTTAGCAAATGCACGGCGCTGAATGAATACCAACCGGAGTTAGAAATAAAGCTTTATCCGGTTCCTGTGATTGGGTTGTTGAACATTGATTTACAACATCCTGCTACTATCAGCATCATGAATCTAACTGGTAGTGCTCTGTTGCAGTTAGAAGTGCCTTCTGGTGCTTCTGAAGTCGATTTAAGTAGTATTCCTGGGGGACTCTATATCATTGAAGCAAGATTTGATAAGGGCGTCGCACGCTCACGTTTTATTAAAACCACTGAATAGTCTTCACGCTATTAGAATCTGATTATCGAAAACGAGAAATCGTCAGAGGTACCTTACTTTGATTACTACCTGCTTATGCCCCTGCTGAAAATTGAATTTAAACCGGTTGTAATCAGGACGCGTAAAGCCAGTGTGGTAGTAATCTGAAAAACCAAATCCTTCTTCTGGTAACATAAA
>CANGWA010000026.1 GCA_947457335.1 Sphingobacteriaceae bacterium
CGACTTTAGAAGCAGTGCAGCAACCAATCAGTGAGGGGGTCACACTAACGGATCGGGAAATCGATATTATTGAATGCATTGCAAAGGAATTGACCAATGCGGAAATAGCGCGCGAACTTTTCATCAGTGAAAGAACTGTAGAAACGCACAGAAAAAACATCTTCCGAAAGACCGGTACAAAGAGTGTGCTTGGTTTGGTGAAATTTGCCATTGACCGCGGCTATATCCGCTGAATCAAGGAATGTTCATGTATTTATGGGTCTGAAGACTAACCATCCAACGGGGTTGGGCCTTTACGTATTCCACAATACTCGACATGAGTTTATCCCGCTTGCTCCACTCCGGTTGTAGATATAAATAACAACCTTTTTTGGTGCGCTCAGCCTGTTCCTCTGCCCAAAAAAAGTCATTTTGGTTATAAACAATAACCTTTAATTCATCTGCCATGATGTAAATTTCGGACAAAGGGGGCATCGTTTTTTTGGGGGAGAGACAAATCCAATCCCATTGCCCACTCAAAGGATAAGCGCCAGAGGTCTCAATAAATGTACTAATGCCTGATTGTTTCAACATGTGCGTCAATAAAACGAGGTTGTAAATAAGTGGTTCACCACCCGTCACGACGACATTTTTTGCAGGCGTACTTTTCACGCGTTCAATGATGTCAGTAACCGCTACTAAAGGATGGTGATTGGCGTCCCAACTTTCTTTCACATCGCACCAATGGCAACCAACATCACAACCGCCTATACGAATGAAATAGGCCGCCGTCCCAGAATGAAATCCCTCTCCTTGAATGGTGTAGAACTCTTCCATGACTGGCAAAAGTGCACCAGCTTCCAATTGCACTTTTTGGTCCGCTAAGAGCCCTTCAACCTTGTAACTCATGCGACAAAGGTAGTAGGTTTCAGGTTCTATAAAAAATTTAAGAATAGTGGCCGATCGATTACTTTTTTTAAAGGATAACCCAGATTAACATTATTCCCCACTTCAATAGTGTTACCTTTACTAACTAGTTAAGATATATGAATATAGGGATGGTTTGCTTTCCTACCTACGGAGGTAGTGGCGTTGTGGCAACAGAATTAGGAATTGCTCTAGCAAATAAAGGACACAAGGTGCACTTCATGTCCTATAGCCAGCCATTTCGACTCAATTTGTTTAATCAAAATTTATTCTACCACGAGTTTAGTGTTAACGATTACCCCTTGTTTGATTACCAGCCATACGAAAGTGTATTGGCAAGTAAAATAGTCGACGTGGCAGTTTACGAGCAATTGGATATTCTTCATGTGCACTATGCCATCCCTCATGCCTCGGTTGCATACACCGCCCAACAAATCCTTAAGTCTAAAAAGATTTGGTTACCCTATGTGACTACCCTACACGGTACCGATATTACGTTGGTTGGCAGAGATCCCGCATTCGAACCCGTCATTCGTTTTTCCCTGAACCATAGCAATGCGATTACCTCCGTATCAGAAAGCCTAAAAAAGGATACTCTCAATACTTTTAAAATCGATAACCGCATTGATGTCATTCCCAATTTCATCAATTTGTCGGAGTACGCAATTCTGAGTGATAAAGCGATAAAGAACCGGTACGCCCCAGATAATGAAGCGGTTTTGGTGCACATTTCCAACTTTAGAAAGGTGAAAAGAGTGGAGGATGTGGTACGAATATTTGAAATGGTGCGCAAGGAATTGCCTGCTCGACTGATTTTGGTGGGAGAGGGCCCTGAAAAACAAGGAATTGAACAGTTAGTTAGACAGTTGGGGTTGCAGCACGAGGTCACTTGTGCAGGAAAAGTGGCAGACCCTAAAGAAATACTGAACATTGCGGACCTATTTATTCTGCCTTCAGAAACCGAGAGCTTCGGTCTTGCCGCTCTTGAAGCCATGGCGGCAAAGGTACCGGTCATCAGTACAAATAGCGGCGGCTTGCCAGAAGTTAATTTGGATGGAAAGACAGGATACCTCTGCAATGTGGGCGATATTGAGGCCATGGCACAATGTGCGGTACGACTCCTCAAAAATCCAGCTATGCTTAACCAATTTAAATCAAATGCCTATCATCAGGCACAAAAATTTGACGTTAATGCGGTATTGCCGCAGTATGAGCAATTGTATCGCAAGGTTATTGGTAAATGAAAAGGGGTAAATTGTTAAAGTAAGCTATTGACTGAAAGAATAAGGCCTAAAAATCTAAATTAGCGGGTAAATGGTTCGGACAAGCACTCACAATATTGAAGTTTCAGTCGAAGCAAAATATTGGCACGAGCAAAGCGCTCCTGCTGAAAATCACTATTTTTTCGTCTACTTTATTACCATTGAAAACCATAGTGACAAAACCGTACAATTGCAAAAGCGGCATTGGGATATATTTGATTCCATTGGTGACACCCGCATTGTGGATGGGGATGGAGTCGTGGGTGAGAACCCTGTTTTGATGCCCGGCCAACGTTATGGCTATAATAGCGGTTGTAATCTTAAATCTGAATTAGGTTATATGGAAGGATATTACACCTTTGAAGATCTTCTAACGAAAGCAACTTTCAATATTGTGATTCCTCGTTTTGAATTAGTGGTCCCCGCTAAATGGAATTAACCTTTAGTGTTTACAGTATTGCTCAATGAGGCGAATTGCTAACTCGTTGCCCAATCCATCAGCTTTCTCCAAATCTTCACAAGCCCCTTTTCTATCCTTCTTGGCCATTTTAATGGCTGCGCGATTCACATAGGCAGTAGAATAATCAAACTTTAGCTTAATCGAATAATCGAGGTCCTTTAGTGCTTCATTCAGCATTTTATTCCCCCCCTTCGCTACGCCTCGGTAACAATAGCTAACAGGGTTTTTTGGATTCATTACAATGGCTTCGTCCAAATCAACAATCGCACCACTATTGTCACCCGCATTAATTTTTGCAGCAGCTCGAGAAATCAAGGCTTCTTCTGTTTTTTTTGTATTGTCAATATAGATGTTCCAGTCAGCAATAGCCCCCTTGTAATCACCTATTTCAAATTTGCTTCTAGCCCGGTAATAATAGGCCTTGTAATCCAATTTATCCTTCATGGCTAAAATGGCTAAATTCAATTCCTTAATCGCATAATTATAATCCTTCATCGCAAAACGAACCTCTCCTTTTAGTAACATGGGCTCAACAAATTTTGCATCGTATTCAAGGGCGTGTTCACAGCTTGTAAGGGCTTGTTTATAACTCTTACCAGCATACATTAATAAAGCCTGGTAATAGTAAACTTCAGCATCTTCAATTTTGTTTTCCTCACTAATTGTAACAGCAGTGTCGAGGAATTTTTTGGCATTTTTAAAATCCTTACTCGCATAAAAAACCATCCCCTTGAGTTTATATATATCGAACATCCAATTGGTTAATTTTTCAGCATGATCAAGGTCCTCAATGGCCCCCCTGTAGTCCGCTTTCTTGTATTTAGCAAAAGCTGAACGCTGATAGGCCTCCCAATAATCCTTTTTTTTCTTTATCGCCTTTTTGAAGAGTTTAATGGCAGCATCATAGCGAAGGGAATCTATTTCCTTATTGGCTGCTTCGAAATACCGAATATGCTCAGGAATGGAATCCTTTACAGGTGTTCCTTGCTTTTCTTGTGCCTCTACCCCATAAAAACAGAGCCAGATAAAACACAAATAATACCACTTATTAAAGTCCTTTTTCAACCGATAATCAGGTGGAATTCTATGCGGAAATTGCTTATCTTTATACAAATATAGGCTTATGCTTTTACCATTACTTGTCCCAGTGATCATTTTGATCATCTTATCGTTTGCGACAGTGCAGCAAGGAACCATTGCCATTACTACCGTCTTCGGTAAATTCAACCGTATTTTAAGACCAGGTTTAAATTTTAAGATCCCCCTAATTGAACGCGTTTTTAAAAAGATTTCGGTCCAAAACAGGAGCGCAGAACTTGGTTTTCAGGCGGTTACGGTAGATCAAGCCAATGTTAATTTTACAGCCATGTTGCTCTATTCGGTTATCAATAGCGATGAGGAGACCATTAAAAATGTGGCGTTTAAATTTGTAGACGATCGCAATTTCATGCAAGCACTTGTGCGCTCGGTAGAGGGCTCTGTCAGAGCATTTGTCGCCACCAAAAAACAAGCAGAAGTCCTGATTCTACGCAGAGAAATTGTTGAGGCAGTAAAGGAACAATTGGACAGGACCCTAGAAGAGTGGGGGTATCATTTGATTGATTTGCAATTAAACGATATCACATTTGATGAGGAAGTTATGCGTTCGATGGCTAAAGTGGTTGCAAGTAACAATTTGAAATCTGCAGCAGAAAATGAAGGTCAAGCCTTGCTCATTACGCGCACCAAGGCCGCAGAAGCGGAGGGTAACTTTATAAAAATATCCGCTCAAGCAGAAAAAGAAGCCAGTCGACTAAAAGGAGAAGGCATTGCCTTGTTCCGTCACGAAGTGGCTAAAGGGATGGCTGGTGCTGCTAAGGAAATGGAAGAGGCAAACCTTGACGCATCACTGATTCTTTTCAGTATGTGGACGGAGGCAATCCGCAATTTCGCTCAAGATGGAAAAGGCAATGTGATATTCCTCGATGGAAGTCCCGAAGGCATGCAGAAAACACTTAACAACATGATGGCATTCGAACAACTAAAAAACAGTAATATTAAACCAGAATCAAAATAATAATAACTAGGCTAAGCGATGAAAAAACAACTTACGTCCGTACTTTGCACCCTTTCCCTTCTAACCGGAATAAATGGTTATGCGCAGGATAAAAAAATTATCCCATGTAAAACCTATGACGTTATGGAAGAGGCATTTAAAAATGACCCTCAGGCACGCACCAACTACTTGGCAAACCAAGTCCTGTTGAAGCAAGCTTTCGAACAAGAAAAACTCAATCAAAACCAGCAAGGGGCAACTTCAGCTGTAGTTTACACAATCCCTGTGGTCGTTCATATCCTGCATACAGGTGGCTCCGAAAATATTTCTGATGCATCTGTTATTGCTGCAATTGATCAAGTGAATAGAGACCTTGCCAGAATTGGTAGCGATACAGGCACCATTGCCCAGCCTTTTCGCAAACGGTATATCGCTTCAGATATTAAATTGATGTTGGCTAAAAAGGACCCTAATGGTAATTGTACAAATGGCATTGTGCACCGATACGATACAAGAACAACATGGGACCGCACTGGTAACCTAACTGCACTATATAGTGGCATTACATGGAATCCATCCCGTTACTTGAACATTATTATTGTTAAGGATATTGTGGCTCAAGCAGGTCAAAATGGTATTGTTGTTGGGTATACCTACAAGCCTGGAACATGGCAAACGGGTTCTAATCTTGATGCCATTGTCTATAACTATGGTTATCTGAGTGGCTTGCAAGCAAGAAGTTTAACCCACGAATTAGGACACTGGTTAGGACTAGACCACACCTTTGGAAATACTAATAATCCCGGTGTCTCTTGTGGTGACGACGGTCTGCTGGACACGCCTCCAACCATGGGCTACTTTTCAACATGTCCTTCTTCCATGAGCGGAAATAACTGTTCAAGTACCACTACCTTATATGCTGCTGGTCAAGCAAATGTTGAGAATATTATGGACTACTCCTCTTGTCCTAAAAACTTTACCTCCGACCAAACAGCCGTTATTCGCGGTACACTCAATAGCAGTGTTAGTGGCAGAAACAATGTTGTTTCAACCACAAATCATGTGACGACTGGTATCAATAATACCGCCGGTTGTGCTCCAATCGCAGATTTTCTATCGGTTAATGGTGCTTATACTGTTTGCGCAGGCGGTAGCATATCCTTTAAAGATATTTCCTATAATGCTACCATTAGTACCTATGCTTGGTCGGCAGACAATGGCGCAACGTTCTCAAATCCAAATGCACAAAACGGTAACGCCACCTTCCCGAATGTTGGTACTTGCACGGTTGCTCTAACCGCCTCTAATGCGCAAGGTTCTAGTGTCAAAACTAGAACAGTATATGTAGTGGATGGCAGTGCACAAATGACGGGACCTGCAATGGAAAGTTTTGAAGCTGGTCTACCAAGCTACTGGTCAGTCATTAATAATAACGCTGGCTCTGGTGCTTGGGAAGCTTCTTGGGATGCCGCCTATGACGGTGGTGCATCCTTCTTCCTTAAAGGCTCAACACTTGGCGCCAATCAAGAAGATGTATTGCAAACACCAATTTATGACGTTGCAGGTACAATTGATCCAGGATTTGAATTCGCAATAGCCTACGCTAAAGCCACCTCTACTCAAAATGATGTACTAAAAATTCAAGCATCATTAGATTGTGGTGGAACATTCTATGACATTGTCAGCCTCTCTTCCAATTCGCTCCAAGCTAGCTCTGGAGGGGTATCGGCGGTGTCTTTTACACCTACAGCTGAGCAATGGAAAGTCGTAAACATAAGTACCTTACCAAAATGGAATGGTCTTACCAATTACAGCAGCGTTATTCTTCGCTTTACTTTTATTGAGGGGTCTGCTGGTTTTGGTAACAATATATGGTTGGATGCGGTTAACCTAACGGGACAGCCTAATGGATTAAACAAATTCACTAAATCTATCCGTTATGGCCTCTATCCAAACCCGACTGAGGGTGAAGCAACTGTAAATTTCACCTTGAGCGATGCTGCTACTGTAACTTTATTGGTTACTGATCTAACTGGTAGAACAGTTTCAGTCCTTCAAACATTTCAACTCTCTAATGGTGAACATAACCTAATGGTGAATCAAAATAATGAATTACCAGCTGGTGTGTACCTCGTTAATCTGACTGTAAACGGTACGCGCATCGTATCTAAACTTATAGTTGAATAACTTTCGTTTTTTATCGAAAAAAGAAAGTCCCGTGCAAAACAGCACGGGACTTTTTTATTTTTCACCATGAAAGTCTTTAGCTCAACGCCCTTCTTGAGGATATTACCCTTTTCTTTGGCCGGCATCATCTGTGCACGTTTTACATCCATCCCCAATGCTTATCTATGGTGCCCGGCCTTTTGTGCATTAATAATACTTCTGACTGTATTTTACTACCCAAAAAAATGGTTCAAACACTTTTGGCATTTAACATTTGATGCCACACTTTTCTTTTTGTTTTTCTTTACAACCCATCTACACGATCAGCAGCGATTTGAAGGGTCATTGTCAAAACAAAATAATTCACTGAACTCTTTTTTAATTCAACCTCTAGATATTACAACACAACATTCCAAGCAATCGCGTGTGAAATTGCAATTAATGGCCATTTGGAAGAATAACCATTGGATACGTATCAATGAAAAAGTGATGGGGATACTTCCCGCAAACACCTCACTAAAGGCAGGAATCCTTTATTCGGCAAATGGTTTACTAAGTTTTGTTCCTCCAATGGCTACAGCCGCTGATTTTGATTACAAAGTATATCTACTTAATCACGATATACGCTTCAATTTAAAAGTAAAGACCTTCCTTGCTATTGACCAATTACCCAACCTTCAAAGTACTTGCTTACAACTAAAAGAAAAAATAATAGCAAACATAAATGAGTCTATCGTTTCTAACCGCGTGGCGGGACTTGCGATAGCCTTAATAACAGGTTATTCGAAACAAATTAGTTCAGAAGATTCAGAAGCATTTGCGGTCACAGGTACATTGCATATTTTATCTGTATCCGGACTCCACATCGGATTAATTTATACGGTTGCTACTTTTTTTATGCGACTTCTTGTTCGCAATGCAAACAAAAAATGGCTCACCTATGGTTTACCTATTCTACTTATCTGGGTTTTTTCATTTATAGCTGGCGCCGCACCACCTGTACTCAGGTCTTCAATCATGTGCAGCCTTCTGGCAATTGCTAAATTAATGCACAAACGTTACACGGATAATCAGGTAAATGTTCTCTTGTTTTCAGCCACGTTACTCCTCGTATTAAACCCTAATAATCTCTATGATACTGGTTTTCAGTTGAGTTATTCAGCGATGCTTGGAATCTTCCTATTTCAACAACCTTTAGAGAGGCTTCTCGAATCGAAAAACGGTTTCCTTCGTTATGTATTGGCTTCTATTAGTACATCCATTGCTGCTACATTGGGAACGCTGCCGCTAAGTCTTCTTTTGTTCCATCAATTTCCACCCCTTTTTATTATCGCAAATTTGGTAATCGTTCCTTTATCTTTTGCTTTGCTCCTGTTGTGCATCTTATTACTAATCGGTATACCCTTTTCTCCATTACTACTTAAATTTGGAACGGAACTCATGCTTAATGTGAATCAATTCTTGGCCCATTGGGGTTGCATTCGTTACATCGCCTTTGACGGACTTGATGCAGCAGTGCTAACACTGTTTGAATTGTGTGGACTTTACGTGTACTATTCACGCAATTATTCATCCTTGAAACGATTGCTGCAATTCATCATTCTGTCCCTGCTCATGAATACAGGTCAATTCATTTGGAATTATTATTCGCACCCAACAGACCTCTTTTATGCGCAAAGTGGATTCATTCTCAATACCAACCAAGGCTCAACGAATACTATTTTCTCCTCACAACCAGCTGTTAATGGTAAATTCTTGTCTTATTGCTTTCAAAAATCAGCTCATGGGCCAACCATTATTAGAGATTGGTCTAAAATAGCTACTGTAAGAAATGTGATAAAATGGATCAAAAAGAGAAACCAAATGGATTATTCAGCAATTTGGTTATTCGATACCGCCCAAATTCCAAATGATCATGATTTTATTAGGTTTCATCCCAAAATGATTATTCTCTTGAAAAGGTTAAAACAACGTAAAATCACCCATTTACAGGAATTGTGTGCTAAATTTGGTTGCCAATTGATAGACGCAACAAAAGAAGGCACAATTAGACTGGAATTATGAAACTAAGAATTGGAGATCAAGTAAGGTTTTTGAATGAAGTAGGTGAGGGTACCGTTTCTCGAATTAAGGATAATAAAACAGTGTTTGTTGAAATGACAGATGGTTTCGAAATTCCTTACAGCGTTAATCAGTTGGTTCCTATACACACTGAACTTATTTTGGACAAGGATACTGAAAACATTGAGTTGGATCCAGGAGCACGAATAAATGATGCTGTTTACTTTGTTATTGAACCTGATCATGAACTTCCTCAGTTGATTTCAGACTATAAAATTTATCTCTTCAATTCCTCTAGCTTTAACCTGTTGTATGCTTATTCGATTCGAGATGAGGAATACTATCAAACAATAAAACACGGCGAAGCTGGACCTTTTCAAAAGGTGCTTCTACGCCAAGTAAAATTGCCCTTCTTTAGCGAATTTCCCTATCATAGAATCGAAGGCATTTTCTATCGCCACTCGCATTTCAAAGCACAGCCACCTCTCAATCAGGTACTGCATGTAAGCCCGGCAATTCTCAACCGTTTCGACCGTATTGTTCATGAAGAATTTAGGTATCCTGTTTACGGGTTTCTTTTAAGAGATGAGTTTGCTCAGACTGAAAAAGTTGAACACCAATTAAGTTTGGTAGACTTAGCTAAACTAAAAGCGCTAAAGGAGTTTAAAACGAGTATTACCAAATCAAAATCATCTAAGGAGTATCTGAAGTCTCTTGAAAAAACAATAGATCTTCATATTACAGAATTAGTTGAAAACACTCAGGGCCTTAGTTCTCATGAGTTATTGCATATACAACTAGAAAGGTTTGAAAAGGAATTGGATGCTGCCTTAACAAGTAGTACTAAAAAACTCATTTTCATTCATGGCGTTGGAAATGGTCGTTTAAGACAGGAAATCCACTCTATTCTCAGACAAACACAAGGCATTACCTTCCATGATGCTCCTTACAAGGACTTCGGTTTTGGTGCCACTCAAGTTAATATTCTTTGAATTCTTATTTTTGTCCCCATGATTCCATTTTCCCCTCCCCGTATAGATGATGAGATTTGTAATGAAGTAATCGCAGCTCTTAAAAGTGGATGGATTACAACAGGACCAAGGACAAAACAGTTCGAAAAAGAACTATCTGCCTATTGTGGCATTCAACATACCTTATGCCTTAATTCGGCAACTGCTGGACTAGAAATCATGCTTCGCTGGTTTGGTGTTAAGGAAGGTGATGAAGTCATCTTGCCTGCATACACCTACTCCGCAACAGCTAACGTAATTGTGCACTGTGGTGCAAAACCTGTTTTTGTGGATGTAAAGGGTTCCGATTTTACAATTTGTCCTGAGGCCATCAAAAAGGCCATCACCCCTCAAACAAAGGTAATAATGCCTGTTGATTTTGCTGGCCTACCTTGTGATTACACATCAATAAACGCTATTGCCGAATCTTCCAGAAGTACTTTTATTCCTCATAATCCTATTCAAAAGCAGCTTGGAAGAATCCTCGTGTTAGCAGATGCAGCTCATTCCTTTGGGGCTATCTATAAGGGACAACACACAGGGTCTTTAACCGATGTGTCAGTATTCTCCTTTCATGCGGTTAAAAACCTCTCCACAGCTGAGGGTGGCGCTGTGGCACTCAATCTTCCGAACCCTTTCAATAATAAGGAAATCTACGACTTACTGTGCATTAAAACTTTGCACGGGCAAAATAAGGATGCCCTCGCCAAAACACAAAAGGGGAACTGGCGCTATGATATAGTTGAAGCTGGCTATAAATGCAATATGACAGATATCGCCGCAGCAATTGGTCTGGTGGAATTAAAACGGTATGATTCAGATACACTCCAACGTAGAAAGGAAATAGTGGAGGCTTATGACCAATCTTTTAGAAACGATAATCGCTTCCAGTTACCCATTTCCGCCGACAACGATAGGCAGGGGTGTTACCACCTTTATCCACTTAGGGTCAATAGAATAACAGAACAACAACGTGACGCCATTATCACCGAAATTTTTAATCAAGAGGTGAGTGTCAATGTCCATTTCCTGCCCGTCCCAGGAATGAGCTTCTATAAACAGATGGGGTATGATGTGAATGACTACCCAATTGCTCTTGATAATTCCAACCGCGAAATATCTCTACCAGTATATTACAACTTGACGAGTCAACAAATAAAAACAGTAACAAAAGCTGTGCTATCTGCTGTAGACAAAATATTGGCTGCATGATCAAAAGGCTGTTTGATATTGTATCTTCACTCTTTGGCATTGTTTTACTGTTGCCTGTTTTCGTCTTTATTAGTGCATGGATATTCATTGAGGATGGATATCCTGTTTTGTTTTTTCAAAAACGTATTGGTAAAAATGGAAAACCGTTCTCGCTATACAAATTCAGAACTATGAGAAAGTACTCTGAAAAATTAGGACAACTTACTATTGGCGATCGCGATCCTCGTGTAACAACATCAGGCTTCTACCTTAGGAAGTATAAATTGGATGAGTTACCACAACTCATTAACGTATTGTTGGGAACAATGAGCCTCGTTGGCCCCAGACCAGAGGTTGAAAGGTATGTACTGTTGTATTCTGCTGAACAAAGAAAAGTACTTAGTGTAAAACCTGGCATCACCGACTTGGCATCTCTTATGTATTTTAAGGAGAGTGAACTTCTTGCTGCCTCTTCAGATCCTGAAACGACCTACATCAAGGAAATAATGCCTGAAAAACTGAAACTAAATTTAGAGTACATTGACCGATCAGGAATAGCAACCGATTTAATAATAATACTCAAAACCGTTGCCAGAATTTTTCGTTGATTATAGCAGCTCCGACATATTACCTTTAGCAACTGCCCTAACACCCTTATCCGTTTTCTCTATTAACGCGCATTCATTGACAGGATCGTGCTCGAAGAACAACATCCAATTTTCCTCGGCCGCTTGATTCAAAATTGTCACTTTTTCAGTCATGGTAGACAATGGCCGAATGTCATAAGACATGACATAGGGTAAGGGAAGGTGATGAACGCTAGGAATCAAGTCCGCCATAAACAAAAGTGTCCTGTTATTGAATTGAATTTTTGGCAGCAACATGGCTTCGGTATGACCATCAACTCTAATAAAAGAAACCCCATCGATTAGGGACTCGGCGGTATTAATGAAATTTAATTGACCAGAGGCCTGAATTGGCAGAATATTCTCTTTTAGAAAGCTAGCCTTCTCCCTTGGATTGGGGGCAATTGCCCAATTCCAATGGTCTTCATGCACATGAAATCTGGCATTTTTAAAAGCAGGTTCATATAGGCCTTGAGCATTGCGTTCGATACTGCCTCCACAATGATCAAAATGCAAATGCGTGAGCACCACATCAGTGATGTCATTCCTCGAAAAGCCATTTGCGGCGAGTGAATGATCAAGAGTATCTTGACCATGCAAATAGTAATAGCTAAAGAACTTTTCATCTTGTTTATTACCCATTCCATTGTCCACTAAAATAAGCCGATCACCAGATTCAATTAAAAGAGAACGCATCGCCCAACTACACATGTTATTTTCATCAGCGGGATTCAAACGGTTCCAAATGCTTTTAGGTACTACGCCAAACATGGCTCCGCCATCTAGTTTGAAATGACCAGTATTGACACTATACAATTGCATATCGAAATTTAACCAATAAATTAATCTTTTAGAAATATGAAAAACAAAAGGCTAATCGTTGGATTAGCCTTTCAGTTCTAGTGCTGGATCACAAGCTTTTTGACCGCCCGTTGTCCACCTGAATTCACTTCGGCATAATAAATTCCATCAGAAAAATCACTCAAATCAACATCAACCATTGTGTTGGTCACATGCAGTATGGTATTAGTTTTTACTAGCTGTCCCATGGCTGTGTATATATTCACTTGAACATCTGATTCGTTGGCAAGCGTAAGTGCTAATTGGAATTGACCTTGCGAGGGATTTGGAATCACAAATACACGGTCAGCTAACATCGCATTTTCTTTCACGCCACTAATTCCACTACAACTCATAATTGGAATAATGGCTAGTTGTACTTTTGAGCTGCGGAAGGTTCTGAATGTCCTCCAGTTATTGCTTGGACTGGCTTGGAACCATGCGGATGAATCCACTGCACTATTAAATTTAGTATTGGTCAGTATACGGATAGAGTCGTTTGGAGAAGTATAAGGAAGGGAAATAGCAGCATAAAAACCAGAGTTCACATTCACCAATACAGGTACAGGGAAATCAAAGCGGTAAGGAATGATGCTTCCTGAAACAGCAATGCCATTTCCCAGGTATCCAACAGAAGCGGTATTAGTACTCGAAATGATAGAGGACAATAGAGCGCCCGCTGCGGCATAATTGCTGGTAGTAGGTCCAGTACCCGAATTGCCACCGTAGATTTGGGCACTAATAGTACTATTTCCTCCACCTGACTTAGTGCCATTCTTATGAAACAATACTAAAATACTGCTAACTTGAGGATTCGTAATGGCTGTGAATGATGAGGGACCAAAATACTGCGCTAAAGCCCGGTCACCATAACAATTGGTACCCGCAAGGGCGCCTCTGTAGTTTGAACCTGAACATTCAGTAATGTTTGCATTGAAAGGCGCTTGAAGTGAAGCCAATGTATCAACACTTTTAATGGTTTTAACCGTGTCCACACAGATGTTGAATGGAGAACATGAAAAAGTAGTTGTTACCAATTGTGTATGGGTATTTGAACTTAAACTGTTGGTGGCTACTAAGGTAATGGTATAGGTTCCTGGGTTTGGAAATATAATTGCTGGATTGGCTACTGTAGCTGCTGGCGTAAATGATACTGCTGGTGATGAACTCCACAAATAGGTAGGGTTCGGATAACCTGACGAGGTATTGTATGGCGTAACAGGTGAACCTGTACATTGGTCAGAATTCAATACAAAATTAGCAACAGCCCCTGATGTCGAAGATGGTACATTAGTGGGGGTGCACAAACTATGTGTGCCAAGAAGATTGCGTTGTGGGCATTGACTCATCGCTGCCTGCATTCTTAAATTCTGATCCCATGTAAACATGTACTTACAGTCGTCTTCGGTCATGTCCATGAAATTCATCACCATGGCGCCATTGGGAGAGGTTCCAGCACCACATAAATCCGGCGCAGTAGAAGTGATACAACCAGAAGTAGGCGCTTTCTGGACGGGAGTGTCAGTGCAGTAGTCAGATAAACAGTTACCGTCTCCCCAAATATGACGCAAGCCTAACCAATGACCCAATTCGTGGGTCGCTGTACGCCCCTTGTTATATGGTGCTTGCAATGTGCCAACTGTACCAAATGCCTTCGCCCACACCCAAATACCGTCATTCGTTGAAGTACCAAAGGTTCCATTGAATAATCCAGGCACCGTTGTGTTGGAAGGATACGTCGCAAATCCATTTAACGTCTCAGTTGTTGGTTTATCGCTTACCCAGATGTTAAGGTATTTGTTTGGATCCCATATTGTTGCCGGTATGATGACACTGTTCATGTATTGGTAGATGTTCAATGTAGCGGTACTTGGATTGGTCCAGGCATTGGCTTGTGCATTCACGCGATCTACACCCTTTTCAGTTAAAACTGCATTGGTAACACCATGAATACGGGCAAGACAGAATTTTATACCAGTGTTAGCAACAAGGGATTGGAAATAGGAGGGAACGTTTTGTACATTATTGCCAAGCCCTGCAAAATCCTTATTCAATACATCAATCTGCGATTTGATCTGATTCGAATCAATATTGGGATAGGTCCCATAATTGTGATTGTAATGAACTACGTGAACAACAACGGGAATAGTGTAATTCACCAACTGAGCCTTACCTAATGCCCTGTTTTTTAGATAGTTTTCAACCTGTTTCCCAAACCACTCCTCCCACTGCTGGCTAGGAGCTTGGGTACCACAGGCTTGTTGTTGCGCCTGAACTGTAAAAGTGGCAAACAGACATCCTAATAAGAATAATCGTAAAGCTTTCATCATCGTACTTTTATATTGAATCAATTAATAAAGGTAAAAAATTCCCCCCAATTTTTCAAGGACTGATTTCTCCACAAATTTTATGCCGCTTATTCTCTTTTGAGTTTGGCGAACTTAAGGAGCAAACTTTTGTCGCCTGCCTTCTCAAAATGAATAACAGCCTTAGTTTCTGGCCATCTGCCTTCAAGAGTAAGGATTTGACCGAATCCGAATTTTTCATGAAAAACACGATCCCCCTCCGTGAGGGACTGATTCAAGGCAATATCCACACTACCTTGGGGTGCACTGTTAAAATTAATTCTGCTCAATGGTTTTCCTGAAGGTTTAAATCCAATGGTTTTCTGACTACCTCCAATCGACCCCGCAGCAACAGAGCGTTGACGATTCACCTCGTTGTAATTTTGACGAAATTTTTCAAAGACCCCAGTAAAGCCATTTTCATGACTATCTTGCGGAGCATCAAGATATTGGCTATCTATCTCGTCCAAAAATCGACTTGGTTCACAATACTGTAAATTTCCAAAACGATACCGTGTTGTGGCATAACTTAAAATGGCTTGCTTCTCCGCACGGGTTAAGGCGACGTAAAACAACCTGCGTTCTTCCTCTAAATCAGATCGGCTATTGACTGATAATTGAGAAGGAAAGAGGTTTTCCTCCAAACCAACAATAAAAACATAAGGAAATTCAAGTCCCTTTGCTGCATGTATCGTCATCATACTGACTTTGTTTTTATCTGTATCTTTTTCATCCTCTTCATCCACAGAAGTCATCAGTGTGATTTCCTGCATAAATTCATCTAACGTTCGAATTGGACTAGGCTCGGCACTTTGTATGCCCTCCATCACTTCATTTTCAACAAAAGTTCGGGGTTGCTCCGTAAAATCCTTTAAACCATTGAGCAATTCCTGTACGTTCTCATAACGACTAACACCTTCAGGTGTTTTATCATTGTACAATTCTTTAACCAATCCCGAATGTACAGCAATATAATTGCCCGATTCAAAGGCATCTTTCCCAGGAATCATAAGCGCAAAGGATTTTATTTGTGTTACAAAATCCATGATTTTACTGCTAATGCCAGCATTTATGCCAAGTTGAAAGGCTGATAAATTACACATGACATTCCATAAACTGGTATCATGTTCTGCAGCTGCAAGCGATATTTTATCCATCGTAGTTTGACCAATTCCCCTAGCTGGAAAATTGATAATACGCCTCAAACTTTCGTCATCATTGTTGTTAATGGATAATCGGTAATAAGATAAAATATCCTTAATCTCCTTACGCTGATAGAAACTAATGCCTCCATATATCTTATAGGGCATGTTCAGTTTGCGTAAGGCTTCTTCGAAACTTCGCGACTGTGCATTGGTACGGTAAAGAATTGCAAATTCCCTGTATTCGGCTTGCTGTCTGCCTCTTAACTCCCATATTGTATTGGCGATCAATTGGCCTTCTTCATTGTCAGTCGAGGCCTTAATCAATTTTATTAGATGTCCTTCTTCATTATTAGTGAAGACGTTTTTTTCAAATTGATCCTTGTTGTTGGCGATGATCTGATTCGCAGCGGCAACTATCGTTTTAGTCGATCGGTAATTTTCCTCAAGTTTATAAGTGCGTAAGTCCGGATAGTCCTTTTCAAAATTCAATATATTCTGAATATTTGCCCCACGAAAGGCATAGATGCTCTGAGCATCATCCCCTACAACACAGATGTTTTGAAACCGAGCCGCCAACTGCTTAATGATTACGTATTGTGAAAAATTAGTATCTTGGTACTCATCTACTAATATGTAACGGAACTTGTTTTGATACTTGAGAAGGACCTCGGGGAAATCCCTCAAAAGTATGTTTGTTTGAAATAGTAAATCATCGAAATCCATAGCTCCTGCCTTGAAATTGCGCTTCTGGTAGGCCTCGTAGATTTTACCTAAAAGCGGCTTCTTGCTACTAAAATCCTCCTGCTGGGTAATAGGATTGTTGAGGTACTGTTGTGCTGAAATAAGTTTATTCTTAGCATCACTGATACGGTTCAAAACCATTGCGGGCTTGTATATTTTATCGTCTAAATTGAACTGCTTGACGATTTCACGCAACACGCTCTTGCTGTCATCGGTATCATAAATCGTGAAGTTAGAGGGGTATCCTAACCTGTGCGCTTCTACACGTAATAACTTTGCGAAAATGCTATCAAAGGTTCCCATCCCACTGTTCTTTGACTCACTCTCACCTACAATACGGGCAATTCGCTCCTTCATTTCCCTTGCAGCCTTGTTTGTAAAAGTCAAGGATAAAATATTAAAGGAGTCAACGCCCTTGTTCATCAAATGAGCAATACGGTAGGTTAAAACCCTTGTCTTGCCAGATCCAGCTCCAGCTATAATCATTACCGGCCCCTCTGTCGCCTCCACCGCAGCTCTTTGCAATGGATTAAGTTCATTCAAATACGAATAAGTCATAGCATAA
>CANGWA010000027.1 GCA_947457335.1 Sphingobacteriaceae bacterium
ATAATTTGACCATTTTCCCAAAAAACCCCTGTAAAATGGTGAGAGGGCGGGGGGGGGTAAATTTGTCCCAGAAACGTCTATTTTCTGATAATTAATTTTATTCACCCTTTGTTTCAATTGATTTTTTGTCTACATTGTAGAGGTTATAATTCACAAAAAATGAAAAAAATTTACAATCCTTTGACTTCCTTGAAAAAAGCCTTGCTTGCTACAGCAATGCTTGCATCAGGGTTTGGGCTTGCGCAAGCAACCTACACCATGAACTACACAGGAAGTGTACAAACCCTAACTCTAGGTCCTGGCTCCTACTCCATTCAAGCTTGGGGTGCTAACGGTGCTGATGGCACCTACTACAGTAGCATGACTCCTAACAACAACATCAGTGGCGGAAAGGGGGGGTATTCAACCGGAACTTTCTCTACTGCAACGACAACTACCCTATACATCTATGTTGGGGGAAAAGGCACCAATACTTTGTCTGGAAATAATCCAGGAGGTTATAATGGGGGTGGCAACAGCTCTTCAGCGCCATATGCGGCTGGATCAGGCGGCGGTGCCTCTCACATTGCCATGGTATCCGGCTTATTGAACACCTTATCTAGCAATACTGCTGCTGTGCGCATTGTTGCCGGTGGTGGTGGTGGTGGTGGCAACCAATCACTAGGTGGTGATGGCGGTGGACTTAACGGCATTCAGCCTCCAACCTCAACTCAATTCTCCAACAGAACTGCAGGCGGTGGTGGCTCACAAACCGCAGGTGGTGTTTGTTTCACTAGCGGCTCTGGTGCTGGTTTTGGCCAAGGCGGAACCACTACTCAGAACTTAGCTGGCGGCGGCGGTGGCGGCTGGTACGGCGGATGTACTGGTGACAACAGTACAGCTGGCGGTGGCGGATCAGGCTATGTTGGTGGTGTTAACAATGGCACCACTGTTGCTCAAGGCTCTGCTGGTTTTATCGCAAACCCGGTAACCACAGGTAACGGTTTAATCATTATTAAGGAACTGTGTAATATTACCTTAGTCCCATCTACTTCGAATACACTAACTCCATCCATTTGTTCTGGCCAAAGCGTGACGCTCACCACGAACGCAGTAAGCAACTATTCATGGAGCACTGGCGCTACAACCTCTTCAATTGTTGTTTCACCTAACACCAGCACTGTTTACGCTTTAACAGCAACTTCACCTTCTAACTGTTCAGCATCAGCAAACGTATCCATTACGGTTTCTACAGGACAACCAACACTTTCTGTTTCAAGCACCAACAGCGTATGTTTCGGCAAAACCACCAGCCTTACTGCTAGTGGAGCCCTCACTTATACTTGGAGCAACAACGTGACAAATGGTGTTACGTTTACACCAACAGTAACCACTACATACACCGTTCAAGGTCAAAATGGATGTGGCACTGCAACAACTGTTGCAACCATTTCTGTTGCCCCACTTCCAGTTGGTATTTTCGCTAGTACCAATACAGTATGTATTGGTAGTCCTGCAACCTTTACAGTTGTGAGTGCCGCAACAGTTTATTCATGGACGCCAACCAACTATTCGACCAATTCAACTTCTTATATTGTAAGTCCAACGGTTGCTACTGTATACACCGTTTCTGCTTCTGACGGAACCTGTTCTGGAACCGGTACTGTTGCTGTGGGAGTTAATCCAATCCCTACCATCGGTATTTCTGTAAACAATACAACACCTTGTATTGGCGCAGTTATTTCAGCATCAGCCACTGGAGGTAACTCTTACACCTGGATGCCTATTAACGTGACTGGTCAAACAGCTACATTGGCTCCACAATCGCCAACCTTGTTAACAGTGACTGGAAACAATCAATTTGGTTGTACTTCTTCTGCACAACAAATTATCCTCGTTCAAGCGATTCCACAACTTAGCGTAGACATCACCAATACCTTGATTTGTAAGGGCGCAAGTGTAGTGCTCACTGCGGGTGGCACAGCAGCCTCTTACACGTGGACCGGTAATTCTGCTGGCGCAAGCAATACTGTAACACCTAATGCTATCACCGTCTACACGGTTACTGGCACACATCCAACCAATGGATGTACGACTACCGCCACCTCTACAGTTGATGTTGTTGTAACAAGCGTATCTGTAACAGGACCAACTGCCGTTTGCCCGAATGGTAGTGCAACATTAACTGCATCTGGCGCAGATAGTTATCAGTGGGTTAACGGTGGTCCTTTTGCAACTAACGTAGTCTCTCCAACAGTTGCGACCATTTATACTGTAACGGGTACCACTAACACCTTAGGGTTAATGTGTAACGCCAATGCTACGGTACAAGTTGGCATTTACGCCAACCCAACAATTACTGCCACTAGCACGCGATCGGTAATGTGCAAAAATGAAACACAAACTTTGAATGCTTCTGGTGCTGTAACTTATACTTGGAACAATGGATCTAGCACTACAGGTTCTAGTATTTCTATCAATCCTAAATTCACAGGATCACAGGTGTTTACAATTACCGGTACTTCAGCGGATAATTGCACTGCTAAAACCACACTAACCGTTTCAGTTCAAGCTTGCACAGGTGTTGAAGGAAACACAGCCGCATTGTTCAACATTTACCCTAATCCAAGTCAAGGTAACCTAACTGTTGATGGAATCGAAAACGGCAACGTAAAGATTTACAATCAAAATGGACAATTGGTGTTTGAAGGTAAAATTACCAGTCAAACCAACACTTTAGATCTTAGCCACCTCGCTAAAGGTCTTTACCAAGTGAATCTGCAACAAGGATCACAAGTGGTAGTGAAAAAGATTGTGATTGAATAATCAACCCCACTTTTAATAAAGCCTTTCTTCAGTTGAAGAAAGGCTTTTTTGTTTTAGGCCCTCTTGTTAACTAAGCACTAACACTTTCCCACAACTAAACGTAAACGGTGGATTAACCTCAGTATCAACGCGCGTGAGGGATGGAACGAAAACCCTGCGCACGCGGTGGTTCGTGGTACGTGCAACGAGCAGGCTTTTTTTTGAAAAAAAAGACCGCGGAGTGCCGTACCACGTAACACGGCGAAGCAGGTTGAAGTGACAGCCCGACGCCCGCACAAAAGGGCGCAACTACTTTGCTTAAAAACCCCTTTTGTTGCGGGGGACACGCCCTAAACACTATGACAATGCTCATTTAGCTGATTTTAGCAGGGTTCCTAAATGGCACTCACTAGTCCGCCTAAACACATAACCATTTGATTACGTGAGACTTAATTTCTATTGCGGTTGATTTCATACAGACTAGTTTTAAATCCATCCCTATGAGTCAACTGACCAAGGTCATCTTTACGCAAAATGACACTTCTATGACAAAAAAATGACCGTTATCTACCATCTTTGCGGTATCAATGGAGCACTTCAGCGTTATTGCCTTTACCTACAAGACCCTTGACCTTTCTGTACTGGGGAAATTGCACCTGACCACTGAGGACCAGCCGGCCGTATTGGGCGCGCTGAAAGTTGCGAGCGGAATTCGTGAATTGATGTATTTGTCTACCTGCAACCGTGTGGAACTGCTCGTTCACACCGAAATGGAAACGGACGCATTGGCATTAATTTCTTGGCTCCGAATTATCAATAGTCGATTGAGTAATGACGAGCTGACCCTCTTGGCAGAGCAAGCGATCATTTATCAGGGAGAAACGGCCATTGAACATGTTTTGAATCTGGTGGCTTCACTCGATAGCATGGTGATTGGAGAACGCGAAATCATTACTCAATTCCGCAAAGCCTATGATCAATGCAATGCGGCGGGGCTAACAGGTGATTTTATACGATTGTTGACGAAATGCGCCATTGAAACAGGCAAGGAAGTTTATACCGAAACCGATATCGCTAAAAATCCCGTATCTGTTGCATCACTGGCTTACCGCCAAATGCGCAGTGCTGGCATGCAAAACAACGCACGCATTGTTTTTATTGGTAGCGGCGAAACCAATACCACCCTGGCGAACTATTTCAAAAAACACCAGTTCGCTAATTTTACGGTTTTTAATCGTACGCTGACCAATGGCGAAAAACTTGCGCAAACATTGAACGGTAAGGCTTTTCCGTTGAATGCAATTATGCAGTACAACGAAGGATTTGATGTTCTTGTTGTTTGCACCGGTAGCAATGAACCAGTTATAACCGCACCCATTTACCACCAATTAAGAGGTGAAGAAAATGGCCGTAAAATCATTATCGATTTAAGTGTACCTGCGAATGTAGCTGCTGAAGTGGCTTCCAAAAGCGAAGTGCATTATATCGATGTAACGTCTTTACGTGAATTAGCAGAAGCGAATCACGAAAAACGCAAGGGTGAAATTGTAAAATGTGAAGCGATTATTCATCGGCGTGTTGGTGAATTTGAAGCCATGTACCGCGAACGCAGCATTGAGTTGGCTTTTAGCGATGTGCCCCGCCGCGTAAAAGCGATTCGCGAAACAGCCTTGAACGAAGTTTTTGCCCGTGAAATTAGCAACATGAACAACGAAAGCCGCGAAGTACTCGAAAAAGTTCTGACGTACATAGAGAAAAAATACAATGCTGTTGCTATTACTACAGCAAAACAGGTATTACTCGACGATCGTTCACGATTTAATTAATCTTCTTTTCTGGCTGCATTTTTTACAGCGTTAATCGAGCAACGCTAGTATAGAATAACGTTATTTCAAATTTTTATTTGGGCGGCTGCCGGGCTTTCCACTGCAATGCTGCTCGTAATTGGCAAGGGCTGTAGGTCTGCGGGGTCTTCTCTCGCAGAAATACGAGAAAAGCCTCCTCGCCCAACAGCCCTTTTGCCAATTACTTCGCAGCATTTTCGTTGCAATCCCTGCCGCGCAGTATGACCAACAGTTACGCTACTCCTCATAACCGTTTACACACCTTACTACTTCGCTATTTCGATTTGTTCGTTTCACCAAATCAAAATGCACTTTTATGTCAATTCAATAAATAGTAATTTTATAAAGTGGAACGACCTATTATTATTGGCACGAGGGGCAGCGATTTAGCTCTGTGGCAAGCGAATTACACTAAATCGTTGTTAGAAGCCAAAGGGCATGCAGTTGAATTAAAAATCATTCAAACGTCGGGCGACCGCACCCAGCAATGGGAGACAAGCTTTGATAAACTCGAAGGCAAGGGCTTTTTTACTAAAGAACTTGAAGAGGCTTTGTTGAAAAAGGAAATTGATATGGCCGTGCACAGCCATAAAGACGTGCCAACTGAAAACCCACCGGGATTACTAATTGCTGGAGTATCGCACCGCGAAGATCCTTCAGAATTGCTCATCATTCGAAAGGAGCACGTTGACGATAAAAAGAAATTCTCATTGAAAGCCGGCGCAATTGTCGGCACCTCATCGGCACGAAGAAAATCACAATTACTTGCCTTTCGTCCCGATATCCAAATAAAAGACATGCGTGGCAATGTACCCACACGCATTCAGAAACTCAGAGATGGACAGTATGATGCCATACTATTGGCGGCCGCTGGTGTTGAACGGTTACAGTTAAACTTAGAAGACTTGCATACTGAATTACTGAATCCACGTGAGTTTATTCCCGCTCCTGCACAAGGTGTATTAGCTTGGCAGGTGCGCGAAGACGATATGAAGTTGATGGATGTAATTGATGAAATCAGCAACTTTGATGTGCGTGTTCGCATTAATCTCGAGCGCGAAGTATTGAACTTATTTGAAGGTGGCTGTCAACTACCATTGGGGGTGTATTGTGAAACAGAAGAAGACGATGACCGTTTGAAATTCAAGCTGTGGGTCAGTCACGCTGATCACGCCACGGCCCAACCACGGCAATTGTGTTTTGAAACACTTGACACCGACGGCTTTGCTGACATGGTGGTTGAACACATCAAACACATTAAAGCAAGAAAAGTCTTTATTACGCGACCATCGGCTGAAGGCGATTACTTTTATGATGCCCTTGCGCGGTTGGGATTTGCTGTTGAAGGCAAAAGTTTGATTGAGTTTAAACCCATTCGTTTTACGAAAGTACCCGAAGCCGAATGGATTTTCTTTAGCAGCAAGCACGCTGTAAAATACTTTTTCTTACAAAAGCCAGAATTGGGCAAAGTAAAATTCGGTTGCATTGGCACCGGCACTAGTGCTGCCTTGCGCGCTTACGGACACCGTGCAGATTTTATTGGACAGAGTACCGATACAAAATTAGTTGGCAAGCAATTTGGTGCTAAAGCTGGTGCTGGAAAAATTTTATTTCCGATAGCCCGCGGCAGTATGCAAACTGTGCAATGGCAAATTCCTAAAAGGGACAATGTCATTAATCTAGAAGTCTATGCCACACTCAAACACAGTGTTGAAATCAATCCAGAAACAGAGGTAGTTGTTTTTACCAGCCCAAGCAACGTCGAAGCCTTTTTCGAAAAAAACAAATTGGCTCCCCACCAAAAAGCGGTGGCCATGGGCGAAGCAACAGGGCAAGCGTTGGACAAGTTAAAAATCAAGAATTACACCCTACCTCCTACTTTTGACGATTTAGGTTTGGTGCAGGCAGTGATGATGGTGAGTCGGTAGGGAATTGACATAGCCCAAATTGGGCGCATGTTGGCACCAAACAAATCACCCCACCACACCCAATGGCATCGAATAATGTAGGATTACGCTTTTTTCAGTAACAGCGAAATCTTATTGAAATCGGCTGCCGCGTTGATGACTTTGCGGTAGCCTTCAAAAACATCTTTTGAATAAAATTCTTTTTCATAAGATTCGGTTACGGTAATGGTTAGTACCTTCCCTTCTAACTTGTATTCAGAGTGAAAGTAAGCCGTTACTTTATCGCCTTCTTTTAGCTCTATATTGGTGCTCAGTTTTTCAACCCCTTGCAAAGTATAACCATCAGGCACCGTAAAGGTTAGCACCCGCTTGTAACTGTGCGGATAGGCATCGTACACTTCGTACTTACGCTTCTCTTCTTGGTACAATTCAGCCTGTGGGCCAATACAGTTGCCAATTTTGAAAATGAAATTTTGTCCCGCTTTTTCTGTTAACTCATTCACTTCTATTGTCCCAGTGACAATGTAGGGTTTGTTGTATACCGAAAAGTCCTTCATGTCGTGGTTCTGGGAAGACACTGCAACCACTTTTGCCTTGTCGAATCCATTCTTAATAGACTCTTCAAGTGTTGCTTGTTTCTTCTCATTCTCGTAGTAATGGTAAAATGGGCGCCAGCTTTGAGCAGGATAACCGCTCAATGTGCGGCGCATACCGAGTGTTACTTTCTCGTCGTTGGGATTGAAATTAATGTTCACTTCCAAATTATCGTAATTGTTCTTAACATCAATTGGTGGCAAGTCGCGCATCGAATTCAAGGCACTTACGGTCTCGCCCAGTTTAATTGGTTTTATAAACAACCCCTTCTGCCCCATTAACGCCGCTGGCACTTCGCCATAACGACAGATGTAGTTATCAAGCAAGAAGAACTTCTTTGTTTCAGGAATGTAGAACATGGTCTCATCGAGAAAGGCGTAGCTCTCAAAAGTAGGGTCAAACGGGTGATTGTTCTTGTAACTTGTAGAAACAATCTCATAATCAATTCCCGCCTTCTCCAACAACAGGACACACAATTTGTTTTGATAAAACTTGGTCAACACTTTCTTGCTGAACATAAAGGCCATAGTGCCGGGACCGTCGTAATCAATTTGTCCAACATCATTTTTAATAAACGACTCAATCGCAAACACCTTTTCATCGGTAGAAGCGAGTTTATCCAATTTCAATTTTTTGAATACTTTTTTCACCACCTTCTCATCGCCAGCTTCTATTTCATGGTAATTGGTCATGATTTTACGAGCAGCATCGGAGTAGGTAAATAGTTTCTTGCTGCTGGCATTGGTGTTGTGGTCGAGTTTTATCTCGTAGCGCATCAACTTTTCGTATTCGGTTGTGTATTTTTCATCTGCAACAGGCTCGAGGTTGGTGAGACGGAACGTGTGAAAATTTCTGTTCTCCATCATGGTGTCCTTCGCCGCAGGGAGTCCATTGTAGGCTTTGCTGACAAACACCAAGTTTTCTGGTGAAATCATGTGATTGGTGTACTTCTTCACCAAGTACTTGTTATTGATGGATTCAGAATTATAATACGTTACTCCCGTGCGGCGCAAATAATAATATTCAATGATGCACTTCTTCTCAACGCCTTCCAACGCAAGAATGAAATAATCATCTCCATCCTCGTTCACCGTTTTCATATCCCCCTTGTACAATTCGGTTGTCTTACCGTCTGGCTTAGTAATGCGGCATTTAAGGGTAACGAGGTCTTGTGGACCAGAAACGGGAATATAGATTTTATTCAACTTATCAATAACCGATTCATCGTTCACGTAAATACTTGTGAAGGTAAACAGGTACTGCTCAATGTCGTCTTGGTTTGGAAACACCATTTCCCTTGCCTTAATTTCTTCGAGGATAATGGCTTTGTTTTTTTTAAGTTCATCTTCACTCAAAGCCACTTGTGGTGCCTTGTCTGGGAGATCAAAATTTCTGAAGTACAGCGATTGCGCCTTGATAAACGTTGAGAGCACAAGCGCTGACAACAGGATGGTGTATTTTTTCATATTAATTTTTTCTAAGAATAACCACTTCATTGTAGGCCTTTGTAAGTCCTTCAATCATGCGGTTCCAGTCTGCAAATTTTTTCTTTTGCAAAATAAGGTGATTGATGGTAATTGTTTTTTCGAGAATAAGTTGATTGCCTTTCTTGGTATAACGGATATCGAATGAAAAATCCTCATTCGAAAAACTACGGTTGCCAGGCACCTCCGCTATTGTTTTACCATCGGGAATATCCAGGGTCACGCGTTGCGAAATGGTATATTGGTAATCTGCTTCTATATCCAGTTTCCGCTTCTCCAATTCAATAAATTCTCTTTGGAAGTCCTTTATCAAATTCATGTTCACATAAGTGTCATTTTCGAAAGAATGCACATAATCCGACAACTTGAATTCGTAGCTTGACTGCAAAGTACCTGGACCCTTCATGGCGCTTTCGAGGTTAGAGATGACCACCTTATTATTCCCAATAGGGAAGTCCGACGCATCGGGTGCGATGCTATGTGTTTCGGCGGTCCGGCTTTCGTACTTTTCACGGATATATCCGGTAACAATGCGTGTGCCCTTACCTTCAATCACATTATTAGTCAATTTCACCTTAAGTGAATCGCGGATGAGGTTGCGTGCGGCAGTCATAACTGGCACTTGTTTCACCAGGAAGGTAGAATCTGTAAGATGAATCAAAGCATCCTTTCCTTGCGTGAATGCCGATGGCATGCCGAATTCCACTTCCGAAGCAGTGGCATCGAGGAAAATCCACTCCCCTTTTAAACGCGTTGCTGCAATCATGTGATCGTCACTGTGCGGGGAAGGCAAGGCCTCGTAAGTATACGGTTTATTGCGTGAGCCAATCCATACGTGGTAACCGGGCACACCTGCTCTTTGAAGCATCGTCACAACTACATTGGCTTTATCCTTGCAATCGCCGTAACGGTTAGCAATGACCTTGTCTGAGCAGCGTGGCACGAATCCGCCTCTTCCTTCTTCAAAAGCGACATAGCGAATTTGCTTCTGCACCCAATTAAAAACAGCAGCTACCTTTTGAGCACTGTCGGTCATCCCTGCAGTAAGGGAATCTGTAATCTTATTCAATTCCTTATTATCTGCAGCGGGAATCTCCTTTAATATTTTCACATAGCGTGAAAAGAGGTTTTCGACGGTCCCCGCTAATTTTGTTTCCTTACCATTGAGAGTATAACTAATAGGCACCACAATGAGGTGTGGCGTGTAATACATGACATTCAGTGAATTCTCTTCGTAAGTTATAGGAGCCCTACGGGCAGCAGAAAAACTGTGGAGCGTCGAAGTAGCCGTTTTAACTGTGGTGTGGGTAATACCAGTACTGTCTCCAAAAAATGCCAAGCGCACCTTCATGTAATCGGGCACGTTAACCGTGCATTGAATGTTCATTGCGAACAATTCCAAATTGAAAAGGCACCGTGCGGTGAGTACGGGGTCGGATATAATGGACTTGAATTTGAGTACGGATTTCGATCCCGGCGTGATACCGGGAAAAGAACACCCCTCTCTCACCAAGTCATCGTAAAAAATACCACTGCTTGTAATGGTTTTCTTACTAAACTCCTTGACTTTTTTCTTTTTGTAATGGCCGTTGGGTTTTTTAATTAGGCTATGAGCTTGGAATTCCTTTTCAACGGTGTAGTAATTCGAGTAACTAATTGCCTGAACATTGGCTTCTGTGCTCTTATCGGTGAGATACAGCACTTCACGTTCATTCTGATAACTGGCAACAAGGGAACCAGACCGTATAGGGAAATCAAGTTTGTATACATAGCGTGAGTACACCATGCCATCACCATCTGTGGAATCATTCTGGGCGAACGACCACAGAGGCAACAAGAGGACTAGAATAAACTGTTTAGCGCGCAAACGCATTTCCATTGATGTAAAAATAAGTGGCTACCACTTTACCATTTTGGTCGTACCAGGTTTCAACCCCCTGCTTTTCGCCATAATAGAAATTGGTTTCAACAGCCAGTTTACCATTTGAATAATATTGTTTCCTTACGCCATGGAAATCACCATATTTCAGGGTTGACTCTTCCTTCAATTTACCATCGATGAAATACTCTGCTGATTTTCCTTCAAATTCATCATTTTTAAGTGTACCTGTTGTAAACACCTTTCCATTGGTAAAATAGGCAGTACGGCTACCTTCCAGCATGTTGTGCACGTACTCCGCTTCACGCGCTTTATTGCCGTTGGCATACATGGCAGCAATTTTACCAGTCTCCTCTGGCATTGCACGCATTGGTCCCAATTTGCCAGTATTGTCAACATAAGCATAACCTATCATTACCCCCGATTCAAAATAAAGAGCCATTCCTATTGCACCATTTTCTCCATAGAACACAGTGGTGCTATCCTCTTCTCCATCAGTGTACCATTTCAATGCCTGTACTTGACCGTTTTCATAATACCAACGGCGTGCTCCATTGAGATTACCGTTATAAAACGTACGTTCAGCCGATTTACGGCCCTCGATATCATAATCGACTTCCACACTATCAATGTTGTCGTTGTGGTAGGTCTGCATAAATGACAATTTACCATTGGGTTCATAAAACTTGTATTGACCTTCGTACCATCCATACACATAGTTAACTATTTCACGCAAGGTACCGTTGGAATAATACCGTTTATACGGACCATGTTTTACGCCGTTGACCATCGTGTACTCTTCGTGTTTCTCACCATTGTGGAATTTGGTGGTAACCGCACCTGAACCAGTAACATCTCCAAAAGTCTGGTACACTTTGCCAGTGGTGTCCATTAATTCTGTTTTTACGACAATGATATCCGAGTACAGTGTGCGCTTGGTCATACGCCCCTTATTATCAAAGAACTCACCATAACCTGTAGCTTCATTGTTCATGTAATAAAACTTCTCTTTTACAGCACCATTTTCATAATAGGACGTGTAAGGACCAACCAAGCTTCCTTGCTTGTAATAACCTTCCGCCTTCAACTGACCGTGTTTATAATAACGACGGAAATAGCCATCCATTTCACCTTGGCGGTAATAGTATTCGTCCTGCACTTGTCCGTTGTAATAGTACTTGCGGTACAAACCGTCCATTGCATCGTTGATGTACTCCGTTTCTGTACCCAACGTATTGTTCATCCAACGGTGGGTGAATTTACCTTGGCGTTGGTTTTTCTCAATTCTTCCCACTTCATCCACCACACCATTGGGGTAGACATCCTTCATCTCATAGTTCTTACCTCCTTTAGTGGTACTCAATAATTGACCGTTATTATCAAAATACTCAGCCACTTTAAGTTTGCCCTTTTTGTAAACGGCTTTGCGCACCACTGCGCCCTTATTATTGTAGCCGGTAATAGGGCCGTTCAACAACCCTGCGTCATTCATCACATAGGTTTGACGCAAGTATCCCTTATAGTCGTAATCCTTCCATTCGCCGACTTGGAGACCCATTTTATAATTTCCTTCGGACTTTTTCTTGCCATTGTCGAAATACGTAATCCAGTAACCATCCCGCTTTCCTGATACATTGTTGCCTTCGGCTGTTACAATACCGTTTTCGGCATATTGCTTGGTCGGACCATTTGAGAATCCATCTTTGAATTCACGCTCCTCTGATTTTTTACCATTCCTATAAAAGTTGATGACTTTTCCTTGCACTAAACCGTTGACATATTCTGCCTCTGCTGATTTTACGCCATAGCTGGTGTAAGAGACATATTTACCATGACGAACGCCCTTGTTATTGAATAAGGTCACTTCAGAGAGAGAACCATTGGAGTTGTAATTTGTCACCTCGCCTGTAATGGTTCCATTTTCGTAATTACCTTTTTCTTTTACTTGACCATTTGGCCAGTAGATGGTATATGGCCCATGACGCTTGCCATTCTTCCAACCACCATCTGTGTTTTTTTCGCCAGTAATGTAGAACGTTTGCCACCTTCCTTCTGGTTCATTGTTTTCATAATGCGCGAGTGTTTTTAGATTGCCGTTATAAGAGAAGATGTACCAATCACCTTGTTTGTTACCGTTAACAAGTTTGCCCACTGCTTCCACATCCCCTGAGTTGGTGAAGAAACGATCGCCCTCGAGCGTCTTACCGTTATAGACATATGGAATTTTTTTACGAAACTCAATGATCTCATTAATCATGTAATCTTGGTAAGCAGAGATAGCCCCTTTCTTCTTCATAACAATGGCTTGAATTTCGCTATCGTTGATGCCAGAGAACATTTGATACATGCCGCCTTCAAAAAGTCCCTTTTTCCAAGCATTGTAAAAGTACTTTCCATAATAGGCATTGTAAAAGTTTTTATCCTCTGGGTCATATACAAATTGTTCAGAGAGCAATTGACATTGTTTGGTAATTTCGGTGTAAGGAAGTGACACCTTGCTTTTGTAGGATTCAATCTGCGCAGCACGGGCCTTCAATAACTCGTCAATTTGGTTGTAATTAGCGCTATGCGGAATGACGTATGGGTTTTTTTCCATATCCACATTATTATTACACACTTTCTGAAAATCAGACAAACCATTTAGCGCGCGCCCAGAATTGTTATCCAATAAAATGGCATACATGTGGGCTAAATAAGCGCCAACGAAGTAGCCATTTCTTGCTGCAATGCGCGCCATTAAGAGGTGAGTCCCAGGGTGAATGTTATTTAATTCGTTTGCCTTTATTAAGTAGCGGATAGCAGCAGAATCATTTTTCTTTCCAGCATACGATACGGCAATTTCAAAATAGTACTTGTAGTAATTTGGGTAAACTTTTAGGCCCTCGTTATAGGCCCAAATTGCTGAATCCT
This sequence comes from Sphingobacteriaceae bacterium, assembly GCA_947457335.1. GTDB lineage: Bacteria > Bacteroidota > Bacteroidia > B-17B0 > Aurantibacillaceae > Aurantibacillus. The sequence goes on from CANGWA010000027.1 coordinate 13,403, forward strand.
GTTTTTCCATGTAGTCGTAACAAGACCCCATAAGATCGTAAAAGCCACGTTTCTCAGGACTATTCATTGCCAATCCTTTCTTGCAAAAATCGACCCCTTTAGCGTATTTTTTTTGATTCATCGACGTTAATGCCGACTCGTATAAAGCCAAATAGTAGAGCGAGTCAGCAGGGTGCACTTTTTCAAATTCACGCATGGCTTCATCGTATTTTTCATCATCATTAAATTGAACGCCTTGTTGGATGCGTTCACGTGCACTTGTAAAAGCCGCACCAGGTGTTTGTGCCGCCAATACAAATGGCAGCAGGAGTAACAGGTATATTGTTTTTTTCATAAATGTTTATTTTTTGCAATGTTTGGCCATGAGTTCATTCACTTCATTACCATACATGTCTGTAAAGCCTTTATTGATGGCCATTCTAAAGGCTTCGCAAGCATCGCTTTTCAATTCAAGCGCTAGTAATATTTCACCCAGATTTTTATATGCATACGAGTTTTCAGGGTCTGCTTGAATGGACAAACGAATGTGGGTCAATGCCTCTTGTAATTTACCCAACTTCATAAGGGAGTAACTTTTGTTGCTCAGAGGGTAGGCGGCGTTGGGAAACAATTTCAACGCACGATCAAAATAATAAATGGCCTCTTGATGGCGATCTACTTTAGACAAGGTGAAGCCCAAGTTGGAAATGATAGCCATATCAGAGGAGTCCCTTAAATAAAGTTTTTTCAAAATGCGTTCAGAAGCATCGTATTTTTTCTGTGAATCATAACAGTTAGCAAGGGTCACCAATGCAGCGACACCATACTTGCTAGTAGAATCCTTGGTCGTGACTTCGAGGCAATCCTTGATGGAAGCATCGACGTTACCCAACATCATTTTAGCTGAGGCACGATTGGCGTAGGCTTGTAGGCGAATGGAATCGACTTTTGCATGTTTGATGGCCATGTTAAAATCATTAATGCTTTCACTTGCCAATTTCGGATACAAGATCAATGTCCCCCTTTGAAAATAAGCTGGGGCAAAATCTGCTTTTGTATTAATCGCCATGCTGTAATCATCATAAGCCATTTGAGCTTCATTGATCATTTCATGACACATGCCACGGTAGTAATAGGTTAAGTGATTGGCATTGCCTGATTTCTCCACTTTATCCAATTGTTTGATGGCCTGCTTGTATTTTTTCTGACTCCACAGTTCAAGTATCTGTCCACTTATTTCTTGCGAAAACAATGGTGTAAAAGCGCAAATTAAGAATGAGAAAAGGAGCAAGGTCTTTAGTGTACGGATCATGTTAAATTTCTGTGTTAAATAGGAGGTCAAAAAGTTTTCTGAAAGCCGCTTGCCGCGCCGGTACACGCGGTATGTTGACACCGTGTGGTAGCACCAATCCAAATGGCATTCCGGGATTACCGGAAGCGGTCAATACGAATCTCGGTTCAAGTCCCATTCTCCGGTAAAGGTGATTCATGGTCAGCCCAACACCAAGAATGGTTTTGAAAAGCGGTCGGTCGGTTGTGGCATTAGGTGCACCGATGGATAATAGCAATTGTGTTAAAAAACCCGGATCAAAATCAGAGGGTGTGTCGTCGGCTTGCAGGGACACAATTCCTGGCGGAGTGCGTTCCAGCCATCGGCTATAAACATTTCTAGCAACGATTCGTTCATAGGCAGTGCCTGTTGCATAAATGGGTAAATCACTGTTGTGGGTGAGTGCATCTATGAGGAGCAGCTGACGTGGTGCGGCGTTGATTAATTCATCGGCTTGAATAAAATCCATTGGGTTCACCATTAAAAACCTTCTTCGGCTATCGTCGTAAAAAGAAGGTCCTACAAAAAACGTCATGGTGTAATCCCCATTCATCTCGCCAAGAATCGTTGTTAAAGTTGTTATATCAGGATTAATAAGGGTGTGGATTTCCGAAGGAAGCCATCCACCTCCCATTGGGGAAAATAAAAAGCGTCGGATCCGCTGAGCAGGAATCTGACATTCGGAATCACCCCCCGAAATAATTAACAAAGCCTTACGAACAGGCACCATAGCGCTATTGGCTAAGATAAGTTTTTATGGTGAATTTTAGTAATTTAAAATAAATCTGGAACACATATTCCGATATGGGCTAAAAACGCGCCCTTAGTCGTAAAACAGTGCAGTTTGCCTCAAAACAATTTTACCACGGGTAGGCTTTCACCGTATCAACGAACAGTTTCACTTTTGTTCGTTCAAGATCAGGGTACAATCCATGGCCCAAATTGCATATATACCTTTGCTTACCAAATTCAGAAAGCATGGCTTGGGCGCCTGCAACAATAGCAGCCTCAGAAGCATATAATAAACACGGATCGGCATTTCCTTGCAGCGTGGTGTTTGGTGCCACCTCTCTACAATGACTGGGTGACATGGTCCAATCGAGACCAATCACCGAACAACCTGTTCCGGCCAAGGCCCCAATGGCGTAGTGGGCATCCTTAGCAAACAACGTTACCGGTACGCGAGGAGCCAAAGCATCTACAATGCGTGTAAGATAAGGAAGAGAAAATGTTCTGAACTGTGCCTCGCCTAAAACGCCCGCCCAAGAATCAAAAACCTGCACCAAATCAGCACCAGCGTCCACTTGTGCATTCAAATAGGCAATTGTGCTTTCAGTGATCATGTCTAACAAACGATGGGCGGTAGCAGGATCCGCATATAAAAATTGCTTAGCCTTACTAAAAGTTTTACTTCCACTGCCTTCTACCATGTAAGACAAAATCGTCCATGGTGCTCCTGCAAAACCAATTAAAGGCACCCTACCGTCGAGTTCTTTCTTGGTCATGCGAATGGCATCTGTTACGTAACGCAATTGATAAGGGTCGGCCACGTGTAACTTTTGCAAGTCCCCAGCACTTTTAACCGTCTCAGGAAACCAAGGTCCCTTTGCCTCGATCATTTCGTATGGCAATCCCATTGCTTCTGGAATGACAAGGATGTCCGAGAAAATGATGGCCGCATCCACGCCAAGAATATCAACAGGTTGAATCGTGACTTCACAAGCCAAATCGGGACTTTTGACAAATTCAACAAAATTTTTGGCACGGGAGCGTGTTGCTTTGTATTCTGTTAATACACGACCCGCCTGACGCATCAACCAAACCGGTGCGCGTTCTACCGCTTCTCCCCTAGCTGCTCTGAGCAGTAAATCATTTTTTAGCACGGTACAAAGTTAATTGAATCGTCGGACTTCCACTTCAATTTTAGATTTTCTTAAAACGATAATGACGTGTTATCCTTATTATTAACTTGCGCTACTATGAAT
>CANGWA010000028.1 GCA_947457335.1 Sphingobacteriaceae bacterium
AAAGAACGCTAAATCCGTATACACTTTGTCCTTTTTCGGCAAATCATCCACCACATATCCATTCATATCAATAAAAGTCATTCCCCAAATACTAAGCAGAGTGAGCACAGTGGTAATAATGTACACCATCGGTCGGTGATTTTGCACCAAGTTGTCAATAATGGTCAGGGACTTTCCGATGATAGGATTGTCTTGATGCTTGGTGTGCTTTGCTGAAGGCATTGGTAAAATGCTCAGCAATACTGGAATCAAAATTAAAGTCACAAAATAAGTTGCCAGCACGCTAATGGAAGCAACTACCCCAAACTCTACTAGAAGCGAACTTTGGGTAAAATACAAAACTGCAAAGCCAATGGCAGTGGTTATATTCGCTAAAAAGAGGGTTACACCGATAGTTTCAATGGTGCGAGACAATGCCTTGAGTCGATTACCATGTTCGAGGATTTCGCGTTGGTATTTATTAATAAGGAAAATACAGTTTGGTACTCCGATGACCATAATGAGCGGAGCGACTAGACCTGACAAAACAGTAATCTTGTAGCCAAAAAGTTGCATGATACCGATGGACCATACCACTCCAATGGCAACTACCACCAGAGAAACGAGCACTGTGCTGATGGTTCTAAAGAACAACCAAAGAATTAATCCCGTGACACAAATTGCTAGCACCAAGAACAAGGTCATTTCCTTCGACACTTTTGACATCATCGCGGCACGCACAAAGGGCATACCAGAGTAGTGCATCTCTAGGTTATGTTTTTTACCAAAGGCATCCCCAATGTCCGTAATCTCTTTTACCATAGTGATTCGGCGTGCTGAATTGAGATCTTCCTTTTTGAAGGTAATCGCCATGAGCGTGGCACCTGACTCCTTATTCAATATCAATCCCTCATAAAATGGCAAACCCAACAATGCTTCGCGAAGACTATCCGCTTGGGTCTGGCGTGTTACTGCTGAAGTCATCACCCTAACCGTGTCAAAGCGCATTAAACTGTCATTGCGTTTCAATCCATATGCAGTTGGTAAGGAGAGGATGTCCTTGATACCGCTAATCGCCTTTATTTTTTGGCTGACTTCATACCAATCGCCTATTTTCTCGGCTTTGAACAAATCTTTGTCCTCAAAACCCATCACCAGTACCGTTCCGTCTTCCCCAAATTTCGAACGAAATTGCTTGTAATCAATAAAAGTACTGTCAGAATCCGGAAGAATTTTGGCAAACTCATACGACAATTCCATTTGTAAGGCTTCCCAGCCCATAAAAACGGTCAACACCATTATTACGGAAGTGAAGGTGATGCGGTTTCTAAGCAGGGCTGATGAAAATTTTCTCCACATGTTCTTAATGCTGTATTATGCGTTTTTTTCTAATCATCCCTCCACGCGTGTCCTTTATGCTATTCATGATCACAAAAGCAGAGGGATCTATTTTTAAAATTTCCGTGTTCAAACGGGCAACTTCTAAGCGGGTAATGACAGAGTAAAGAATGTCAATTTCGGTGTTGACTGCACCGCGTTTCCCATACCCCCTTGTCCCCTTGTATACTGTAACACCACGTCCCAACTTTTCAGTGATCATCACTCTGATTTCTTCATTCTTTGCCGAAATAATTGTCACTCCGGTGTACTCTTCAATCCCTTCAATGATAAAATCAACGGTTTTGGAGGCGCTAAGATACGCCAAAATGGAATATAAGGCCGTTTCCATAGAAAGCAAGTAGGCCGCACAGGAGAAGATAATTATGTTGACAATGAGGATGATATCGCCAATGGTGAGTCCCGTACTGCGACTAAAGGCAATGGCCATCACTTCGGTGCCGTCGATTACTCCCCCCCCCCGCATGGTGAGTCCAATACCGGCGCCCAGAAAAAATCCACCAAACACAGCAACCAATAATTTATCGGTGGTGAGAATCGGGTAGTCGACCACGGCCACAGCGATGGCTAGTAAGAGAATACCTACCACTGTTTTAATAACAAAGTTTTTGCCCACCTGCTTGAAACCAAGTACAATAAATGGGATATTCAACAGGATAATGAGCAATGGCAAACTCCAACCAAACCTGGCTCTCACCAAAAGCGATACGCCTGTAATTCCACCATCAATAAAATCATTGGGCAAAAGGAAGCTTTTGAGTCCGAAGGAGGCACTCAACACCCCCAAGAGGATGAGAAAGAAATTAATGATTTCAGATTTGAGCACGCGCTTGTAAAGGAGAAAAGACCGTGCCTTTTCCCTATCAAACACCCTAACGGTGTGTTGGTTTGCTGTTGCGTGCATTTGACGAATATACGCAAACTAAAGAATTGCCTTTCTTAAATAATTCAAGCCGTTGAAAATGAATTTAATGCGGCATGAATTAGGAACAAGACCATTTAAATTTAGACCCTGTTGTCATTAGACAAAACTTAAAATTTTATAGGATTTTCAAGACCCAGACTTTATATAAAGGCAGCTATTTTGCTCATGTGCCCAAATGGGCGGTTTAAATAAACAATTCGTCAACAGCTTGATTGTGTGATTCTGTCACCGAATCTATTTCATCATCAAGGCGCACCACATAAGACGCCTCATCCAGTAATTTTCCTGAGCAATAAATAGAGCGTGGTAGTTTATTGCCCAATAAGTCCGTAGTAATGTTCACCGACATGAGCATCACACGCGTACCGATGCTGTTAATTTTTCGCACCAGTGGCACAAAATCCTGATCCCCTGCAAACAACACAATCACATCGTATTGTTTGTGCATCGCTAAGTCAAAAGCCTCCAATGCGAGCCAAACATCGATTCCTTTTTCTTCGGGGGGACTAACATTTTCATTCATTGGGAAAAAGTGTGTGATGATTCCGGCACGCATGAGCAATTGATCATAAAACCGATCGGTTTCCAATTGCTTGGTTGGATCAGCCAAAGCATTAACAGATTTAAGAGAAAATCGCCCTCTAAAAAAATGAGATTCCACAATTTGGCACATTTCCACCTGACCATTGGCTTCAAAGCCAGCTACTTTTTGACGAATGAAGTTATGGAGTCCCGTAAAACTTATATTGGCCTGGCGTGCATGTTTATAGCGGTAATAACGTGATACATTCGTAAAGAAAGACCCATCATAAAAAACGGCAATGCGTTTAAGTGGACTTGGATACATAAAGTAAAATTGAAGCGTAAAATACTTGTTTAGGTATTTAGGCCCATGGAAAGGAGAAAACCATTCATAATTTTTAATGGTTTGCCCTAAACGAATTAGTAAAATCCGTAACCTAGCCTTGCGGCTATTTTCAGAGACATAGAATTAACCACATAAAGCAGGCATCAGAAATGCCCAATCAATTTTTGCCAAAATGCATCAGGACTCTTATTGATATAACCCGGCTCATCGTGATTGAAAAGAAAAACAATTTCAAATGGAGCCGGGTAGGATGCATAGGTGCGCGTGGAATTGGGGGCGACTTTCAGATCTAAATTAGCAAAGACACCATCCTTCGGGTTATTTAAATTGTACCATGCCTTTACGTTTGGAATTTGAAGTGGATCTGGCATCAACTTCTTTAACAACTTATGCGCCAATTGCGAGGCCGCTGTGACCCACACCCACGGATGCTGCTTGTTCATTCCCCTTTTTTGGAAATAGCTGTATGCCAGCAACGTTCCTAAACTATGGCAATACACCACATCGGGTTTAGCGTGTGCTACGGCTGCTTCGAAGGCGTCATGTAGTTGATCTCTTAAATCGGGCTTGGTTAGAAATTTTGTAACCATATTCACCCGCCAATTATACTGCGCCGCCAGCAGTGCCTTTAATGAAAACTCATCCTCTTCCGCATGTGCAAGGCGTTCCCCTCGCTGCAAAGTTGGCGCTTGAGTAAACTTTCCAAACTTGTCGATTGGCTCGAAGTATTTATCATAAGACATAAATTCAAAAAGCAAGTTGACATCAGTGTTTACTTTTGCGACCCTTTTGTTGATGGCGTTTTCCCAACTAGCGTGCCACCAATCGTCCTCATCCATGTGTCCAATACCATGCACTACAAGCACTTTTATGGTTCGGTCTGCTTTTAGGTTTTCAGATTTTTTACTCATATAGCGCTTTACATTTTCACCAACATGGGCATGCGCCTCCAAACGTCGGTGGATTGAGACGTTTGGATGATATAACCAGGTTCGTCGTGATTAAAAAGAATGGTTGCTTCCCACGGCACGACATGTTGTTCAAAAGTCCTTTGCGCGTCCATGCGCACCACCAATTGATTCTCAGCTAACACCATGTCATGGGGATTATTGAGATTAATCCAGCGTTTTACCATTGGCATTTCTAAAGGCCGTTTAAAAACATGATCCAAACGATCATGATAGAGTTGCGAAGCTGCAGTGACATACACCCATCTCTGTTGTTCCGTTTTATAATCGGGATGCATCAAGTAATCGTAAGTGAGCAGTGTTCCTAAACTATGCGCATACACCACATCTGGCTGAAAGTCTTTTAATAAGTCGTGAAATTGTTTGCGCCATTTTTGCTTCATCTCCTCATCAATCAAAAATTCAGCAACCATCCCTACACGCCAACGAATCTGATTTTTGAGCGGTTTATCGCCAATCGGCTTGTGTGAGCGCACGTGCCATGATTTTTCTTTGCGGCATACCAAGAGGGACAGCAAGGCCTTGAGGTAATCCCTCCCACTCGGCGCTCCGTTTTCTTCAAACAAACTATCGTAGGACATGAATTGAGGAGTGATTTTGCTTCCCGGCCCCATTGCCTTCTCCACTGCATTCACCCATACTTCCTGCCACCACAAATTGTCATCCATGTGTCCAACACCATGTACAAATAATACCTTCATTACTTTTAAAATTATTACACAATATAATAATTTTATTTACTGCACGACGGTTTTAAAAACAGAGTTACTACGGGTTATAAGGCACTCAATAACCAAGGTACTTTGCGGGATTGATGCGCGTGAGTTGTTCCCAATAAGGCGATAGTTTTTGGTGCGCCAACTGAAACAGGGTGTTTTCTGTTGCTTCCTGCTCGGTCATGAAAAAATCTGTACCAAACAACACGCGCTTGTACAAAGGTTGATCAAAACGGTCCCGTGTTATTAGCAAACGTGTTATCGCATTAAACACATCCCCATTATTCAGCTCATTGAGGGTATAGCAAATATCCGTGTATAAATTCGGATACTGCTTCATTAATTGAACAATGTGCTCTCCCCATAAAAGGGGATATCTTTTTCTCACAGCCTTTAAATAGTCATCCTCCTTCCCTCTCACCAATTCAGTTGCCCCACCCATGTGGGCAAGGCATATTTTTAAATTCGGATAGTTTTCCAAGAGTGGCACATAATTCAACGGGTGCCCAAACAATCACATGCTTTATCGTTTTCACCGTAATTGGCATTTTTAATCCACTTGTTCTGATAATACCAATCTACCATTTCTTGAACTTTACGCAAAGCGTCACTGGTAGCTGAATTCGCTACAGTTCCTGTTATTTCAGAAAGCTGCGGTGGTAGGAGCGACTCAATGGCTGAACCGATGTATTGGTTACCAACCCTGGTGCAATGGGACATAATTGGTAAATGGTATTTTTCTGCATAAGCAAATAATTCCTGTAAGCGCCCATCAAATGGGAAAAATCCCAATGCATGGTATAACTTGATTCCCGAAAAAAACGGCTTAACGCCTTCCGCTGTGACCAATCCTTTCTCGAAAAAGTTTTTACTCCAAGTGACTAAATCCTATCCGCTTTTATGTCGGGGATCAATGCCTAAAAAATTCACCACATGTTTGGCATAGTAACGTTGAATGTTGAGAATGTCGGCCAACTGTGTTTCAAAATCCATCGGAGGCTTCGCATTATCCATGTAATCCATATTCATGGTGAGCAGCACTGCTCTTCTGTCTGGCGCTTCTTTTAATAAGGTTTGAAATTCAATTTGCAACACTTCACGCTGCGTCCGCTGCAAGGCCACATTCAAAAACGCCCAGGTATTTGTCCAGTTTTTTACGCGACAATTCATTTTTTCCGACAGGCATGTTGTGCAATTGCCGGATGACCAACCTGCCCACATCGCTTTGGAGGGGGCTAGTATTTGTGGCGCAAATTTTCTAACAAAAGGGGCTGGAATTATGCGCAAGAAATTTGGGGTCACACACCGGTCGGTAAACACGTGCATGTGGGTATTGGTAAAGGTGAACATGGTTATTTTTTTATGGATGGCTTTATACCTGCCCTGCGTATATCGACAAGCTTCATTAATAAATTGAACCAAAATGGAGCACCCACACTTAGTGTAAAACCACTAATCAGTATTCCTAGCACGTACTTGGTATACGTACACGGCTCGTCGCCTTTGTTACTGCGTTCGTTATACACCAAAACGCCGGCATTTGCCGTATTCAAGGCTGCGGCGACTACTTTTCCCTTGTTGGCAGGTAACCAACTCCAGGGTGCGGAATTTTGGCTGTAGCCAATTGGAATATTTAATGCCCCAGCAATGCCTGTTACACGATCAGCCATTGCGATGGCAGTGTCGGCTAATGAATCCTGTATGGCTAAACAATGTGCCATGGAATCAAGTGTTGCCTCCTTCTTTTTTTGCAAGGCTTTTACCAATTGACTGGGGTCTTGCTGCAAGGCGTAAACACTTGTTCCACCAATGCTGTCGCGGATTCTTTTAAACTGTGGATGGCTAGTGGAGAAGGTGCTCAGCAATTGCGCCACATCTTGTCGTGCAGAATAGGATAAACGCTGATAGTTACCAGCAGCTACCATGGCCTCTTGGACCACCTTCGCGCGCAAGGTGCCATCGAGGGACATTATTTTTATCAAGTGCAAGGCATCCACATTGAGTAAGAGCGCTACAGCGAGTCCTATGAATACAGACTTTTTTTGCTGCCGGGTTTTATACCAGCCAGTGACGCACTCCATGTAATCATTGAACCAATGTTGCAAATGCAATTCCAAATGGGACAATTGACCATCACTGCGCTCATAGAGTCCCAGGAGCGTGTCGCGTAAAGGCGAGGGCTGCATGAGCGATAGTCCCTTACCAAACCGTTCAAACAAACTTAAATCAGGAAGTGGCTCGCTGAGTGAGAAGGATTTCTTACCTGCCCCATCCACGTGAACGGCTATTTTTTGCGCCATATGCACTTGATTGGCGATTAAATCGACCACTACCACTGCAAAGCGCTCGGCAGAAATGTAACTCGGTACTAATTTCTTTTGATTGTTGGTTGGGTTGGGAACGAGCCCGAAAAACGAAAAGCGTCGCGACAATTGCGTGATGCGCTGGATTTCGGGATGGTTGTAAAACAATTCGCCGTATTGGAGATTCAAATCATCAGCCAATAATTTCAGAATAGAGTCCTTTAATAATATGCCGCGTTCTTCGTTATAATAACTCAGCATTTCATTAACAATCGACACCAAGATACTTAGTAGGGCATAGATAAAGACGAGGGACACGATTATGTCCAGAAACGGAATGTTCATCATTTCAGTTGGGTGAAATCAATTAGTGATTCTATTACGAAAATAAAATAAAAATTAATTAATAAAATTGGCGGTGCTCTAAAATGTGAAGCTCAAACAGGCCGTACGTAAGATTCGTGATTAAAACAGCGGGAACGGGGCAACAATTGCACAGTCCTTACCGCAACAGGCCAAGCCGTTCACTGCAAAACAGTTGATCGGTGAATGGAAGGAACGGCTACAAGCCCCTTTTAGCAGTGCGGCCAATTCGCGTCATTACCTCGAGTACCCCACGAACAAACAACTTGCTACAATCTATAGCAATCAATTGCTACAACACGTGTTAATTTCGTAGTATGGAATTCATTACCAACGATTCGGCAGCATCAGACGTATTTGTTGCAAACGACTATTCAGAAACGGTGCAGATAGAAAAGCGGGAGAAGGTGACGCGTGGCAGGGGAGCTGGACTAAATGTTCATAATCGCTTCGCCTCTCAATCCTATACTGCCGAAGTGCCAGAGATGTTGGATGAGGATTTATTAGTCGCGGAGAAAACACAAATCATCAGCACCTATCCCAAAACGATTCTCAACAAGGTAGATAGTTCCGATTTGCCATTCGAATACTCGCTAAACCCCTATCAGGGCTGCGAGCACGGGTGTGTGTATTGTTATGCTCGTCCTACTCACGAATATTGGGGGTACAGTGGTGGATTGGATTTTGAAAGAAAGATAATTGTCAAGAAAAACGCTGTTGAATTGCTTGAAAAACAATTGAGCAGTAAGCAGTGGAAGGTAGCACCCATTATGTTGTCTGGCAATACGGATTGTTACCAGCCCATTGAGCGCGATTTAGAAATCACACGCCGCTTGTTGCAAGTGTGCTTGAAGTACAAGCAACCTGTTTCCATCATTACCAAGAACACCTTGATAAAAAGGGATCTGGATATTTTGCGTCAATTAGCTGCTGAGAATTTAGTACATGTTTATATTTCTATCACGGGCATTGATGAAAAATTACGGCGCATCATGGAGCCACGCACGGCTACGTTTAAAGCGCGCATTGAGTTAATTTCAACTTTAACCGCCGCTGGTGTGCCCGTTGGGGTGATGGTGGCGCCCATTATTCCGGGATTGAACAACCACGAAATTCCCCTTGTGCTTCAAGAAGCAGGAATTGCTGGTGCACGAACTGCTGGCATGACCATTGTCCGTTTGAATGGTGTGGTGGAGCCGGTATTCAAAGAATGGTTAGAAAGGCACTACCCTGATCGTGCTGAAAAAGTGTGGTCACAAATTGCAGAATGCCACGGCGGTTCTGTCAGCGATAGCCGTTCGGGGGTCCGTATGCGGGGTGAGGGAAAAATAGCGGCTAGCATTCATTCGCTATTTGATATTTCAAAACAACGCTTTATTAGTGAAAAACCATTTGCGTTTAATTTAGAGGCCTTTAATAGGGACGCGAACGACATACAACTAAGTTTGTTCTAATCCCTGACGCATCAGTCGTTTGGAAATAAGGGTAGAGGCGTTTTTTCGAAGTGAAATCACTTCTTTACCTCACAAAATAAATTGGGGCACTGCTACCCAATCAGCACAACCAATAGGCTTGCTGGCTTTAATCTACTAACAAGGGGTACCTGTTTTAGCTGGCCGCTTGTTGGGTGCTTCCTTCTCAAGTGAATTGGTCCCAAATAACAAGCGGGAGCCTTACTGCGTTGATTCGTGCAATGATTTGTTTCTTTCCCAATGCAGAACTGCATCCATGACCTGCATGTTCTCTACCCGCTCTTCTCCACCATTTTTCAGTGGCTTTACATACCCCACTGCTTCATCGCTGTTTAACGTAATGCCCTTGGTGTTCCATGCTTCGAATCGGGCAATTTGTAGGGTATCCTCCGCGTACTCCACCAAATCTTCATTAAAAAAACCTTCGAGAGAATTCTCCATCGTGTAAAATTCGCCTTTCTCACTATCAGCCATCACAATCACCGGTTGATGAATTTGCTTGGCAAAAAGACGCCCCATCCAATCCATACCAAAAGCCACTACCTCGCCCTCCAGTGCATCAAACGTGTCGCACACTAACGCCGTCCATTGTTCCGATTGCTCTGAAGTGAAAATCCGAAACAACCCCTTTTGCACACAGCGTCCACCCTGCTCGTGAATCAATTCCTGGAATTCAGTATCGGGAAGCGCTATGCTTTTCTTGCTTTTTAACTGAATCACCTGCTCAGGGTAGTGTTTTAGAAAGTGTTGAAGATCCATGCTGCGTTACTATTTATAGTCAAAGATAAATAATGCTGCCGCTCGGTTTATCGAAACAAGCACCCATTCATCCAAAGGAAAAATGAATTGCACTGCCCCCCAATACATGCGTGCCCTTGTTGTTCACCATAAAGCTATAGCCATTACCAAGGTACCTGAAATACGTATTGGAGGTGTATCCAGACAGTAACCCTACCCCCACACTACTGCAAAGGCCAACAGAAAAATCGAACACTCCAATTTTTACAGGATAAGCCACCGTGAGTCCTGCCGTGGCAAAAAACAAGGTGCTTGATTTAAGGCATGGTGCGGACTAAATGTACAGTGTCGTTACCGCCAGTGACGTAGGCAGAGGTTTGACTGTTCAAGGGGGGGATTCAAGGAGATAGCAACACCAAGAACTGGGTCTAGAATTAGTTTTTTTACTTGAAAATGGTATCCCCCAGAAACACCTAACAAGAAATTGTTTTTATAGCCTCCAATAAACACCCCTGGTACTTGGGCTGGCGCAGGAAACCGCTTTACCGTGATTTGATCGCCAAGCCCCACACGCCTGAGGGAGATTGCCGCAACTACTTTTTTGTAGTAACGGGAATACCCTATACCAAAACTAAATGCGTATTGACCTTTTAATTGGTAATCGGGCGTTGCAGTGCCAGATAAACTATACAAGCGAACACGGTTGAATGAATTGCCCCCTTCTATAAAAAAGCGCCCCTTGTTTCGGACGGGCACCTTAGTCATGGAATCGCTTGCCTTCGCATAAACAGAAAGCAAAATAAAAAAAAGGAAAAAACCAACGGGGCGCATGATTGGGTAAAGGAAGTTGTCTCAAGTAAAGATAAATGGAATTCTTGTCTTGACAACACCGTTTTTACCTCTCAAGACAACTGCTCCCTAAAGTCACCGTTGCAATACAAACAGTTGTTCAACCAAACAGTCTGGCCATTAACGTTTGTGCAATTTAAAACCTATGTCCCGTCCATGCCCTTTGAACATGGCCAGATTGATCCAAAACCAAGCGAATTGTTCCATGAGTTCAAATTTATCATTGCCACCAATGCTATAACACTCCGCAAAGCCTGCATCCTTTGCCAAATGAATGGCCGCTGCCGTCCCCTTTTCACTGTCACCCGCAACAAATAGATCAAGGGCTGTTGTACCATAAACAGGATTCACCAAGTTATTAAAGCCAGTGGTATTGAAACACTTTACTACATCACGGGTGGCGGTATTGGCTAAAATAGCATCAGTCGTATTGGTGTACCCTACCGGACCGCGTTTCATGACAATATTCATGGTGTCTATAATTATTTTTCCCGTTGTATCGCCCAATGCTAACGCTACTTCAACGGCCATTGGGGCCGGGGTAGCCAAAACGATTACCTCTGATAAACTTACAGCCGTTGCAATGGCATGCACCTGCGTGTTGGCATTCGCTAACAAGGCCTGCCCCTTGAATTGCGTTTGATCCCTTACGCCTAGGTGTAGGGCATGTCCCTTCATCGCCCATTTGCTGGCAAGAGCGCCACCAACATTTCCTGTACCAATAATAGCTATGTTCATGAGTGGTTATTCTATAGTTGTTTCAAAACAAGACTCTGTACACAAATTTGCACAGATGTTGTATCTTACACAAGTCACTCACTACTATATGTGTTACTTTCATTTTTGAAAGTATAGATTAAAAAAAACTGCTATGCCCGATTTTATCTATCAAAACAAAGTGTATTACAATCCGGTTGAATTTGCGATGGACCGTATTGGCGGTACGTGGAAAATGCCCATCCTTTGGCGATTAAAGGACCAGGTAATGCGTTACACTGAATTAAAGAACGCCATTCCCCACATCACTCACAAAATGCTCTCCAGTCAACTTAAGGAATTGGAAGTTGAAGGGTTTATCTCACGAAAAGCTTACGCTGTTGTGCCACCAAAAGTAGAATACACGATTACCAAACGTGGCCTTCGGTCAATTAAAACAATTAAGACCATTCGTGATTATGGTCTCGTACTCATGAAGGAATTTGCCATTCAACAGAAAAAAAAGCCAAAAACGAAGAAGGTTGAATCGATCCGGTAAACGCCGTAGATAGCTGGTATATCAATTGCGTTCCATCCATGCTAACACATCCTCCCAAAATTTCACGGGTTCATTCACCATGGGTGAATGCCCAGAGTGCTCATAAATAATCTTGGTTAGGTTCGTGCTGGCACAGTGTTTTTCAATGTCAGTAGAGAGCCCAAGTGGACAAACAAAATCATATTGCCCCCACAATAAAAGCGTTGGCAGTTTTAGTAGATGCAATTGATCGCTGATGGGTGTTGTATACGCCGGTCCATCCAATTGCAAGTACCCACTTGCCCGCTCATTGATCCAGTGGGACAAGAGGGCTGCATTGTTCCCACCACTGCTTGTTGAATTGGAAGGCGTTGTAACTGCGGGTATCCATTCTTCGGCCTTGTGTGCATAACCGTTCAATTGACCAGCATTGTCATTGCCTTCAAACCCATTTGCCATACACCAATCAACAACGGGTTGCCAATCGGAAGACCGGCGGCCAGCTGCGATTTCCTGTTTTCCAGTAGAGATTAACATCTCCCTTGTAAGCGAATCGTTCATCCGGTAATTGTGGGCTCCGTCCACTTGTATCCAACCCTTCACCAAGCTTTGATTATTCCCCTCCACTAAAAAATAGGGCGTCAGAAATCCACCCCAACTGTGCCCCATAAGGTAAATTTGAATGTCCTGACCATACTGTGCTTTTAGCAACAGCAAAATATTTTTGATATCCTGTCGAAAAGCCGAAATGTCTGTTGCACCATTGTTCCCTTGCGAATTACCCGCAAACCGCTGATCCCAGTAAACCACAGCACACTTATTCTCTGCCAGCGCCATGGCATAACTATCGCGGTAATCGAGACCATTGCCTCCAGGACCTCCGTGCACAATGACTAAAAACTTCTTGGCATCTACATTGCCAGCAACAGTGATGGGTAGTTCGATGTTGCCTGACTTTAAAAAAAATTGATCATTCGCTTGGCCGTTCTTTGTAAAACTGGATTTCTGACAACCAGCGATGAGGAGACCAATCAGGATGATAACATAACTAATGCGCATAGTAATTACTTGGAAGAAGAGATGATCTTTGACTTTTTTACAGGATGGGCTTGCCAGAAATGCGATAAGGAACATGTTAATCCCATTTCAATCAAGGGACGGGGAAGGAACAACGTATTGTAGGGAAAAAGTACCAGCCATTGGTGTTTGCAATAGACAGAAAAGGGTTGGTGCTTTTTTAGATTGAAATTATACCCCACGCTGCCACCAACAGACACCAGTGCATACCAATTACCAGCCAAGGTAGCCTTGTGAATGGCGCCTTCGTCTGATACCGTATACGCTGGACCGTTAACAAACGTCCGACTGACCCCCACGCCTTCCGAGGACTCGAACCACCATCCGGTACTCTTTTGCCGCCGTTGCAAATTTTCGCACTGAAGAAAGAAATTGGTATGGTAACGGTAGTGACTGTAAATACCCAGTGCATAGCGGATGTACCGCTCTTTGTAAATCCGTTTGACTTTTTGTTGCCGCTGCTTGGTCACCTCGGTGTATTGATATGGCCGCTCCAGAGCAAATTGGCATCCAGGATACAAGAGCGCACCAACAAACCCAATTTTTAAAGCAGTAGTCGGCACATAAGCGTCGGTTGAGGCAACGCTATCCCGAACGGGTGTTTGGGAATAAAGCGAAAACGATAGTCCCGTCAAAATCAAAAGCAAACAAGAAAGAAAGAATTGTTTCATAAACAGTAAGGTGAAGATAGATGAAAATTCAACAACAGATGCTGTATGTAATTTTATGCACAGGCATGCCTCACCGCAACAGCATTGGTGTGTTCACCATTGCTTGTGCCCGAGGTTGAAATGCCCACATACAGTAAAAGCGTCACCTAGCAGTCGTGTTTCAAAGCATGACCCATTTCGTGTCTCCCTTACGATAGGTCTCACTAGCCTTTTACTAATTTGCTTGGATGGATAATGGGCAGCTTAAAAGTGTGCAAGGCCGTCCCCTGCAAATGCAACAACAAAACACCACGTGTCGTTGAATATGTCAAAGATGCCAGCGCATGGCTTAAGTCGGCATGCACTGTCATCTGTTTTTTCTTATCAAGCGTAATCAATTCTTCGCTATTCTCGATGTGATAGAAAAAAGCGAAATGAAAATTACCAGTGGCTTCTGCCTTGTTGTGGTGGTTGCTATTGGTCTTTATAGATAAGGAAAACTCCACCCTAGCTATCTTCTCTTCCGCATTAAATCCTAATTTCAAGGTATGATCCAATTGATGGCCCACTACACAGCCCTCATTAAAATTGTCGGGAGTTACGAAGGAGGACCGTGTGAGACGGTATTCTGCTAATGATATGCGCTCTGGATCGAATAAAGATTTAACTGGCATGATTCAGTATATGCGTTGATTTAAAAGTATCGGTTGTTTTATACGTTTTGTTAGGAACCGCTGTGTCTATTTTTGTATAAGATACAAAGGTGTGCACCCTGCAGACGAATCCATCTTCCACATATTCTATTGGCAGTGGTTTCTTTTTTATTTCAATCAACGGTTCTCCTAGCTCTGCTGATAATTTAGCTAGTGAGCGTAAGGTGAAATTATGCTCTGCACCCAGCCATTTCGAAATTTCTGAAGGCTGCTTGTCCATTAATTCAGCCAATTCCTTCTTGCTGAGATTTTTCTCACGCAAGATTTGGTTGATCCGCACCACCAGATCGGCGTACCAATCTACAAAGAGGGCCACCTCCTTGGGGGTACTTTTTAATAAACGGTCGACGGTTTTACTTCTCATGGTTTAAAATTGTATGTTGTTAATTCCTTCTTCTCCTTCAAGGTAACGCTCGTTGGCACTTACCCAGATTGTTTTTTCACGTAAGGCAGATTCAAGGCGCTGAACAAAATGCTGCGCTTCGTAGAATTTTATACGCAAACCCTTTGACGCCTGGGCCGTAGCAGCATCTTTAACCCCTCCATTAAACACTACCACTATTTGTTCAGTGACCCTGTAACAATACAAGCGCAGTGGAAAATGAAGCCCCAATTGCATTATGGCTTCTACACGCCGCTTAGGCCTTGGCGGTAAAGCCTGAGCCGCCCGCTCTTCGCGATCAAAAAATCATCAATGGCACCGTATCGGTTGCCTATACTTTCTGTTATCAATCGAAATAACTGCATCGCCTTCTCCTCTAATTCATGCCCAGGTACTGCGTAGGTATCAAAAAACTTATCTGTTTCAGAAACAGTTTCATCGGTTCCATCACCCCACTTTACTGTATAAAAAGTACACGCACTGCCTTCATCGTACCAGATTTCCAAAACAAAATTATTCATTTATAACCACATTTTAAAATAATTTTTCACTTTAAAGTTAATTTTTTGGATATTCAAGCACAATCGACACATTTTCAGTCACTTAAAAAACAACACCCCTACAAATGATTGTCCTTACAATTAGCTCTTCTCCTGCTTACCAGCACCACACGACTTCTTAAAAAAACGCTTAACTCGTGGCGTTGGCGCATAAAGTTGGTAAGATTTCTTGTTACAGGTACGCATTATGGTAACACAAGAACAAAACCATGCGTTTTCTCCTATATACATTGCTATAGACTATTGATTATAATAGACTTGTGCAGTTAACAATTAGATCAACGCAGTATATAACCACGCTTCCCTATCTTTACTGTTATGAATTGGATCTTATTGATAATAGCAGGGCTCTTTGAAGCCCTATTTACTTTTTGTCTAGGGAAGGCAAAATTAACTGCCGGAAAAACGGAACTGCTTTGGCAGACTGGTTTTGTGATGGCCCTGATTATTAGCATGACGCTGCTCGTGAAGGCCACACAGTCGCTTCCGATTGGCACGGCTTATGCTGTATGGACCGGTATTGGTGCCGCAGGTGCCGTTGTGCTCGGAAGTTTGTTCCTAAAAGAACCTGTCACCGTTTGGCGCATGGTGTTTTTATGCACGCTGATCGGGTCGGTAGTAGGACTGAAATATGTGAGTGGGGAGTAAGTTGACGCAAGTAGATTTATGAAAAACTTATTTGCTGTCTCAATATCCATGCGCACCCTTTACCTTCCTGTACTTGGGAATAGTTAAGAATTGAGAGTGGAAAATTGAACATTGATTCCCACCGACGCTTACCCTTTCACCAAAACAATTTCACCCATCGGGAATTGATCGCCGGTACTCGATTGGCGCATCTCCACACGTAAGCTATCGCCAGCGGCGTTTAACAGCCACAACTCTACTTCAATGGTTTCGCTCGAATCGCCCACAAACAAATGATTGACACTGCCCAATTTTATTTTATATGCTACTCCCGTGCGCTCAGGATTGCCACCATTGACCACTAGCACTCGGTTTTCAAATTTGAATGCACCTAATTGTCCGCTTGCCTTTTTATCGTTGCCAATAACCAGGGTGGCGTTCAACTTACCCCTAAAGAATTGGTACTTTAAAAACCCCGTTTGTTTGCGCACTGTTACTGCTGTTGAATCGCAGTGCCAATTGCCAACCACGTCACGGGGACTTTGTGATTTACAGGAAATAAAAACAAGAAGCAGGAGTCCGAAAATTAGTTGTTTCATCGGTATGATTTGTACCAAATATACAGCGTGATCATCAACCGATTGATGCACCAAGGTTAATAAATGGCCTTTCGATTAGAAATTGCGTCGTCGCATGCGGCTCAAGGATTGAGGCTTA
>CANGWA010000029.1 GCA_947457335.1 Sphingobacteriaceae bacterium
CAACTAAGCCAGTAGCAGTGTCCTCTAAAAATGCACACCTGCTGGATTCCATTTTAAACACCACACCAATACTCCGTCAAGTCAAAGTAAATAAAACGGGCTACCGGTTGCAAATCATTTACACCCAAATTACGCGCGACGCTAATAACCGCCCAACGTTTAAAGACTATACCTATAACCTCGATTCCAATCTTTATTTCTACTGCGCAAGCATGGTCAAGTTGCCCATCTCCATTCTCGCTCTCGAAAAAATAAATGAATTGAGCGGTAAGGGATTAACGCGTTCAACACCGATGTTGACCGATAGTGCAAGGTTGTGCCAAACGAAGATGTTAAAGGATACCACCTCACCAAATGGATTTCCTAACATTGAACACCATATACGCAAAATGCTACTCGTGAGTGATAATATTAGTTTTAGCCGGACGCTTGAATTTGTGACACCCGATTATGCCCACCAACGCATGCGGCAATTGGGTTTTCCTTCGGCGCGCCTCGGTGGTAGGTTTGACGTGGGATGCATTGGCGCAGGCAATAATTGGATGAACCCAATCCGATTTATTGGCACCGATGGCCATTTGATTTTCACGCAGCCTGGCGACAGCGTCCTTTGGCACCTTGATCCCCCAATCGCTAACATGAAGGTGGGGAAGAATGTGTACAGAAAGAAAAAACTGGTGTCCACTCCAAAAGACTTCAGCCATTCCAACTACATGCCTTTGACGACGATTCATAGGGTATTGCGCAATTTGGTCTTTATGGAAAATATGCCTGAGGCGAGCCGCTACCGCCTCACGGCAGATGATTGGAAGTTTTTGATGACACAAATGTGCCGTTATCCAAGAGAAAGTGCTTATCCCAAGTACGATTCTACCCGTTACATCGATTCCTACAAAAAGTACTTGATTTACGGTGCTACTACCAAGGCCATTACACAAGATACCATTCGCATCATCAATATTGTGGGAAGGGCTTATGGCTTTGTGTCCGATTGTGCCTATGTGGTAAACCCCTCCAATGGTATTGAATTTATGGTTAGTGCTGTTTTATATACCAATAAACGTAATACTTTTGGCACCGGAAATTACGAGTACGATACCGTGGGCTTGCCCTTTCTTAGGGATTTAGGTGTAGCTTTGTACCATCTCGAAAGCCTCCGAACAAGAAAATTTAAGAACGATCTATCCATTTTTAGCAAATATGCCACTGAACAATAAGCTCATCCAATTTGTAGTATTGGTAGCACTTTCAATAATTTCTTTTTCCTGCCAATCAAGTGGGGCAGAGTCCAAAAAAATCAACAACGATACAATCGCAAAAAGGGATTCGTTAACGCTAGTTGATAGCCTTCCAATTAATCATCTCGTTACAGGTTCAGGCGGTTATTACGATGAGGTGTCGGCAATAATCAGTGGTGTAAAACAAAGCGGACAATTAGCAGCTCTCCACGACTCTTCTGTTTGGAGCAATCACCGCGAATTTATTGATAAGAATTGGGTTAAAGTAGAGAAGAACCGTTTGATGCCCATGGCGGGTTGGACGAATAAGGAAATGAGTGCGGTTTCAAAGACCATTTCCACAGCATTTTATCCTTTTTCGGGACCGGATTTCATGACTGTAAATGCCTTTTTTCCACAAGCCATCAAATTGATCATGCTGGGATTAGAGCCTGTTGGCGCCTTGCCTAAAGTTGAAAAATTTAATAGAGAAGAATCCTCCGATTATTCAGAAAATCTAAAACGCTCGCTCACCGAGATTTTTGAAAGAAGTTATTTTATCACCGAATACATGCTGCGTGATTTTCAACGCCAGAAAGTCAACGGCACCTTGCCGGTGATATGTTTTTTCATGAAACGCTCCGGTCACGTGATTGATTCGTTGCATTATATTGTGAAAACGGAGAAAGGCGAGCTTCAAGAGGTAGACTATGCAGACAACGTAAAGGCAATTGGTGTGCGTGTAACCTGTCACAAGGCAGGATTGGTTAAAAATGTTTACTATTTCAAGTACGACGTATCGAATCAATATTTTAACGACACAGCTGCTTTCTTTAAGTTTGTTAAGGCGAATGTGGCCAATGCCGCAACGTATATTAAGAGCGCATCGTATGTGTTACATGCCAATTTCATGAGCAACATGAAGAAGATGATCTTGAGTGGCAGTAATGTTATTTTACAAGACGATACCGGAATTCCTTATGATGAAATCGCAGGGAGTGGCGGTTGGAACATCAAATTGTTTGGTGAGTATTCTCAACCGATTAAAAATTTCCCATACTTGAGAATGCAAAAAAGCATAATGGCTGCCTATGAGAAGGACACTGCATCTGTGCCGAAACTGCCGTTCCATTTGGGGTACCATTGGACAACCGGAAAAGATGTGTTGATGCTCGCTACAAAAATTAAATAAGATGTTTACAATCGATACCCACACGCATATCATTCCCCGCCATCTGCCCGATTTCGGAAAACAATTTGGGCGCAACGATTACATCATGATGCATCACCATGAACCCAACAAGGCATGGATGATACAAGGAGAGAAACGTTTTAGGGAAGTTGCAATTAATTGTTGGGATGCAAGTGTACGTCTCGCTGAAATGGCAGAACACGGCATCGATCAACAGGTGATTTGTACTATTCCTGTCATGTTTAACTACGATAAGCCGCTTGAACAGGGTATAGCCGTCAGCCGATTTCTCAACGATGATTTAGCAAGCGTGTTGAACCAACACACTGATAAATTTATCGGCTTGGCCACTGTGCCGTTGCAAGACACCAATGCAGCTATTGCTGAGTTAGAACGTGCCATGGGCATGGGATACAGGGGGGTGCAAATTGGCAGTAACATCAATCAGAAAAATTTAGGGGACGATGAATTTCAGGAGTTCTTCGCTGCTTGCGAGTCCCTGGGAGCAGCCATTTTAATTCATCCGTGGAAAATGATGGGCGAGGAGCACATGCAAAAATATTGGCTCCCGTGGTTAGTGGGCATGCCTGCAGAAATCAGTCGCGCCGCCTGCAGTATGATATTCAGTGGTGTGCTAGAGAGGTATCCAAAACTTCGCGTGTGCTGTGCACATGGCGGCGGATCCTTTCTTCCTACCATCAGCCGTATTGAACACGGCTGGGAGTGTCGTCCCGATCTTGTTGCAATCGACAATAAGCACAACCCTAAATCCTACCTCGGAAAATTCTGGGTCGATAGCCATGTATGTGATCACAAAATGTTGCAGTATGTAATTGATTTAATTGGTGCTGACAAGGTGATGCAGGGGAGTGATTACCCTTTTCCACTGGGAGAAGCCATTCCCGGTGAATTGGTGCGCACAGCTCCATTGAGCGATAGCGCTAAAGCAATGATTTTAGGTGGGGCAGCGAAAAGTTGGTTAGGGTTGTAATTAGTTCTTGGTCACCAACGCAAAATTACCGTCGATTTTAAACTTCCAACCGATTTCGTAAATGCGGGGAAGGAAACGTTTGTAAAGCATCATGCGCGCGTTTTCGACCCCTTCGGCTTCTCCTTCACGACCAACAGCATTGAATTCGAATACGTTAACTTTTGGGTGCTGACGCATGTAGTCCTTCACAATTTCTACGATGGTGTTCATCACTTGATAAACCTCACCACGGTTGGTGGTAATGTATTCTTCTCCCTCAAACTCGTCGTTAATCACCCCAAATACGATATTAGCATGAAGGATATTGTCTTGCAACCTTCCAAAGCGCACCTCGTAACGAAGTCCACTCTTAGTTGTAAAGTAATAGACGCCGGCACTGGGAATGCTCGGGAATTCTATGGGAAGGATATCTTGATAAGTGCTACTCAAAACAGGTTATGCCGTTACTAAACCTTTTTTTCTGAAACGATTGGCGGGAATGAGTTCCTTACCTCCATGGCTATAGTCATAAAATCCTTTTCCCGATTTTACGCCCAGGTGACCAGCTGTGACCATGTTCACTAAGAGTGGACATGGAGCGTATTTCGGATTTCCAAAACCATCTTGCAACACGCGTAGGATATTCAGACACACATCAAGACCGATGAAGTCAGCTAATTGCAGGGGACCCATAGGGTGGGCCATCCCCAGTTTCATGACGGTATCAATTTCTTCAACACCCGCCACCCCTTCTTGCAAGGTGATGATGGCTTCGTTGATCATGGGCATCAATATTTTATTGGCAACAAAGCCAGGGAAATCGTTTACTTCAACCGGTATTTTGGAAAGGTTTTTAGACATTTCCATAATCGTAGCGCATACTTCATCAGAAGTATCATAACCGCGAATTACCTCTACCAGCTTCATAACGGGAACTGGATTCATGAAATGCATACCGATAACATGAGTTGGCCGTTTGGTAACAGCGGCAATCTTGGTAATGGAAATCGAAGAAGTATTAGAGGCGAGAATTGTCCCCGGTTGACAGAATTCGTCAAGCTGACGGAAGAGTGAGAGTTTAATTTCCACATTCTCGCTTGCTGCTTCAACAACTAATTGAGCCGTTGCAACACCAGACTTGAGGTCAGTAGTGGTTTTAATGTTAGCAAGGGTGCTTGCCTTGGTCTCTTCGGAAATACTTCCTTTTTGCACTTGTCGGTCAAGATTCTTGGTAATGGTGGCAAGGGCTTTATCAAGGGCCTTTTCGTTGATATCGATGAGGTTTACTGAATGCCCAAACTGAGCAAAGACGTGAGCAATGCCATTGCCCATAGTGCCACTTCCAATAACTGCAATCTGCTTCATTTCTATGTTAAAGATTCAAGATATAAATCTAACGGACATTCTTTGATTAAACAAGGAGAAAATCTGTTATAACATCAAAAAAAGCCTTAATTAACAAGGGGTGCGTGGTTTTATGAAAGTCCAATTGTAAAAAAAGCCATCTTTTCAGATGGCTTCCGCTTTAGTTGCTAATACTGATTTTCTTTTCGAGCTCTTCAATGTATGCTTTGAAGCGTTTATCCGTGTCCATCAAGTTGTTGACCGTACGGCAAGCATGTAGAACAGTGGCATGGTCTTTACCGCCGCAGTGCATTCCTATAGTGGCCAAAGAGGACTTGGTCATGCTCTTTGCAAAGTACATGGCGATTTGACGCGCTTGTACAACCTCACGTTTGCGGGTTTTCGACTTCATGGTGTCGATAGCTAAATCGAAGTAATCGCAGACTACTTTTTGTATGTAGTCAATAGAAACCTCTCTAGCAGTACTCTTTACAAACTTGTCAATCATGTTCTTTGCAAGCTCCAAAGTGATGGTTTTCTTGTTCAAACTCGATTGCGCGAGTAAAGAAATTAAAGCACCCTCTAGTTCCCTCACATTTGAAGTAATGCTGTAGGCAAGGTATTCGTTTACCTCACGTGGCAACTGAATGCCTTCATTGTAGACCTTTTTATCAAGAATGGCAATTCTTGTTTCCAGTCCTGGAGGTTGAAGATCCGCACTCAATCCCCACTTGAAGCGTGAAAGTAAACGTTGCTCGATCCCTTGAATATCCACTGGAGCTCGATCACTGGTAAGAATAATTTGTTTACCCAATTGGTGTAAGTGATTGAATATGTGGAAAAAGACGTCTTGCGTTTTTTCCTTCCCCGCAAAATATTGTACATCATCAATAATCAACACGTCGATCATTTGATAAAAATGAACGAAGTCGTTTTGGTTATTGTTTTTTACCGCTTCAATGAATTGAGTGATGAATTTTTCAGACTGCACATATAAGACGGTCTTGTTTGGGTAGTTTTTCTTGACCTCAATACCGATGGCTTGTGCCAAGTGTGTTTTTCCCAAACCAACGCCACCATATATAAGGAGCGGATTAAAGGCATTACCGCCTGGCTTCTGCGCAACAGCATATCCAGCACTGCGCGCTAATCGATTGCAATCTCCCTCAACAAAATTGTCAAAACTGTAGTTGGGGTTGAGTTGCGAATCTACTTGTACCTTTTTAAGTCCCGGAATCACAAAAGGATTCTTGATGGGATTTGAACCAATGTCAATCGGCATTGATACCGATGGGTTCTTTAAATTGGTGTTGATGTTTGGTAATTTAAAAGTTATGGGTGTCTCCGTTTTTCCAGAGGCATTGTCCATAATAATATTGTATTCCAATCGACCTTCTGGCCCCAGTTCTTTTTTGATGACCTTTTTTATTAAAGAGATATAGTGCTCTTCCAGCCATTCATAAAAAAACTGCGAAGGCACCTGAATCGTCAGTGTGTTCTCACTGATTTTAACTGGCTTGATCGGTTCAAACCATGTCTTGAAATTCTGAGGACTAACATTGTCTTTAATAATTTCGAGACATCCGTTCCAAACCTGCTCAGCAGTTTTCTCTTTCATCATATCCTCCAAAAGTTTTTAAAATTTGTGTGTTATAAGTAATCAACGGTTACTTGTTTGTAAATATATGGTGATTATTTGTCTTTACAATCTTCGCACTAAAAAAAAATCACGGAATTTTTTTTGGTACCTATTGGTTAATTGAAATATTTTACATGCACATATTTTCGAAAGGGTCCGCTGCTTTTTTCCACATCATTTTTGAGTGGTTTAATGAAGATGCAAATATTCAATGATTCTACTCGGGTATTACTTTCCAAATCTATGTAAACAGCTATAGCACCAGTAAAATAAAGCTATTTGAGCCAATCCACTTTTCGATCACGGAACCGATAAAGTCATTCGCTACTGTCGTTTTTACGGGAACATTACAAAAAAAAAACCATATCCCGGGGTTCAAATAAAAAAAAATTGCTCCCAGAAAAAAAGGCTACTCCCCTAACTTTTTTTTCAGTAAAATTCCAAAGGAAATTGATTGGTGAAACATCTTTTTTAAAAACAAACTGTTTAATTTTTTCATTAAAAGATTGAACACAAGAAATGCTTGCTTTCACTTCACTTCACGGTAAAACGTGTTTGGTACTAATGAGTTGTTAACTTTACAACGCGTGTGACTATGATAAAATCGGAAACAACAATTCGCGTGCGCTATGGCGAAACAGATCAGATGGGATATGTGTACCATGGAGTATACGCACAATATTACGAAGTGGGTAGGGTAGAAGCGCTTCGCCAAATGGGGTTCAGCTACCGTGAAATCGAAGAACGGGGCATACTTATGCCGGTGGTAGAGCTTTCGGTTTCTTTTAAAAAGCCAGCACGGTATGACGACGAAATCACTGTAACCACGATCATGTATGGTAAACCAACGGGTGTAAGGTTACTTTTTGATTACGAATGCAGGAACGCAGCCGGTGAACTTCTCAATACGGGGAAGGTAACATTGGTGTGCCAGGAGAAAAGCACGGGTAAAATGTGCCGAATTCCAGATTGGTTTCTGACTGCTTTCGATCAATATAACCGCAATTATTAAGGCTCCTACTACGTGTATATATACACTCAACGGCCCATTTTTTTAAGTAAATTCGCTGATTCAATTACATGAGTATCCCTTCTAAAATCCCAATGGTTGATTTAAGGTCACAGTACCTGAAAATCAAAAACGAAATCGATGCAGGCATTAATGAAGTCCTCGATACGACTGCATTCATCAATGGCCCTGCCGTCAAGAAATTTCAAGCTGCCCTTGAAAATTACCTCAATGTAAAACATGTCATACCTTGTGCTAATGGGACCGATGCGCTTCAGATAGCGATGATGGCACTAGGACTCAAACCGGGTGATGAAGTTATCACTGCCAGCTTTACCTATGTTGCTACTGCAGAGGTCATTGGTTTATTGGGACTTACTCCTGTGTTAGTGGATGTGAACCCTTCTACTTTTAATATTGATGTGGAAGCGGTTGAAAAACACATTACCCCTAAAACGAAAGCGATTGTCCCAGTTCACCTTTTCGGACAGTGTGCTGACATGAATAGATTGATGGCGTTAGCCGAACAGCACAATTTGTTTGTCATTGAAGATACAGCTCAAGCATTGGGCGCGAATTACAATTTCAATGGTACTTCGCGCAAAGCAGGTACCATCGCCCACATCGGCTCTACTTCTTTCTTCCCAAGTAAAAATTTAGGTTGTTATGGCGATGGTGGTGCTTTGATGACCAATGATGATGAACTTGCGGCTAAAATGCGCATGATAGCGCATCATGGCCAACGTATCCAATACTACCACGATGTCCTCGGTGTCAATTCCCGCCTCGATACCATTCAAGCGGCGGTGCTCAATGCCAAATTGCCCCACCTTGACAATTACGCCGCCGCAAGAAATAAAGTGGCGGATAAATATGATCAGGCCTTTGGAGGACATCCTAAAATGAAGATTCCTGTTAGAGCTGAAAACAGTAATCATGTCTTCCATCAATACACCTTGGTGCTTCAAGATGTGAATCGTACGGTTTTGCGCGAAAAACTTGCTGAAAAGGGTATCGCTTCAATGATTTATTATCCCGTGCCATTGCACATGCAAAAAGCGTTTGGCAGCGAACGCTACAAGCCTGGAGATTTTCCTGTTACCGAAGCCTTGTGTGCTTCGGTATTGTCCTTACCGATTCATACCGAAATGACCGAGGAAGTCCAAGACTACATCATTACTAACGTTCTCGAATTAATATAAGTTTATAAAATGAAAATTACGGTTATTGGCTCTGGTTATGTGGGATTGGTTACCGGCACGTGTTTCTCAGAAGTAGGTGTGGATGTAACTTGCGTGGATATCGATGAGCGAAAAATCAGCAATCTTAAGAAAGGCATCCTGCCAATTTATGAACCGGGACTCGATGAGATGGTAGCAAGAAACGTTGCTAAACAGCGATTGCATTTTTCTACCTCCCTTGCTCAAAGCATTGCAGAGGCTGAAGTGGCATTTATTGCTGTGGGTACGCCACCCGATGAAGATGGCTCGGCGGATTTAAAATACGTTCTCGGCGTTGCTGCAGATATTGGTAAACACATGCAAAAACCTTTAGTTGTAGTCACCAAATCAACAGTGCCTGTTCGCACTGCCGAAAAAGTGCGTGCCGCCGTCCAAGGTGAACTGAATAAAAGAGGTGTTACCATCGATTTCTTCGTCGCATCTAATCCTGAATTTCTTAAGGAAGGTGCCGCTATTGATGATTTCATGAAACCCGATCGCATAGTGGTAGGCTCTGATCGTCCCGAAGCAGAGGAAATCATGCGTCGTTTGTATAAACCGTTTTTGCTTAATGGGCATCCGATTATTTTTATGGACATTCCCAGTGCAGAAATGACCAAGTATGCAGCAAATGCCATGCTTGCTACAAAAATAAGTTTTATGAACGATATCGCTAACCTCTGTGAAATCATGGGTGCGGATGTCAACATGGTGCGAAAAGGTATTGGAAGCGATAGCCGAATCGGCAACCGCTTTATTTATCCCGGGGTGGGTTATGGTGGCAGCTGCTTTCCAAAGGATGTAAAAGCGATTATCAAAACTGCTTCAGAAAATGGCTATGAAATGCGCATCCTCAACGCAGTCGAAACAGTAAATGACCATCAGAAGAAAGTGCTATTCAATAAAGTTAAAGCACATTTTAAGGGGAAATTAAAAGGATTGACGTTTGCCTTATGGGGATTGTCATTTAAACCGAAAACGGACGATATGCGTGAAGCGCCAAGCCTAGTCATCATTGAAAGTTTATTGGCGGAGGGAGCACGGGTGGTAGCTTACGATCCAGTTGCTGCGCATGAGGCTCAACGACTACTTGGTAATTCCATTAACTATGCTTCCGATATGTTTGAAGCAGTAGAAAATGCAGATGCCTTGTTAATCATTACAGAATGGCCTGAGTTTAGGTCCCCAGACTTCAACCTCATATCTACAAAGCTTAAAAA
Organism: Sphingobacteriaceae bacterium; assembly: GCA_947457335.1. Taxonomy (GTDB): domain Bacteria; phylum Bacteroidota; class Bacteroidia; order B-17B0; family Aurantibacillaceae; genus Aurantibacillus. The sequence goes on from CANGWA010000029.1 coordinate 9,812, forward strand.
CAAAGTCATTTTTGACGGCCGTAATATTTTTGATGCAAAAGATATGAAAGCAATGGGTTATCATTATTACTGCATCGGAATCAACACTATTTAATCTATGGGTAAAAGAGTACTCATCACAGGTGCGGCAGGATTTCTTGGCTCACATCTCTGTGATCGATTTATTAAAGAAGGCCTGCGCGTTGTTGCCATGGATAATCTTATAACAGGCGATCTCCGTAACATCGAACATTTGTTCAAACTTGAGCAGTTTGAATTTTATCACCACGACGTGTCTAAGTTTGTACATGTGCCCGGGGAACTGGATTATATACTCCACTTTGCTTCTCCTGCAAGCCCTATCGATTACTTGAAAATTCCTATTCAAACCTTAAAGGTTTCTTCACTCGGAACACACAATATTCTTGGTCTAGCCCGTGTGAAAAATGCACGGGTTTTGGTGGCTTCTACAAGTGAAGTATACGGCGATCCTCACGTACATCCGCAAACTGAAAACTATTGGGGAAATGTTAACCCCGTAGGTCCCCGCGGCTGTTACGATGAGGCAAAACGCTTCATGGAAGCAATTACCATGGCTTATCACGATTACCATGGACTCGAGACACGTATCGTGCGCATTTTTAATACCTACGGACCCCGTATGCGTTTAAACGATGGACGTGTGTTGCCTGCCTTTATCGGTCAAGCGTTGCGGGGTGAAGACCTCACCATGTTTGGCGATGGCAGTCAAACACGCAGTTTTTGCTTTGTAGATGACTTAGTGGAAGGGATTTACCGGTTGCTCCTGAGTGATTACCACTTACCAGTCAACATTGGTAATCCAGATGAAATCACCATTAAAGAATTCGGCGAAGAAATATTAAAATTGACAGGTGCCAATCAAAAGCTTATTGCCAAACCATTGCCTCAGGATGATCCTAAACAAAGACGTCCCGATATTGGCCTGGCAAAAGAAATTCTTGGTTGGGAACCGAAAATTGACCGCGCAGAGGGATTGAAAATCACTTACGATTACTTCAAAACATTGTCACCAGAGGAATTAAGGAAGGTCGAACACCGATCGTTTACTGCCAAGTAATTATACATTACTGTCGTACCGTTCAATAATGGAGCGGACGAGTTTATGTCGAATTACGTCTTCTTTCGCTAGCTCAACAATCGCTACGCCTTCTACATCTTTAAGCAACCTCAATGCTTGCAACAAACCACTGGGCTGTTTGGCAGGTAAGTCTACTTGTGTTTTATCGCCTGTTATTATGAATTTGGCATTGGCACCCATGCGGGTCAAGAACATTTTCATTTGACTTTCAGTAGTGTTCTGCGCCTCATCCAAAATCACAAATGCATTATCTAGTGTGCGTCCACGCATAAATGCCAATGGTGCGATTTGTATCGTCCGGTTTTCCAAATACTGATTCAACTTGTCCGATGGCAGCATGTCAAACAACGCATCATAGAGCGGCTGCATATATGGGTCCAGCTTCTCCTTCATGTCCCCAGGCAAAAACCCCAAGTTCTCTCCTGCTTCCACTGCGGGACGTGTCATGATAATACGCTTTACCTCCTTGTTTTTTAGTGCTTTCACTGCCAAGGCAACTGCTGTATAGGTTTTTCCGGTTCCCGCTGGCCCAACCGCGAACAACATGTCGTGCCGTGAAATGCTCTCAACCATCTTCTTCTGGTTGGGTGTACGGGAACGAATTACAAGACCATTGTTCCCAAACACGATAATGTCCGCATTGGGATCCTCTTTTGCTTCTAAAATATTTTCTCCAGTTGGCCCGAGTAAACGCTCAATTGCACTCTCACCCAGTACTCCTGTTTTATGGTAGTGATCAAGCAGTAATTCCATGCGCTTCTCAAACCGCACAATTTCTCCGGATTCCCCTATCACTTTTAGCGAAAACCCCCTAGCAACCAATTTTAGTTTTGGAAAATACTTGCGAATGACATTGAGTTTGGTGTCGTTTACACCATATATTTCAACTGGATCTACACTATCCAGCATGAGTAGCTTTTCGTTCATACCATCTGAAACACGTTACTATACGTGTTTATAAAACTGTTAATCACTCGTAAGTTTATGAAATTACTACCAGCGATAAATAAGTATTTTTGAACAAATGGGGATTGTGTCGCTTATTACAGACTATGGTTATCGCGATACCTACTTGGCTATCGTTAAAGCACGCCTTTTGCAAAAGTCCCCATCCCTCAATATCGTTGATGCTAGCAACGATATCCGTAACCGTGACCTCCTTTCTGTTGCACATAATTTGTACAGAGTACTCTCCACCTTTCCTGAGAATAGTATCCACCTGGTCTCCTTCCGCTATCACATCGAACGCAAACCATCCAACGATCGGTTTGTGCCAGACCTCACCCGCTTTCTCATAACGCGTTATAAAAATCAATATATCATTGCGCCGGATTCTGGAATATTTACAATCCTCGATCCAGAATTCAATGAGCCGGTATATCAAATTTTTTATGATGGTGAAGAAAAGCGACAGTTTTTCTTACTCGACGTATTTGTCCCCGCGACATTACACCTGCTTCAAGAAAAACCAATAACTGAAATTGCCTCTCCTGTCAATGATTACTTCAAAGCGATTGGTTACGATAGTTTCCTTACAGGGAATGTCCTCCACCTGAAAGAAATTTATATCGATGATTTTGGCAACCTTGTTACCAATATACGCAAGGAACAGTTTTATAAAATAGCAGGGAAACGGCGTTTCACCATTACCATGCCTGGCGCCCGAATCAATAAAATCAGCCATTCTTATGATGACGAAGCATTCGGACAACCCTTGGCGTTGTTCAATCATTTCGGCTATCTTGAAATTGCCATTAACGGGGCTAGCGCCATGCGTTTTTTTCTCCCCTCCAAAATGGATAAACAAAAAATTCAAATACTTGTAGAGTTCGATGATTAAGCGCCTTGTAAAAATGACCTATCAGCCAGAAATGACTGAAAAATTCCTCACCATTTATGGTGAAAATTGGGAAAGAATAAGATCCTTCCCCGGCTGCCAACACGTTGAATTGCTCCGCGATAAACACAACCCATCCGTCTTTTTTACCTATAGCTTGTGGAATTCTGAAGACGATCTTAATGCGTATAGAGATTCTGAACTTTTTGCCCGTGTATGGGGTGCCGTTAAACCACTCTTCGCAGAAAAGGCCTTGGCCTGGTCAGTAGACCCAGTCAACTTTCCACCAACCAATTAAATCCTACCGATTAAATACTGGCTCCAGCCAACTAACGTTTGGTTTTTTTTCAGTCGGCAATTTGCTGTATCTTGTAACCACATGAAGTTACGACTGGTCTTCATACTCCTGACCCTTTTGCCGCGCTTGTATTCGCAACAGTTCTTTTTTAGGAACTACTCCGCGGAAAATGGATTGCCTTTTGTTCAAGTGGCCTGCATGCACCAAGACGCAAAGGGGTATCTCTGGAGTGGGGGGTATGGTGGTCTTAGCCAATTTGATGGAAAATCGTTTAAAAATTTTAATAAGCGCGACGGTTTGGCAGATCAAAATGTGAATGCCGTGGCTACTGATGATTCGGGACGGGTATTTGTTGGAACCAATAATGGATTGAGTGTATTGAAAGGGAGAAAATTTGTCAATTTCCATGATAGCCAAAGCAAAAAAAATTTCCAAGTCAACTCGCTCTGCAAAGGGTATCATTATAATATGTATGTGGGTACCAATACTGGCCTCTTTCTTTTTAAAAATGATTCACTTTTACTAGTGAAACGTGTCGGTAAAGTTCATGTCAATCAGATAACCAACGGCGATACTGCGAAACTTTATATTGCCACCCCAGAAGGCCTGATTTTGTTCGGACACAATACTTTCGAACGGCTTTCCATGGTAAATGGTTTACCTGATAATAATGTTACCTGCGCTATTCCATTTAAAAACAAACTGGTTATTGGCACGCTGAAAGGTTTATGTGTTTATGACAGGACTACAAAAAGAGCCGTGAATTATTATGTGGCAAATGGATTGATTGATGATCACATCACCGCACTTGAAAATCAGAACAATGAAGTGCTGTGGATTGGAACGAATAATGGATTGGTTCAATTCGATGGTAAAAACTTTAGTTACCTGAATGTTGGTATCAGTAATAATTCTAACCAAATCAGGTGCATTCTTAAAGATCGTGAAAACAATACTTGGCTCGGCACACATAGCGGACTTTACCGATACCGCGACAAGTCATTTACCACATTTGAACCAGGCTCTTTGGCTGGTCAAGCCTTTGTTTATCAAGTATTCAGAGATCAGAATAGAAATTTATGGGCCACTTCGCAAAACGATGGCGTCTTCCAAATTAATCAGGAAGGTGTAAGAATGTTTGGCAATAAGGAAGGATTAACAGCAAGTACGTTGTTGTCGGGAATACAAGATGCTTATGGTAGGATCTATTTTGGTGCGGATCAGGGACTCTATCTTTTTCATAATGGCCGATTTACCAAGTTATTGTTCAATACACAATTGGCCCCACCCTACAACGCCATCTACGAAGCGAGTGATCATACGCTTTGGGTGGGTGGATCCAATGGTATCGCAAGCTTGAAATGGAACAATTCTAAAACTGCCTCTTTTTATTACCGAATTAATGGGCCTGCAGGTTTTGGCGTTTTTGCAATTTGCGAAGATGTTAACGGGAATATCTATGCAGGTACTTATAAGGCGGGACTCTATAGGCTCCAAGGTGATTCCATGCACAATATTTCAGAACCATTAAGATTGAATGAAGATAATTTTATCGGCCTAAGGGTTATAAATGATAAAATGATTTGTGCCACTTTGAATGGACTTCTCGTCCTCAATCTTGCAACCAATCAAACCAGACGTGTTACGGAATTGGATGGACTTAACTCCGATTTGATTTATAGTATTGAAATCAGTCGGGATAAAAAGGGGTTGTGGGCTGGAACCAATCAAGGTATTGCTAGAATAGATCTGAAATCCTTGCTAAACAACAAAAAGATCGTGGTGCGGACGTTTGGAAAACAAGAAGGATTTTCTGGCGTCGAATGTAACTCTAACGGTATATGGGAAGATCAGGATGGTACAATGTGGTTCGGCACCGTTAGTGGATTAGTAAAACACAGTCCCAATGAATTCAGACCAAATCTGCTGGAAAACTCAACTATTATTCAACAGGTGCGCCTAATGAACGAAGACACTTTGTTGAGAAACGGTGCAGTGCTGGATAGTAAATTGAATACCATTACGTTTTACTATAGAGGAATCTGTTTAACGAATCCCGATAAGGTAATGTATCAAAAGCGACTAGATGGTCTGCCGGCTGAAAAGGACTGGAGCTCACCTGGCACAGAGGATTACATTAAGTATACCAATTTACCGCCAGGAGATTATGTTTTTCGCGTCAGAAGCTGCAATAATGAAGGAGTATGGAATGCACACGAGGCAACATTTTCTTTTAGTATCACAGCCCCTTTGTATGTTAGGCCTTGGTTTATATTGACGCTAATTATCCTCAGTGTTTCTCTTATTTATGTTTTGTTTTTATTGAGACTTCGTTATGTACAACGCCGACAAAGGGCTGAATTTGAGAGGAAGGTTGAAATGAGCAAGATTGAACTCAAAGCTTTACGCGCTCAAATGAATCCACATTTTGTATTCAACTCCCTCAATGCTATTCAACATTATATTTTCAATACCCGAAGCGATGAAGCAGTCAAGTACCTCAATAAGTTTGCTAAGTTGGTGCGGATTATCCTTAATAATTCCGAAAAACCCACCGTTACCGTTGGTGAAGATCTCGAAGCATTGAAGCTTTATCTTGAACTGGAACAAATGCGTTTTGAAGGAAAGTTCGACTACTCGATTCGTGTAGATGATTCGGTTGATCCTGATTACGATATCATGCCCCCCCTCTTAATGCAACCCTATGTTGAAAATGCAATTTTACATGGATTAAATCCAAGTTCGAAGAAAGGACATCTTACGATTAACCTCCGCTCTGAAAATAATTTTTTAATTTGCAGTATAGTGGATGATGGTATCGGAAGAAATAGGGCGGCTGAAATTAAACGCACCATGCCAGTGAGCAAACACCGCTCTATGGGGATGAAAATTACAGAGGATCGCCTACGGATTTTAAATGAAATCCACCATTCACGTCTAAGCGTAACGATTACCGATTTATTTGAAAACAATGAACCTGTTGGCACAAAAGTTGAACTGTTTGTGCCGTTAGCGGGATAACTAAAAGAGCAGTCATATGATTAAAACAGTAATTATTGAAGATGAACAGAAAAGCTTGGAAGTGCTTGCCGCTCTAATTCGCAGAAATTGTCCCGATTTAGAGATTGTTGCGACCGCATCGAATGTGGCGCAAGGGGTTGACATCATTCGTCAGTTTCAACCCGCCCTTGTCTTCCTAGATGTTAGTATGCCCGATGGTTCAGGATTCGATTTGTTAGAACGTGTTGATCAAAAGTTCGAATTGATTTTTGCAACGGCTTCCGATCAATATGCCATTAAAGCAATTAAGTTCAGTGCCTGTGACTATTTACTAAAACCGATTGACGCTGAAGAATTGGTGGCAGCAGTCGACAAGGTGAAGCAAAAACAAAATCAACTGCCATCTATGGATAACCTGCGGTTCTTAGTGGATCAACTGAAACGCTCAGACGATAATTTTCAAAAAATCACTTTACCCACTGGAAACGCATAC
>CANGWA010000030.1 GCA_947457335.1 Sphingobacteriaceae bacterium
AAATAAGAATTGGTAGTGGTGCCAATGCCACAACTGGCGGAACTGTTCAAAACTCACCTGCCGGTATTGATAGTACAATTGTAACATACAGTGTTCAGGTCACCTCCAGTTGCGTTAAAATAGCCTGTTCTAATACAATTTTCGCAAGAGCGTATATTTATGGTACTGGGGCAACTTCTACCAACACTTATAACAATGGTAGTAACCCCGGTATTTTTGATTCCTTTGGCTGTCCGATCCCAGGCACCACACAATCACCTATTACTGCAACCATATGTACTACGCCAAGTGCATCCAACACTGGACCAGCCTGTTTGGGTGGAACATTAGCATTGATTTCACCAACTGATGTCGCCACTAATCTGACCTATTCCTGGTCAGGTCCCGGAGGTTACAGCGCAAGCACTCGAACAACGGTCTTGTCTGCCTTTGCTAGTTCTATGGCAGGCGTTTACACCAACACACAAGCGGTGCCGAATTCAACTTGCCAACAGGTACTATCTACAACTGTTATTGCCAATAACTGTCCAATTCCTGTTAATGATGCCACAAATACTGCTCAAGGTACTGCCGTTTCTGGTAATGCTGGCGCCAACGACGGTAACAATACGGGTGCAACGTTTTCTATCACAGGTCAACCTTCTGGCGGCACACTTACGATCGGATCTGGAACAGGTCAGTATACTTTTACACCGGCTTCAAGTTTTACAGGTGTAACTACCGGTACGTATCAGATTTGTAATGGAACACCTATTACTTGTGAATTTGCCACCATTACTATCACCGTTTTTCCAACATTGGTCGCTAACGTGGACGCCATTAATACAACCCCAAGTGTTACCACATCCGGCACAATTACCACCAATGATAATGGCATAAATACATCAATAGGAGGAACCTATACGGTTACTTTAACGCAACCTTCTTCTAGTGTTGGTACAATAACATTGAATGGAACAACTGGACAATATACCTTTGTACCAAATCCTGCCTTCACTGGAACTTCGGCTACAACTTATACCGTCTGTAATACTGCATTGAATCCTACAGTATGTAGTTCTACAACAATAAATATCAATGTTCGTCCGAACCCTGTTGCTGTTAATGATTTCACCAATACAGTCATAAATGCTGCCGTAAGTGGAAATGCTTCAGCAAATGATTCAGGCACCTTGACTGGTACTTATTCTATTACTGGCCAACCAGCGAACGGTACAGTTATCATTAATGCAGCAACAGGTCAATATACCTTTACACCTGCAACCAGCTTTACAGGTGTAACTACTGCTACTTATCAATTATGTAATGGTGCTCCCGTTACCTGTTCAACTGCTGTAATCACAGTCACCGTATACCCGCTAATTGCCGCAAATACCGATACCATTAACACAACGCCTTCGGTAACAGCAACAGGTACGTTGCTCGCCAATGATAACGGCATTGTGTCCAATCCAGGAGCAAACTACTCTGTTACAGTTACCCAATTGCCCTCTGGAACTGGAACTATCACAGTGAACCCAACAACAGGTCAATACACTTTCGTACCAAACCCATCTTACGCTGGCACAACGATTACGACCTACACAGTTTGTAACACCTCTGTCAATCCGCAGATTTGTAGTAATACAGCCATCAATATCAACGTAAGACCAAATCCAGCACCAGTCAACGATGCTACTACTACAGCAATCAATACCAGTGTTGTAGCGAATGCAGCCGCTAACGATTCCGGAACACTTACAGGGGTATTCTCCATTACAGGCCAATCGTTAAACGGAACAGTAACCATTGATCCAGCAACAGGACAGTATACCTTCACACCCGCCTCAAGCTTTACAGGCGTAACCACTGCTACTTATCAATTGTGTAATGGCGCTCCTGTTACATGTTCAACGGCTATAATCAGCTTAAGCGTTTATCCACTTATTGCCGCAAATACCGATACCATCAACACAACGCCTTCGGTAACGGCAACAGGAACGTTGCTCGCCAATGATAACGGTATTGTGACCAACCCTGGGGCAAATTACTCTGTTACGGTTACCCAATTGCCTTCTGGAACAGGAACTATCACTGTGAACCCAACAACAGGTCAGTACACATTCGTCCCAAATCCCGCTTATGCTGGTACAACGATTACGACCTATACGGTTTGTAATACCTCTGTCAATCCACAAATTTGCAGTAACGCAACCATCAATATCAACGTTAGACCAAATCCTGCACCGGTGAACGATGCCACCACTACCGTAATCAATACCAGCGTGGTATCGAATGCGGCGGCCAATGATTCGGGCACATTAACTGGGGTTTTCTCGATAACAGGGCAGCCTTCCAATGGCACCGTTACCATTAACTCAACAACTGGTCAATATACATTTACACCAGCATCTTCCTTCACCGGTGTTACTACTGCTACCTATCAATTGTGTAATGGCGCACCTGTGACCTGTTCAACTGCTGTTATTAGCGTTAGCGTTTATCCATTGATTGCAGCAAACACTGACACTATCAATACAACGCCTTCGGTAACGACAACAGGAACGTTGCTCACCAATGACAACGGTATTGTGACCAACCCAGGGGCAAACTACTCTGTTACAGTTACCCAATTGCCTTCTGGAACAGGAACTATTACTGTGAACCCAACTACAGGTCAGTACACCTTCGTTCCAAATCCATCTTATGCTGGCACAACGATTACGACCTATACGGTTTGTAACACCTCAGTAAATCCACAGGTTTGCAGTAATGCCACCATTAATATCAATGTAAAGCCAAATCCAATTGCCGTTAATGATGCGACCAATACGATTATTAATACACCTGTATCTGGAAATGCCGCATCCAATGATTCTGGCACTTTAACTGGGGTCTTTTCTATTACGGGTCCATCTGCCAATGGTACTGTTACCATCAATTCTTCTACTGGGCAATTTACGTTTACCCCCGCATTATCATTTACAGGTGTGACTACGGCAACTTATCAGTTATGTAATGGTGCACCTGTAACATGTTCTACAGCCGTAATCACTATTACTGTTTACCCTATGGTGGTTGCTAATACCGATACAGTTGTAACAACTAGTACAGCTCAAGCAACAGGCACCTTAACAGTTAATGATCTTGGAATAATACCAGGTGGTAGTTATTCGGTTTCAATTAGTCAACCTTCTTCCTCAACGGGAACGTTTATAATTAATCCTTCAACAGGACAATACACCTTTACACCTAATTCAGGGTTTTCTGGCACTACCACTACGAGCTACACGTTATGTAATATTAGTGTAAATCCTGTCGTATGTACAGCAACAACTATTATTCTAAGAATTGGCGATTTTCCAGTTGCGAATAATGATGCTACTGTTACCTTAATCAACACGCCTGTTACGGGTTCATTAGGTGCAAATGATCAAGGAACCTTGTCTGCCTTGAATCCGACATTTACTGTTACTCAACCAACATCCGGTACAATAACGGTCATAGGTTCAAACGGGCAGTACAGTTACACGCCTGCAACTGGTTTTATTGGTACGGTGAGTACAACCTACACGCTCTGTAATATTCTTGGGTCCTGTTCTTCAGCCACCATTACTTTTTCGGTTTATCCAAACTTGACAGCAGCAAATGATGTGGTTAACACAACCCCATCGGTCGCAGTTTCAGGAACACTGTTAGCTAATGATTTAGGCATTGTTTCTTCACCGACCCTAACAGCCAATTATACGGTAACTGTTACCCAGCCAGCCTCTTCAGTCGGTGTAATTGTTGTAAATCCTTCTACAGGTCAATACACATTTACTCCTGCTAACGGCTACATTGGAAATGCTCAAACGACTTATACCGTTTGTAATCTCAGCACTATACCTGTGATTTGCAGCACGGCAACAGTTTTTTTGAATGTTAAACCAAATCCAGCACCTGCATCAGATTTTACAACTACAGTAGATGGGGTGTCGGTTGTGGCTAATGCGGCTATAAATGATTTAGGGGTTACTGGTGGTACATTTGCAGTTGTTGCTCAGCCTTCTGGCGGCACCGTGACGATTGATCCCACTTCAGGCCAGTATACGTTTGCACCAACACCCTCCTTTACGGGTGTTACCACTGCAACCTATCAGCTATGTAATGGAGCACCAGTTACCTGTTCAACTGCGGTGATAACCATTACCGTATACCCTTTACTTGTAGCTAACAATGATGTGATTAACACCACACCTTCTGTGAGTACTAATGGAACTATCGTGGTCAATGACCTTGGTGTAGTTGCGGGTGGAAATTATACTATTTCTGTAACACCTATTGATCCAACTGTTGGTGTAATCGTGGTGGACCCAACAACGGGTGGATATACATTTACACCAGATCCAGCATTCACAGGCACTGCCGTTACAGTTTACACCATCTGTAACACCTCTGTTAATCCACAAATCTGTAGTTCAGCAACAATTTATATTAATGTATTCCCAAATCCGATTCCAGCAAATGATGACAATGTTACCATCATCGGTGCACCTGTAACAGGTAATGCGGCTGCAAATGATTTAGGAACTACTGGAGGTAGTTATAGCATAGTTGCACAACCAACAGATGGAACTGTTGCCATTGATCCAGCAACAGGTCAGTATACCTATACCCCTAGTCCAACGTTTACAGGGGTAGTGACAGCCACTTATCAATTGTGTAATGGCGCGCCTGTTACTTGTTCTACAGCGGTTATTTCGATCACTGTCTATCCTCAATTGCTAGCTGTCGCTGATGCAACCACAACTGGTTTAAACACTCCTGTTAATGGTACACTTACAGTTAATGATTTGGGCATTGTATCCAATGGCCAGTATTCTGTTAGCTTTTCTCCAATAGCTGGCTCGCAAGGAACCATCACGGTTGACCCAGTAAGTGGTCAATTCACGTTTGTACCAGCAACGGGTTATACAGGCACTGTTGTAACAACTTATACCATCTGCCAATACAATGGCACTGTTACTTTGCAATGTTCATCCAATACTATCACCATTTCTGTTGGGGCTAAGGCGGCAATTGGACTTGCTAAAAAGCTTGCAGAAGTGACCTACCATTCTGATAATACGGTAAGCCTAGGTTATAAAATTACTGTGAAGAATATGGGCAATCAACCGCTCACTTCGGTAACAGTTACCGATAATCTCGATGCGATAATTACCTCGCCAGCTGCTTTCACCGTGACTGTGCCTCCATTCCTTAAATCAAGCAATGGGTTGGTGGCTGAATCCGGATTTACGGGTAAAGGAAGCAAAATCCTCCTCACGGTGCCTGCCACCAGCACTCTTGCTCCAGGTGCGACAGATACCTTGTTCTTCACCGTTAGAATAGATGCTAAAGGTGCTAATAGAACTGTCGCCAACACAGCTACAGTTTCTGCTGTAGGTAATGGCACGAATGTAACTGATAATTCTACAGAAGGTAATGATCCTGATTCAGACGGCGATTTAGACGCAGGAAATAACAACTCACCAACAAACTACACGATAACCCTTGTGAAAATGGGTGTAGCCAAATTTGCAACCACACCTGTCTCAGTAGGTGGAGGCTGTTATACCATGCAGTTTAAGTTCACCGTCAAAAACCTTTCGAACGGTCCTGCATACAATATAGTATTGTTCGATAATTTGGATCAAGTATTCGGTACAACTTCTTATTCTGTAATCTCCGCGCCTCAAAGTAGCGGTAAGATACTTTTACCAGACCCATCATTCACTGGAAATGGATCAAAAACCAATTTACTTCTCAATAGCAGCATGATGTTGAAAGGTCAAACCGACACCATCACCATTGGTGTTCAATTCTGTGTGGTTGGTGCAGCATCTTTCTCCAATATTGCTATAATCAATGCGAACAGCATGCCTGGCGGTGGATTTACTTATACCGGTACTTCCATGTCCGGTACCGATCCAGATGCTGACAACGATAACAACCAAAATGAATTTGGACCAACAGCATTCGCTCCATCTCCCGCACTCTTCATCCCTGAAGGCTTTTCACCAAACGGTGATGGCGTAAATGATCTGTTCGTAATTCGTGGCCTAAATGATTACCCTCTCAATAAGATTCGTATTCTAAACCGTTGGGGTAACCTAGTGTATGAAAAGGAAACTTATGATAACACATGGGATGGGACCTCCAACCAAGGAATATCCTACGGCGGTGACCAACTACCAGAAGGGACCTATTTCTACATACTCGATACTGGGGATGGTCAAAAGGCAAAAACAGGATTCATTTACCTTAACCGTTCTGCTAAAAAATAACATTCATGAAAAAGATATTAATTCTAATTATTACCTGTGTAACATTGCCAGTTCTCGCTCAACAGGACCCAATGTTTACACATTATATGTATAACACATTGTGGTTAAATCCTGCTTATGCTGGTAGCCGAGATGCGCTTACTGTAACGGGAATTCACCGTTCGCAATGGGTAGCCTTTGATGGAGCGCCTCAGGATCAAACCATAACAGCTCACACACCAATCATGCGCGGTAAGTTGGGGGTTGGAATGAGTGTGATGAACGACCGCATTGGTCCAACCAAAAGCACTTTTATAGCTGCTGATGTGGCATATCCCATTAAGCTGAACAAGAAAAGTAAACTTGCTTTTGGTCTTAAAGGCATGGTGAATATTTACAACAATAATCTTTCTTCACTCCAACTAGAAGATAGTCGCCCTGATGAAGCATTCGGACAAAACGTCCACTCCGTTTTACCTAACGTAGGCGCAGGGGTATATTATTACCGTGAACAATTTTATGCAGGATTATCGACCCCACGATTGCTCCAAAATAAGTTTGACGGATCCCTTAGCGCTCAATCCGCTGAACAACGACACTTCTTCTTCATCATGGGTTTTGTTCACAAAATTAATAGTAATGTTAAGTTTAAACCAACTGTTTTCATCAAAGCAACAAAAGCTGCACCTATCGAGGCAGATTTAACTGCATCCTTCCTGATTTCAAAATTCAATGTGGGCTTAATGTACAGAACAAAAGAGTCCGTTGGCTTGTTAGCCGGATACCAAATTTCAGATCCGTTCTACATTGGTTACTCATTCGATTGGTCCACAACCAATACCACCGGAAAGTACAACGGTGGTTCACATGAATTTGTTTTACGTTACGACTTGGTGTCTATCACTAAGGCCAAATTAAAATCACCACGTTATTTTTAATGCACATGAGAGCTTTTTATACCATCACTCTGGCAGTTGCAATTCCTGCTATCGCTTGGTCGCAGGTAAACATGCGTCGTGCAAACAAAGAATTTGAAAGTTTTGATTATCCTCAAGTAGTAGAACGTCTGGGAGATAAGAAACTCGAAACAACGGCCATGAAAAGAAAGTTGGCAGAGTCTTATCGCCGTACGTGCAAATATGAAAAGGCAGAAAAAGCCTATGCTGAAATTGTTCAAGCGGATGATAAAATAGCAGCAGATGTTCTTGCTTATGCACAAATTCTTAAAATTCAAGGCAAGTACGACGATGCAATGAGTCAAATGGAAGTCTACAGCCAAATGACAGGCAACAACGACCGTCGATCAAAACTTCATCTTAAGGATAAAACGTATTTTAAAACGTTATTGGAAGATAAAGGTCTGTTCCAGGTTAAACATTTGGCCATGAACACGGATCAACAAGACTTTGGTGCGATCTACTATCAGAATAAAATCATTTTCGCTAGTACCAATTCCCAAACAGGTCCCGCCATGCGCACATGGAATGGAAATCACTTGCCTTTTCTCGATCTTTATCAGGCAGCAACTGATTCAACGCTAGAATTAACAAATTTGAAATCGTTTGGCGTGGTCAATAAAAAGTTTCACGAAGGTCCTGTTTCTTTTTCGAACGATGGCACAAAGATGATGCTCACGCGCGTCAACTATGAAAGCACCGACACCAATGGCGTTCGCAACCTGCAATTGTTCGAATCCACTTTCATAAATGGAAAATGGAGCCCATTGGTTGCCTTTCCTTACAATAGCAGTCAATTTTCAACGGGACACGCCGCGCTCACTGCAGACGGGAAAACCGTTTATTTTGCTTCTGACCGTCCAGGTGGCTTCGGTGGAGTAGATATTTATCGCTCCACCTTGGATACCAATGGTAAATGGAGCACGCCAGAGAATTTAGGAGAATCAATCAATACTGAAGGAAATGAAATGTTCCCTTTCTGGCATAAAAATAATCTGCTCTTCTTTGCTTCTGATGGTCTTGCAGGCTTAGGAGGGTTGGATGTATTCCTTGTGGATATGAAAAAGATTGTACCAGGTAAGGTTGTAAACCTTGGTACGCCTGTAAATAGCACATATGACGATTTTGCGATGGTTATGAATGAGGCAGGTAAATCTGGTTATTTTGCATCGAATCGGCCTGGGGGTAAAGGAGATGATGATATTTTTGCATACACCGTACTCAAGCCATTTAATTTCGGACACTACCTAAAAGGCAAAGTCCTTGATGAGCAAGGAAACCCAATTGCCGGCGCACCAGTTGGATTTGATGGTCTGACTCAAGAGCAAGTTAGTTCTGGCGAACACGGCGAGTTTGAATTTTATTCGGATGAGCCCGTTGATTTTAAACTGGCAACAGAAAAGGAGAAGTACCTTCCAGCTAAACTTGAGGGGCAGATGAATAAACAAGCTAATGAAACGTATGTGGAGTTGATCCTTAAAAAGCAACCAGATATCGCATTGTTTGCTTTGATTACTGATGCCAAAACAGGAAATGCATTACAGGATGTAAAGGTCTTATTTGTCAACAAAGATGGCTCCAACTTTGCGGATTATACAACAGATTCTTCGGGCACTTATCGCCGTGTGTTAAACGAAAAAAAATTAGGGGATAGCCTTGTTTATCATATCAAACTTCAAAAGGAAGGCTACTTGGCCAAAGAAGTTACTTTCCGCTACTTCATTAATGAAGCTAAAGAAATTAAAGTCAATGAAATGTTGAACATCTCGTTAGGTAAAATTGAAGTGGGCACAGATATCGCAACACTTATCGATATTAAGCCGATCTACTTCGATTTGGGCAAATACGCCATCCGACCCGATGCAGCTATTGAATTGGATAAAATCGTAAAGGTCATGAATGAGCACCCCAACATGGTGGTCGAACTAGGGTCACATACCGACTGCCGCGCCACATATAAATACAATATGACACTCTCCGATAACCGCGCAAAAGCATCTGCAGAGTATATCAAGAAACGCATTTCCAATCCCGAGAGGATCTATGGAAAAGGCTATGGTGAAAGTCGCCTAAAGAACAATTGCGGTTGTGAGGGCAATGTCAAATCCACCTGCTCTGAAGAAGAACACCAACTCAATCGCCGAA
Organism: Sphingobacteriaceae bacterium; assembly: GCA_947457335.1. Taxonomy (GTDB): domain Bacteria; phylum Bacteroidota; class Bacteroidia; order B-17B0; family Aurantibacillaceae; genus Aurantibacillus. Next base: position 9,368 of record CANGWA010000030.1, read on the forward strand.
CAGAGTTTATTATTATCAAAATCAACTGATTGCTTCAGTTGAATCAATCCCCCCACAGTGCACCTGTTGGGGGATTTTTTTTGCCCCCATCCATTCAATTGCTATAAATAGTAGCAATGTCATGCTACTTATTGTAGTATTTTTGAGCTATAAAATAGATAATCATGGAAAAAGGAGTCAAAGCAGCAGAGGCGTTAGGGCACTATCTGGGACAGGTGAAGGGATTGAATTATGATCATCCCGAAGGGGCAAGGTATGCTTATGTCAAACTTTTGAGCATTACTAGAGATTTGCTACTTATTTTGCAACCTGTATCCGCTTTAACAACACAGGTGCGTGATATTCAGAGCATTAACTGGTTGATAAATCAGCACTTGGGATTAAAATTCAACGAACAACAACGCATTATTTTCGAAAGCAAACGATCAGAATTGACGGCCATTCTTCATGCAGTGTGTAACAATATAGAATCGCTTAACGCCATCATTTTACCCCAACCACAGGTATCTATTTATCAGGGAATGTGATTTTTTGAGTGAACTGCCCGTTTGTTGAAGGGAATTATCAAAAAGCAGGTGGAGGAGTGGGGGGATGGGACTAAAATCCTTGCTTAAAGTAGCGTGCAAATGGGTTAAAAAATCTAAATCCTTAAAGCCTTTGGGTAATCTTGGTATATTTGTTGATTCGGCAAGTGAACCATGAAGAAAACCATTGCTATAGCTTATTTAGTGTGCCAGACAATTGCACTGTCCGCCCAAACCGCCCCCTCCAAACCTTTTCCTGTAAAACTCGAGGGAACGGTAAAGGGAATGGATGGTAAATACATCTACGTCCACCACCGCGAAAACGATGTCGATAAAACCGACTCCGCAAAAGTCAGTGGAGGAAAATTTACCCTAAAATCCAAAACCCTGCACCCAGATATATTTTGGATCACTTTTACCCGCGAACCGGCTACTCAACCCAATTGCTTCTTTTTCGCCGATCAGGCACCTTTGAAAACAGTGCTGAAAGCAGATTCACTTGCCTTCTCCGACGTAACAGGTGGTGCAGCGCAAAGTGATTTTTTAACCTACCGCGCAATCATCAACAGTTTTATCATGATGCAGCTAAAAATGCAGAATGATTTCAATGCAGCCGTTCAGAATAACGACGCAAACACACAAAATGCGATTCGTAATGAGTTTCAAAACCTGAATAACCAGTACCTCAATGCCATTAAAAGCTTTATTAGGACCCACGCAAAATCCCCGGTAAGTCCCTATGTGCTTCAAACGGATTTGAATAATCCCGCAATTCCGATTCAAGAATCCATTGAAGCATTCGAATCCATTGATAAATCACTGGCAGAAAATCCCTACTACAAAGGCGCTCAACGTCGCATCGAAATTGCTAAAGGCTCGACAGTAGGTAACAAAGCGGTGGACTTTACACAAAATACAATCGATGGTAAACCAGTAAGCCTCTCTGACTTTAGAGGGAAGTACGTGCTACTTGATTTTTGGGCCAGCTGGTGCAGACCTTGCCGAATGGAAAATCCAAATGTCGTTGCTGCATACCACAAGTTTAAAGACAAAGGGTTTACCGTACTCGGTGTTTCAATGGACACCGATCCAACCAAGTGGCAAAATGCTATCCAGCAAGATGGCTTGGTTTGGACGCATATCAGTGACCTTAAAGGATGGGCCAATGAAGCAGGGAAGCTGTACAATGTAACAGGCATACCCGCCAACTTCCTCATCGACAGAGAGGGTAAAATCGTCGCAAAGGACCTAAGAGGCGAAGCACTAGAACAAAAATTAGCGGAACTACTTAAGTAAAAATCTAAAAATCACGATAGAAATAATTTTTTGAGCAGTATGAAAAAACATCAGTTATTGGTCGCAATCGGTTTACTCACCGGCACCTTCATTAACGGCCAGGATCCGGTAATTATGACCATCAATGATCGTCAAGTGAAGAAGTCCGAATTCGAAGCCGTTTATAAAAAGAACAATGGTAAAGATTCACCACAAGCACAATCGGTTAAGGAATATGTGGATCTTTTCTCCCTCTTTAAAAGCAAGGTCTTTGAAGCCGAAAGTTTAGGACTGGATACCCTCCGTACTTTCCGCGAAGAGTTAGCTGGATACCGTCGCCAATTAGCTTCGCCTTATCTGACCGATAAGAACACCAATGAAAGCCTTATCACAGAAGCGTACGAGCGCATGAAGCAAGAGGTGCTCACAAGCCATATTCTGGTAAGGGTCGATGAAAATGCGTTGCCAAAAGACACCTTAGAAGCATGGACCCGTATCAGTCTCATCCGTGATGCCGTGCTTGGTAAGTACCCGACCGCTGCAGAAATTACCAACTACGAAAAACTGCTTCGAAATTCTTCAGAAGTTGCTAAACTCTTAAAAGGAAAAGATAGCAGCCTGTACAAGATAAAACTAAATGCAATCAAAAACTTGCAATCCGCTGCAACTAGCGAAACAGATAAGTTTGCAGGCATCGCCCCTAAAACAAGTGATGATCCTTCTGTACTCGATAGAAAAGGTGAATTACCTTGGTTCTCAGTTTTTGATATGGTGTATCCTTTTGAATCAGCAGCGTTTAAAACACCTGTCGGAGAGGTCAGTCCAATTGTTAGAACACGATTCGGCTACCACATTGTAAAGGTTCATGATAGACGCATTAACCGCGGTGAAGTGCAAGTAGCTCACATCATGGTGAAGTTTTCAAAGACAGCATCAGATCAAGAAAAAGCCAACGCTAAGACAAAGATTGACGAAATCTATGCAAAACTGAAACAGGGACAAGATTTTGAATCACTTGCACGCCAATTCAGTGATGACAAACAAACTGCCGACAGGGGAGGAGTTATGGCACCATTCAAAAGCGGACGTTGGCCTAAAGCGTTTGAAGATGCTTCTTTTGCCCTGAAAGCTAACAATGAGTACAGTGAGCCCGTCATGACGCCATATGGATGGCATATCCTCAAACGCATGGATCTCAAAGTACCCGGTTCATTCAATGATGTGAAAAATGAATTGAAAAACCGTGTGGCTAAAGACAGCCGCTCACAGATGGGGCGCAGTGCTCTCATTGCAAGGGTTAAAAAGGAGAATAATTTCAAAGAAAATCTCAAAAACCGCGATGAATTGCTAAAGGTACTCGACTCCACCTACCTCAAGGCAACTTGGAAAGCCGATCGGGCTTCAAAGTTGGGCAACAAGGAAATGTTCAACCTCGCCGGAAAATCTTATACCCAAATGGATTTTGCAAAATTCATGGAAACACAAATGACCTTCCGCCCAGGTCCTGCAGATTACAACGACTTACTTACACGCATGTATACAACTTGGGTAAATGAATCGGTTGTGGCCTATGAAGACGGTCAGTTAGAAAAAAAATATACCGATTTTGCCAACTTGTACAGAGAATACCGCGATGGTATTTTATTATTCGATTTAACGGATCAAAAGGTTTGGGGCAAGGCCATTAAAGATACCGCTGGCTTGCGCGAATTCTATGAGAAGAACAAAGGCAACTACCTTTGGGAAGAACGCGCAGACGTGACTACCTACAAATGCTTAAATGATAAGGTTGCCAAGGAAGTACGTAAAATGCTCAAGGCTGGTAAAAAGACCAAGGAAATTCTGGAAGCTGTGAATAAATCCAGCCAACTCAACGTTTCAGTTGAAGATGTGACCTACTTGAAAGGCGAAAACAAAAACATAGATGCCAACTGGAAAGAAGGTCTAGCAGAAAAAGATGTAATCGATGCAAAAGAAAACAAGGTGCTTGTCATTGTAGTCAATAAGGTGATGCCTAAATCACCAAAAACAATTGCAGAATGTCGTGGCCCAGTTACAGCTGATTACCAAAGCTGGTTGGACAAAGAATGGTTGGCCTACCTGCGCGCTAAATACAAAGTAAGTGTGAATCAAGAGGTACTCAACACTGTAAAATAGTGCCGAAATAACGAATTCAGTTCCTTAAAAGGCCATCTGCTAGGATGGCCTTTTATTTTTAAGCACTTTCACGTATTTTGCAGGCATTGAAACCAACATTCTACATAACCTTACTATTGGCATTGCTGACGGCTGCTGCTTGTGAGAACGCCCAATCAACATCTGAAAACAGCATATTGGTTGCCGAGGTGGAAGGTGAACGGTTAACGCGTGAACAACTGGCCAATATGCTGCCGCAAGGGCTTTCAAAAAAGGACTCAATAGAGTTGGCTGCTCAATTCATTGACAAATGGATCGCTGAGGTAGCGTTTTACAAGGAAGCAACTACCAAATTGGAAGAAGACATGTCCAGCATCGACCAAGATGTAGCCGCTTACCGACGCACCGTTGTTAACCACCTATACGAAACCCGACTCGTAGAAGCCAATCTGGATACCGTTGTAGCAAGAGATGAAGCAGAAGCCTATTACAATGCCCATCAAGAGAATTTTATCCTGAGTCAAAACTTGGTGAAGGTTTATTATATCAAAGTCCCCGTGCAATCACCTGCACTCGCCAAAATGAAAAAACTAATAGGTTCTCAGAAACCTACCGATAAAGCAGAGTTGACCAACTTGTGCATACAAAATGCAGAAAGTTATTTTATCAACGATAGTACCTGGTTGTTCATGGAAGATTTAAGGAATGAAGTTCCGGGACTGAAGGATCAACCAGATGTCTCTTTGTACAAGGGTCGGGTATATGAATTTTCGGATGAAGCGTATTACTATTACTTGAATATCCGAGATGTCAAAGCAAGAAATTCTCTGTCCCCTTTCAATTTTGAATACACAGGCATACGCAAAATGATACTCAATAATCGGAAAGCAGAGCTCATTCGGAATTATAAAAACGAATTGCTCTCACGCTACAAGTCGAAAAAGTCCCCAACCGACACAACGGTCCTAAAATAACTTCTAGGTTTGAAGCACTCCAACATTGTAACGTTTAGAAATGGGGGCATGGTTGGCCATCTCAATTCCCATACTAATTGTTTTGCGTGTTTCTAGTGGATCAATGATTGCGTCTAACCATAAGCGCGCTGCAGCATAATAAGCAGTGGTTTGTTGGTCGTAACGGGACTTGATGCGGTTGTAAAGTTCCTCTTCACGCTGCGGTGTAATTTCTTCACCATTGGCTTTGAGTGAGGCTACTTCAATTTGAACCAGTACTTTCGCGGCTTGTGCTCCCCCCATCACGGCTACCTTGGCTGTAGGCCAACCAACAATTAGTCGCGGATCATAAGCCTTACCACACATGGCATAATTGGCTGCACCAAAACTGTTTCCCACGATAATGGTAAATTTAGGCACCACACTATTCGCCATTGCATTGACAAGCTTGGCTCCATCCTTGATGATACCGCCCTGTTCACTTCTTGATCCAACCATAAATCCTGTTGCATCTTGAAGGAAAACCAGTGGTATTTTTTTCTGATTACAGTTCATAATAAAGCGAGCAGCTTTATCGGCACTATCGCTATAAATAACGCCGCCAAACTGCATCTCATTGGCATTACTAGGTTTGCGCGCCTTAACCACCTTGCGCTGATTAGCAACGATTCCAACCGCCCAGCCATCAATTCTGGCGTAAGCACAGATGATGCTTTTACCGTAGTGCTCTTTATATTCATCATATTCGCTCTTGTCAACCAACCGCTCAATGATTTCATACATGTCGTACTGTTTGTCACGTGAATCGGGAATAATACCATAAATGTCCAACTCCTGTTTTGTAGGTAATGCAGGAGTCTCACGGTTAAATCCCGCTTTATCGTAATCGCCAACCTTACTCATAATAGCACGTATACGGTTCAAGCACTCGGCGTCATCCTTACACTTGTAATCCGTTACACCACTTATTTCACAATGCGTACTAGCTCCGCCTAAAGTCTCGTTGTCAATGTTCTCGCCAATGGCTGCCTTGACCAGGTAACTACCTGCCAGAAAAATGGATCCGGTTTTGTCAACAATCATTGCTTCATCACTCATAATGGGTAGGTAAGCCCCACCAGCAACACAACTACCCATCACAGCGGCAATTTGCAATATGCCCATGCCACTCATGATGGCATTGTTCCTAAATATTCTTCCAAAATGTTCCTTGTCAGGAAAAATTTCATCTTGAAGCGGTAGATAAACGCCCGCACTGTCCACCAGATAGATAATAGGCAATCTATTCTCCATGGCGATTTCTTGTGCACGTAAGTTCTTTTTACCAGTAATGGGGAACCATGCTCCAGCTTTCACTGTGGCATCGTTCGCTACAACAATACACTGTTTGCCACTCACATAGCCGATAACCACTACCACACCACCACCTGGGCAGCCGCCATGGTCAGCATACATATCATAGCCAGCAAAGGCACCTACTTCAACACGTGGTGTGTTCTTGTCCAACAAAAAATCAATGCGTTCCCGCGCAGTCATTTTTCCTTGTTCGTGTTGTTTTTCAATACGCGATTTGCCACCTCCGAGGTAAACTTTATTTAATCGCTGCTGCATCTGGCTGATGAGCAGCTTCATAGCGTCTTCGTTTTTGTTGAATTCAATGTCCATAACAGCAAACTAGTTCTTTATCATTTTTAAATAACTCACCACCTCGTCCAAATAAGCGGTTAACGATTCAGTGGTACGTTTGATTATCAATTGGGGTGATGTTTTATCCATTAATGTGTTGCATCGCAGAGGGGCTTGTAAACTAGCAGCAATACACGACATAGCAGGGTCCAATTCCTGCATGGTATTGATAACAATGTCGTACTTATTCGCTTGAAAGCCTTTGAGAAGAGCCATTAGCGGCAATCCGAGTCGTAACTCTTTACTTGTTATGCAATGCCAGTCGTTATAGGCGGGTGCTTTAGCCGTTTTATCAAAAAAGAAAATTTCTACCGTGCGTTTGTTTCGGTTCACCCATTGTTCTATGGCTTGTTTGGTGAAGTGATCATCGCTTTTTACAACCAAAGCAACACGGTGAATTTGCTCCCAATTCGAGAAATTTCCTTGATTGGGTTGTAACAACTGCTTAATTCTTTTATTTGCTAGCCAGTTAATCATGAAATAACTCAGGAACTTTTTTGAGGAATTTCTTTTCTGTTAATGCGAGTTTATCAAAACTTC
>CANGWA010000031.1 GCA_947457335.1 Sphingobacteriaceae bacterium
AATACATTTGGGTAAAAAGCATATAATGGCACACGCTTTTGAAACCCTTTGATGGCTGTGTCTTGTGGATTAATAGAACCGGTTTGTGCCGCTAGGGTATCTTTTTTCGTGGAATCAACTTTTGCTACTGATGGCTTCGCTAAAGAATCAACCTTTAATGTTGTGGTACTATCTGCTGCAACTTTTGAGGTGTCTTGTTTAGGGGCATTGAGGTAAGCACTCACCACAGAGTTGGCTTTATCAAGCATTTGAGCCACCTCACCGTTTTCGTATGTTTCCCAGAATTCCAAATTGGCTGTGCCTTGAAGAAGTTCACGCACACGCGCCTTGTCTTTAACCCCAGGTAATTCTACCAAGATACGGCCACTCGCCTCTAACTTTTGAATGTTCGGTTGAGTGACACCAAATCGGTCAATACGGCTTCTGAAGGTCTTTTCAGCATTCCCAACGGCTTCGTTCACGCGTTCACGAATAAACTTAATTACCTGCTCGTTAGTAGAGTTATAGGTGATTTCCTTGTTCTCAACACTTTGGAAAACTGGTGCTAAACGACCACTTGGATTGTTTTTTGCATAGGTTTTCTCAAAAAGCGTGATAAAGTCATCGTTGTTCTTGCCCAAATTCTTTTGAGTCTCCTGCAAGGCTTGATTAAATGCAGGGTCAGAACTGTTGTTACTGAGGTTTTTAATGATGTCTATCACAGACACCTCCAAGGTAACGTTCATGCCACCACGTAAATCGAGACCGAGGTTGATTTCGTTTTTCTTACATTCTTCATAAGTGTATTCAGCTATGAGAATGTTGTAAACTGGTAATTTCTTGATGGAATCAAGATAACGATCGGTTATTTTCAACCGTAAGGAATCGATAAAACGTGATTCCAAATTGTCATTGCCTTTGGCATACTCTCTGGCAGCGGCTTTCGTTTTTTCCGAACTAACAACGCCCTCGGCATACTCTTTCGCTTCGTTCTCTACACCAATGGTTACCCATGTGAATGACAAGTAGAAAATACAAGCCAATCCAAGAAGAATGGCAAATATTTTGACAGCACCTTTGTTTTGCATGATCTGATAGGTCTAATTAAGACTTTTACAATTTTTTTAAGGGTGCAAATATATTATTTTAAGGATGATTACCAAAATAAGATTGTTCTGCGAAATTTTCAGTCCCCATTGATAATCAGATTTATACAAAATTTACAGCACGCCGCTGCTATCTTTACCTGTATTTTGGGGAGTAAAGGGACGTATTGTCCCGTTTTTTAGGGATACTACAAGCAACCTGACTCATTGGCAGAAGAATACAAGAGGGAATGAATTTTGCTGTGCATGAAGCAAAAGGGCAGAAATATCCCCTTGTTTTTGTAAATTTATCCTCTTTTTTAAAATAATTCAATGTTCGATTTTCTAAAGAAGCTCTTCGGTACCAAGAGTGAGAAAGACATCAAAAACCTTCAGGTCAAGGTACAGGAGATCAATTCGATATATGCTGGACTTGCATCGCTCACCAACGATGAACTTCGTTTGCGCTCTTCAGCACTCCAACAAAAGATTCAGGACGCGATAAAGGGTCAAAGTGCTGAAATTGAAAAGATTAAGGGTGGTATTGAAAGCAATCCGGAGATTTCCGTTGCCGAAAAGGAAGAGGCTTACAAAACCATTGAAAAAATCGAAAAAGATATTGTGGCATTGATGGAAGAGGCCCTCTCAGAGAATCTGCCAGAGGCGTTCGCCATTCTTAAAGAAACCGCGCGTAGATTCAAAGATCATAGCGAAATTGAGGTGACTGCTTCCGAAATGGATAAGGCCTTTGCGCGTATTCACGAACATATTGAAATGCGCGGTGAGAAAGCAGTGTACAAAAACAAATGGTTGGCAGCTGGTTCTGAAATTACCTGGGACATGGTGCATTATGATGTTCAGCTCATTGGTGGTATGGTACTTCATGAGGGTAAAATCTCTGAAATGGCCACAGGTGAAGGTAAAACACTTGTTTCCACACTCCCAGTTTTCCTCAATGCACTCTCCGGTCGTGGTGTACACGTCGTAACAGTGAACAATTACCTTTCCCGTCGTGACAGTGAATGGAATGCGCCATTGTTTAATTTTCATGGGTTAACGGTGGACTGTATCGATAAACACGAACCCAACACCGATGCGCGAAGGAGGGCTTACCTTTGCGATATTACCTATGGCACCAATAACGAATTCGGGTTCGATTACTTGCGCGATAATATGGCCAGAGGCGTTGATGAATTGGTTCAACGCCCACACAATTATGCTATTGTCGATGAGGTCGATTCCGTTTTGATTGATGATGCAAGAACGCCATTGATTATTAGTGGACCAACCCCGCAAGGCGATAAACATGAGTTCATGGAGTACAAGCCACGGATTGAGAAATTAGTCAACGTGCAACGTCAGTACATTCAAACATGTATCATTGAGGCTAAAAAACTATTCGCAGAAGGAAAAGAAAAAGAGGCTGGAATACCTCTACTACGCGCATACAGGGGGTTACCAAAAAATAGCGCCCTCATCAAATTCCTCAGCGAACAAGGGGTGAGAGCGCTGCTTCAAAAAACGGAAGCGCAGTATATGCAGGACCAGAATAAGGAAATGCACAAGATTGATGTGGAATTGTATTTCACCATTGAAGAAAAAAACAATCACGTAGAGCTTACTGAAAAGGGTATAGACTATTTGACGGGTAATAGTGAAGATCCAAAGTTCTTCGTCATACCAAATGTCGGCGAAGAGGTGGCGGAAATTGAAAAGAAATTGCAAGATCCGAAAGAAAAAGCTTCTGCAAAGGAAATTGTGCTCCGAGAGTTCAGCGTAAAAAGTGAACGCATTCACACCGTCAATCAATTGCTCAAAGCCTACACGGTATTTGAAAAGGATGTCGAATACGTGATCGATGGTGGCCAAGTGAAAATTGTTGATGAACAAACAGGAAGGATCATGGAAGGGCGTCGCTATAGCGATGGTCTTCACCAAGCTATTGAAGCCAAAGAGAATGTGAAAATCGAGGCGGCAACACAAACCTATGCCACTGTTACTCTGCAAAATTATTTTAGAATGTATGATAAGCTGGCGGGTATGACCGGCACGGCAACGACTGAGGCACAAGAGTTTTGGGATATCTATAAATTGGATGTGGTTGAAATCCCCACCAATAAAGCCATGACCAGAAAGGATGAACAGGATTTGGTCTACAAAACGAAAAGAGAGAAATACAATGCGGTAATTGAAGAAGTGGTTAAACTGGTTGAAGCGGGTCGCCCAGTACTCATCGGTACAACCACTGTAGAAATATCTGAGTTGTTGAGCAGAATGCTCAAACTTCGAAGCATTAAACACAATGTACTCAATGCTAAATTGCACGCTAAAGAGGCTGAAATCGTTGCGGAAGCAGGTAAGGCGGGAACAGTAACCATTGCTACCAACATGGCTGGTCGTGGTACTGATATCAAACTTGGACCTGGAGTAAAAGAGGCGGGTGGTTTAGCCATCATTGGTACCGAACGCCACGAAAGTCGACGTGTTGATCGCCAATTGCGTGGTCGTGCGGGACGTCAAGGTGACCCTGGAAGTTCCCAGTTTTTTGTGAGCTTGGAGGATAATTTAATGCGCTTGTTTGGTAGTGAACGCATTGCATCGCTGATGGATCGAATGGGTCTTAAGGAGGGTGAAGTTATCCAACACAGCATGATTACAAAGAGTATTGAGCGGGCTCAAAAGAAGGTAGAGGAGAACAACTTTGGCATCCGGAAACGCCTCATCGAATACGATGACGTAATGAATGCGCAGCGGGAAGTGATTTATAAGCGCCGCCGCAATGCACTTTATGGTGATAAGCTAAGCATCGATATACTCAACATGATATACGAGGTAGCCAACAGCTTAGTTGATGAGTATTATGAGATGAAGGATTATGAGGGATTGAATCTGGAGTCTCTGCGCACATTCGGAATGGAATTGCCTTTCACTGAAAATGAGTTCAAATCTTCCAATGCCGAAAACCTTTCGGATAAATTGGCTGAAAGTGCACACACCCATTATTTGGAGAGGATGCGAATGGTTGCAGAGCAAATTTTCCCTGTTGTAAGTGAATTCTACACCAATCCTAATAACACCTATGAAAACATGGTCGTTCCATTTAATGATGGAATTAAGGGAGTAAATGTTTATACAAACCTCCGCAAAGCCTATGAGACTAAAGGACGAGAAGCCTCACTTGGATTTGAAAAGTCTGTCGTATTATCCATGATAGATGATTCATGGAAGGAGCACTTGCGCGAACTCGATGATTTGAAACAGGCAGTGCAAAATGCTTCTCTTGAACAAAAGGATCCACTGGTGATTTATAAGTTGGAGTCTTTTAATTTGTTCAAGGATATGATCATCAAAGCGAATAAAGAGGTCATCTCCTTTTTGATGAAGGCTAGCCTCGGAAATGGTGAAGAAGAAAGCGTGCGTCAACAAACCAAATTCACTCAGGAAGCTCCAGTTCAAAAAAAGGAAAGACTTACTGAATCACGCAACGAGCCTGCGACTAATGATGGGGCGCCAGAACCCCCTAAACCAAAGGCACAACCAATTCGTGTGGAAGCTAAAATTGGACGAAATGACCCTTGCCCTTGTGGTAGTGGTAAAAAATACAAAGCATGCCATGGTGTTGGCGTGGCTTAATAAAGAATTCTTGGATAGAAGTTCATCGACATGACGAAAATTAAATTTGGAACAGACGGTTGGCGTGCCATTATTGCGCTTGATTTTACAGTTGAGAACGTTGCACGCGTTACCGAAGCAACAGCAAAATGGCTTATTAAAAATAAAACAAATCCTTCTGTTGTTGTTGGTCACGATTGCCGATTTGCTGGTGATTTATTTGCAGATACGGTTGTAAAAACATTTCTGTCTTTCGGCATAAAGGTGCATCAAGCACATGGCTTCGTTAGCACACCTATGGTATCTCTTGGCACCGTGCGAGTTAAAGCTGATTTAGGAATTATTATTACGGCCAGTCATAATCCGCCCTCCTATAATGGTTACAAAATCAAAGGCCATTATGGTGGACCACTAGCGCCTGAACAGGTGCAGGAAATTGAAGACATGATTCCAGAAAAAACAGAGAGTGGTTGGAAAAACCTGGAATTGGCTTCATTCAAGTCCAATGGCCAACTAGCAGATATTGACCTTGAAAAAATGTACTTAGATCATGTTAGAGCCAATTTCGACATTGAGGGAATAAAGAACTCTGGTCTGAAACTGGCCTACGACGCTATGTATGGCGCTGGTCAAAACGTTATTAAAAAATTATTTCCCGACATGGTCACTTTGCATTGTGACCACAACCCAGGGTTTCATGGTCAAGCGCCTGAGCCCATACATAAGAATTTAAGGGAATTTAGCGAGTTGATTAAAACACGTGGTGATATTTCGTGTGGACTAGCTACTGACGGTGATGCAGATCGTATCGGTTTGTATGACAGTAAGGGTAATTTTGTGGATTCACACCACATCATTCTATTGCTCATCAACTATCTCGTGAAGTACAAGGGTATGAATGGTAAGGTGGCTGTCGCTTTTAGCACGAGTGTGCGCATAAAGAACCTGTGTAAGCATTACAATTTACCAATCGATGTGGTTAAAATTGGATTCAAATACATCTGTAGCATCATGGTCAACGAGGATGTCTTAGTGGGAGGAGAAGAAAGTGGTGGAATAGCTATCAAGGGCCATATTCCTGAGCGCGATGGTATCTGGATGGGACTTACCATCTGGGAATTTATGGCTAAGAGTGGAAGATCGCTTCAAGAACTCATCGATGAGGTTTATGCTATCACGGGTAGTTTCTTTTTCGATCGCGATGATTTACATATCGATGAGGAACTTAAACAAAGGGTGTTGGCTAATTGTAAAGCGAATGTTTACAAGGCATTTGGTGAATTCAAGGTTCAAAAAACCGATGATCTCGATGGATTTAAGTATTTTTTCGATGACAATACATGGATGATGATTCGGGCAAGTGGTACCGAACCGGTACTTCGCGTTTATGCTGAAGCCGCTGATGCCGCTAGCACCAGAAAAATTCTAGATGCAGGAAGAAAAGTATTGCTAAGTGCATAAGGTGGCTAGTATTAGAAATTTATTAGCTTTGCAGAATGCACCTCGAGTTTTTTTTATACATCGACCCTGGCACTGGTAGCCTGTTATTACAAATCCTCGCTGGAGGTGCAATCGCGTCTGCCATGTTTTTTAAAAGAATTTGGTATACCATTTTCCCATTTCTTAAACCTAAAAAGAAAGACGACGAGGAATAATGCAACCTGAAAAGGATCAGGGGTCGTTTCGCGACAAACGGGGTTTCGTTTTCTACAGCCAAGGAAATGTAATTAGGGCTGTAAATCAATCCTTCCAAAAGGATTGGGAAGAACTCTCTCGCTCTCCATTATTCAGGAAATTATTAGAGAAGAAAAGAATCCCAAATTTTACCGTTTCCAATGAAACGTTTGGATACGGCCCCGAGGTCAGCTCAACGGCTCTGGTTGAACGGGTGCCGTTTATTACCTGGCCGTCCGAATGGACATTCGATCAATTACAAATCGCTGCTCTTTTAACATTGAATGTCTATAAGACTGCCTTAAAAGAAGGCTACACGCTGCGCGATGCCTCTGCATTCAATATTCAATTCAATGGCCATCAACCATTGTTCATAGACTTGTTCTCCTTCACTCAACTAACCGAAGGGAATCCTTGGGAGGCATATGGTCAATTTTGTCGCCATTTTCTCGCTCCACTTGCATTACTGCATTACAAAGTGCCTGGTGTTTCAAATCTTATGCAGGGGCACATCGACGGATTGCCATTAGCTTTGACAAGTGCCTTATTGCCAGCAAGATCGAAGCTCTCCATGGCCTTGTATACACATATTCATCTTCATGCTAAATACGAAACAAGGCACGCTGGGAATACACGTATAGAAAAAAGTAAATTAAAAATTAGTAAAGAGCGACTCAAGGCAGTTGCTGATCATCTTTATGATACTATTTCAGGTTTTAACTCAGAACAAGTTGACACCAACTGGAGTGACTATTACCAGAACAATTCATACTCTTCTGAAGGGGAGGTATTCAAAAGGACGTTCTGTGAGAATGTATTAAGTGCCCACCCAGGTCATCTGTGTGTGGACCTAGGAGCTAATTCTGGTGAATATGCTAGAATTGCTGCCAAGTATTTTAAACAAGTGGTGGCATGCGACATGGATCACACCGTTGTAACAGCTATTTACCGTCGAAAAACGGAGAACATCCTGCCACTGGTAATAAATTTAGAAAATCCCACTCCAGCATTCGGATGGCATAATAAGGAAAGGAAATCATTTCTAGAACGCATTGCGGTCTCTGAAATGACCATGGCGTTAGCATTGGTGCATCACCTCTGTATAGGCAACAACGTGCCTGTGCACAAACTTGCTGTTTTTTTTGCTGCCATCAGCAACCAGCTAATTATAGAGTTCGTTCCTAAATCGGATGTTCAAGTTTCTAGATTATTAGTTACCAGAGAAGATGTCTTTGCTGACTACACACTCCAAAACTTTAAACAGGAATTTGAGCAGTGGTTTAACATTCTTTATGCTGAACAGGTTCCTGGCTCCAATCGGGTACTATTCTTTATGCAAAAGAAGCGATGAAGTCCCGCGTCAAATTATATTCCTACCACACATTCTTGGTTATCCCATTTGTGATTTTGTTCTTGTTTAACCAGAACAAGGGACAAGTGTGGGCAGAAATGCTAATTCGCCCGTTAGGGGTTGGCCTCCTTCTCACAGGGGTGTTGTTTGGTGTTTTTTACTTGCTGTTCCGAAACCGTTTGAGAACAGGCGTATTTGTCTCATTACTGGTAATGGGATTAGTTCAATATGGAGTGATGTACGATGTGATTGAGCGATTTTATTATGCAGGTTCTTGGCCATTTGGCAATATTCACAGATATCTCCTGCTTTTGTTTTTAACCTTCTATGTGGCTTTATTTTTTTACATAAAAAAATCCCAACGGTCGTTTATTAGAGTAAATTTATTTCTCAATATGCTACTTGCCCTGTTGCTTTTATTCAATCTTATTCAATTGTTGGGCACTGGAAATGAACATAAACAATTATTGAACCATCAAAAGAATGCAACCGCTTTGTTGTTAAAAACACCTCAGCAAAAACCGGATATTTACTACATTATATTGGATGGTTATGGATCATCAACCACTCTTCGTAAATATTACCACTTTGATAATTCTGATTTCACAAATTGGTTGAAGAACGAGGGATTTGCTGTTGCCGATAGTGCAAAGTCAAATTATTATTATACCAGCCAATCCCTCTCATCCACCCTAAACATGGATTATTTAGACAAGCCGACAACATCGGGTAAAATAAAATACAACAGGCTGTTTGAGGGATTGAAAAGTGTTGGTTATAAAATTTATAATGTGGAAAGTGGCTATGCAGTAACTGGTTCATTTGAACATGCAGATTCTACTATTACCATCAGTGGACCGAATGAATTTGAAAAATCCTTACTCAGGACCACCATTCTACGATTAGATGATCTATTCGGGTTTATTCCGAGAATGCGTTTGGTCTCACAATTTGAAAAAATGTTTGTGGTACCGGATCTTCATGCCACCCCGAAGTTCGTCTTTCTGCATATTGTAGCACCGCATCCACCATATGTCTTCCATGCCAATGGGGCCTTTCTCCTGAGGGGAGTGTCTGAAAATTCATGGGAACCTGGAACAAGTTATATTGAGCAACTCCGATTTGTCAACACACAAGTTCAGCTGCTCATTAAAAAAATCACCAATGCCTCGCCCAATGCGGTTGTAGTTTTGCAGTCAGATCATGGCCCATGGACCATTGCGAATTCGCCTGAGGAGGTGTTTGAGGCTCGTTCGGGAATATTGTATGCGCTATACCCCAAATCGAAATTCACGGTGAACAACCATGCGACATCGGTAAACACATTCCGAATGGTGCTGGATACCCTTTTTGGAACAAATTTGGGTGCAATGAGGGATAGTCTCGCTGGGCGGTCATCCCTCTTGAGTGACCCGATTTTATTAAAAAAATCAAATGGGTTACATAAATAAAAATTATGATCAACATGTTGATAATGTGTGTTGATTTACTATATTTACCTGATTGAAATTCCTAAACAAACATGAAAAAAATCTACAGTTTCGCTAAATCAACTGTTTTGAGAGGGTCGGCATCGATTGCTCTAACGGTGGCTGCGCTGATTACTGCAAATTCCGGAATGGCACAAAACACTTACACGTTTACAACGTGTGGGTCTACCGGTCAAACAGGACCATCGCAAACACAGGTAACAAGTGGTTACACCAACACTACGCTCCAGGGCCAAGTTACGACTACGGGAGGTATTCAATATTGGACGGTACCAGCCAACGCTAGTAACATTCGTATTGAGGTTTTTGGAGCTCAAGGCGGTACTAGCGGTTCGAATGCTGGAGGTCTTGGTGCCCGCATGCGTGGTGATTTTACAGTTACCCCAGGATCTGTTTTGAAAATCGTTGTTGGTCAACAGGGTGTCGCTGGCTCCAACCAAGGCGGTGGTGGAGGTGGCACTTATGTGTGCTATAGTAATAACACACCGCTGATTATCGCTGGCGGTGGCGGAGGCTCATACTATTCCACTTATAGCGCCCTCTCGGGTCAGATGAATGGTACCGTTAGCGGAACAGCTAATTATGGCGTTTATGGTTACAATAGCACTAGCTATGGTGTTGGCGGTTCAGCAGGTGGAGGTGGAACAGTTGGCACCTCATTTTCAACCGCTCAAGGTGCTGGTGGAGGTGGATTAATTGGTAATGGTCAAAATGGATCCACTTCAGGTGCCTATGGTGGAACGTCTTTTGTTAATGGTTCAGGTGGCGGAAGTCCAGCTGGTAGTCCAGCTGGCGGTGGCGGATTCGGCGGCGGTGGCGGAGCGGATTGGAGCTCTTATACTGGCGGCGGCGGCGGCGGCGGGTACTCTGGTGGTTCTGGAGGTACCTACTATGGCTGTGGCGGTGGCGGTGGTTCCTATAACGTGGGAGCTGCTCAAAGTAATAGCTCTGGGGTAAACTCAGGAAATGGTCGTGTCATTATTACCGAATTGTGTAACATCACCATGAATACTTCCATCTCCAATACGAACAATGCAATTTGTGCTGGTCAATCAGTAACCTTAACGACCAATGCTGTTAGTGGATATAGTTGGAGCACAGGTGCAACCACGAGCTCTATTGTTGTTTCGCCCACAGCCACAACCATTTATAGTTTAGTTGGCACAAGCTCCCTTGCTTGTCAAGCAGCCGCTCTCCAAACCATCAACGTGTCCTCTCAAATTCCCAATATTTCTGTTGTTAATACGGCAAGCACAAACAATGGTGTCTGCCCAAATGGAACAGTTATGCTTACAGCTTCAACGGCTACTTCTAGTGGATTAACAAATATTAGTTGGAATAATGGGATTTCAAACGGTGTAGCATTTAGCTTGACTGGCGGTGGCGTCTACTCTGTGACCGCTACAAATGCCTGTGGATCCTCAGTATCAGCAATTTCATTGTCTGTTCTTCCAACACCAACCATCAGCGTGGCTGTAAGTGTTAATACCCTTTGTTCTGGCACCTCATTAACAACCACTGCAACTGGAGCAAATACTTACGCTTGGTCACATGGATTTAATAACAACCAAGGATTCTTCCCTTCTACAACTGCTAACTACTCTGTGGTAGGTACTGCCGTGAATGGATGTACAGCTCAGGCGGTGACATCACAGGTAACCGTTGTGTTAACGCCTACAGCGTTTCCTACAGCAGCCCCACCGTTGATCTGTATCGGCAACTCTTCTACATTAACAGCAACTGGCGCAACAACTTACACATGGATCACCCAATCAGGCACAAACAACAATGCGCAAATTGTTGTATCGCCTACAGCTACAGCTACCTACACAATAATTAAATTGAACGCTAACTGCTCTGATACCAAAACGGTAACCGTTATTGTAAACAACTTGCCTGCTGTTGCAGCACTAGTGAATCCAAGTGTTTCTTGTGCGTCAAAACCGGTAACGTTAACTGCAATAGGAACTGGAACGACTTATACATGGTCGCCCTCTGCTCCTTCGGGAACAGGTGCTGGCAGTGTTATTGTAACGCCTACAGCGAACACCGTTTATACATTGACTGTTAGCGATGGTACGTGTGTTAACAATACTACCAATTCTGTTCAGGTAAACCCAAACCCTACAATTACAGTCGCAAGAAGTTCGACAGCTATCTGTGTTGGTCAAAGTGCAACCCTTACCTTGGGTGGTGGAATCAATTATACGTGGACAGCCCCTGCTTCTGCTTCCTTAACTGGATCTGTTGTTGTTGTAACGCCAACTTCTAATACTAGTTATCAATTGATAGGTGACAATGCCTTTAGTTGTACTACTGCAGCGCAGTCCGTAATTATTGTTAACAATAACCCAACCATCACAACCAGTGCCAATCCGACGCTTATTTGTGTAGCAGGGACATCCACAATTGGCGCAAGTGGCGCAAACGCCTACTCTTGGAATACTTCTGCTCAAACCGCTAGTACTCCAGTTAATGCGTTGAGTACTACAGTCTACACAGTCACTGGTACATATACTGCAACGGGTTGTAATAGTTCAAAAACAGTTCAAGTGGCTGTCTTTGAACCAACTTTTGGTGTCTCTGGCTCTTTCTCAAGTTGTGTAGGCGGAACAATTACGCTCACTGGAACCGGCGCATTGAGTTATACATGGAACGGTAATTATCCTTTCCAAGTGTTTACTGCCTCGCCTCCTGGTCCAACTGTATACATGGTGACAGCACAATCGATGTCCAACAACGTGTATTGCAATAGCACTCAATCGGTGAACATTGCTATCTACCAAAACCCAACTATCACAGCCGCGCCTCAAAGAACGCTTATCTGTAATGGTGAGTCCGTTGATTTGTTTGGCGGTGGCGGTGCAACCTATATCTGGACAGGCACTCAACTCGGCGGATCACTTCAAGGAGGTACCGTTAATGTGTCTCCAACGAAACAAGCGACTTATACAGCTGTTGGTACTGATAGTAACGGTTGTGTGGGCACAGCAACAACAGTCGTTAAAGTTTCAAGCTGTCAAGGTATTACTGAAGCAGAGGTAGAAGGTATTAGGGTGTACCCGAATCCTTCAAACGGAAACTTTACCATTGAAGCCAATAAGAACATGACCTTACAGGTAACGAATGAGCTTGGTCAATTGGTTAGAGTAGTTTCTGTAGATGCATTGAGTGGAGGAAAAGTCAACATAGAGGGACTTGCCCCCGGCTTATACTTCATTGTTGCCAATGTAGATGGTAAAACGCTACATCAAAAAGTCCTAATAGAATAGTAAAATCAAACGAAATAAAAAGGCCAGATCAACAGATCTGGCCTTTTTATTTTTGCAGTTGGCCGAAACGCCTTTCGCTGTCTGTGTAGTGTACCTTTTCTAATAACGTATTAACCTACAAGTGCTTTTACGTATTTCCCCATTTTTAATGATAAATTAAGGATTTTTGCATAATTCAATGTCTGCTAGATAGTTTCAATTTGTGTATGTCGTTAGATTTACTATTTTTATAAATCCTATTCCCTATAAATAATGAAAATCGTTACCACTAAAGCACGTTTTAAACAGCAGGCATTTTTCTTGCTCGCTTGCATGTTCACTTCATTTGGATTTGCCCAAGCAACCTATACTTATAACTATAGCGGTAGCGCTCAAACACTAACAGTTCCTGCGGGTTCATATTCTTTCCAATGTTGGGGAGCCAACGGTGCCGATGGAACATACTATAGCTCCATGAGTCCTAATAACAATATCAGCGGAGGAAAAGGCGGCTATTCTACAGGGACATTTTCTGCAACGGCAACGACCACTTTATATATCTATGTTGGGGGAAAGGGAACAAATACATTATCTGGAAATAACCCTGGCGGCTATAATGGTGGTGGTAATAGTTCATCAGCTCCTTATGCGGCTGGATCTGGTGGTGGGGCCTCACATATTGCTACAGCCTCAGGCATTTTAAGTACACTTTCCTCAAATACTGCTGCTGTTCGCATCGTTGCGGGTGGCGGCGGAGGTGGCGGTAATCAATCCCTGGGGGGTGACGGAGGTGGATTATCAGGAGTTCAACCCCCAACTTCAACACAGTTTTCAAATAGAACTGCAGGGGGGGGTGGTTCCCAGACTGCCGCAGGTTCATGTTATTCTGGTGGATCAGGTGCTGGATTTGGTCAAGGTGGTACTACAACTCAAAACCTTGCAGGTGGTGGTGGTGGTGGTTGGTACGGTGGTTGCACTGGGGACAATAGTACAGCGGGGGGAGGCGGTTCTGGTTACATTGGTGGGGTAATAAATGGAACAACTGTGTCCCAAGGACAAAGTGGATTCATTACTAATCCCGTGACAACTGGCAATGGTTTGGTTATAATAAAGGAATTGTGCGGCATTTCATTGGTGGCTTCTACCTCTAATACAAATGCACCAGCAATCTGCGCTGGACAGTCAGTAACACTTACAACGAATGCCGTTAGTGGT
Organism: Sphingobacteriaceae bacterium; assembly: GCA_947457335.1. Lineage (GTDB taxonomy): Bacteria > Bacteroidota > Bacteroidia > B-17B0 > Aurantibacillaceae > Aurantibacillus. The sequence goes on from CANGWA010000031.1 coordinate 13,658, forward strand.
TATAGCTGGAGTAATGGCGCTACTACTTCCTCGATTGTTGTTTCGCCCACTGCAACCACTGTATATAGTCTCGTTGGTACGAGTTCCCTTTCATGTCAAGCATCAGCAATAAATACTATCAACGTTGCAGCTGGTCTACCTACTATCAGCGTGGTAAATACTGCAAGTACTAACAATGGCGTCTGTCCAGGCAACACAGTAATGTTAACTGCAAGTTCATCTACTGCAAGTGGACTCACCTCTCTATCATGGAACAATAGCATTACAAATGGAACAGCTTTTACATTATCAGGAGGAAATGTTTATTCAGTGACAGCAACGAACGCATGTGGATCAACTGTTGCAGCAATTTCATTGTCAGTTCTCCCAACGCCTACATTATCTGCAGCTGTTAGTGTGAATACCCTTTGCTCAGGCACTTCTTTAACAACTACAGCTACGGGGGCAGCCACTTATACCTGGTCGCATGGTTACTTGAATAATCAAGGTTTCTTCCCATCTTCTACGGCGAATTATGTCGTTGTAGGGACTGCTGCTAATGGTTGCACTGCACAAGCGGTAACATCGCAAGTTACCGTGGTGTTGACGCCTACTGCTATTCCAACCGTAGCTCCACCGTTGATTTGTATTGGTAGTTCAGCAACACTTAATGCAACAGGTGCCGCAAGTTATACATGGTTAACTGGATCTAGTTCAAGTAACGCTAATCAATTGGTTGTCTCACCAACCATCACAACGACTTATACAGTTATCAAATTGAATGCAAACTGCTCAGACACAAAAACGGTAACAGTTATAGTCAATCAATTGCCAGCATTGGCGGCCTTAGTTAACCCTAGTGTCTCCTGTGCATCTAAACCGGTAACCTTAACCGCGATAGGAACTGGTACAACTTATACTTGGTCGCCATCGGCGCCTTCAGGTACTGGCGCAGGAAGCGTTATCGTTACTCCAAGTGTCAATACTGTCTATACATTAACAGTTAGTGACGGTACCTGTGTAAATGTTACAACCAACTCAGTTCAAGTAAATCCAAACCCAACAATTACTGTAGCGCGAAGTTCTACAGCCATTTGTGTTGGGCAGTCAGCGACAATGACGTTGAGTGGGGGCATTAATTATACGTGGACAGCACCTGCTTCTGCCTCGTTAACAGGATCTTTAGTTGTGGTTAGCCCAACAACAAACACTAGTTATCAGCTCATTGGTGACAACGCTTTTAGTTGCACATCAGCCGCGCAATCTGTTATTATTGTAAACAATAACCCTACCATCACGGTAAGCTCCAATCCAACGCTAATTTGTGTAGCTGGCACGTCAACGATTGGTGCAAGCGGTGCCAATACTTATGCCTGGAATACTTCGGCCCAAACGGCAAGCACGCCAGTAAACGCACTGAGTACAACAGTCTATACTGTAACAGGAACCTACACTGCTACTGGCTGCAACAGTTCAAAAACAGTACAAGTGGCTGTGTTTGAGCCTACATTTGGTGTTAGTGGCACCTTCTCAAGTTGCGTTGGAGGTTCTGTAACCCTTACAGGTACAGGGGCGCTCAGTTATACGTGGAATGGAAATTATCCTTTCCAAGTATTCACCGCTTCACCTCCCGGCCCTACTGTTTACATGGTAACAGCTCAGTCCATGTCCAATAACGTGTATTGTAACAGTACACAATCGGTCAATATTTCTATCTATCAAAATCCCACCATCACAGCTGTACCTCAAAGAACACTCATTTGCAATGGCGAATCTGTCGACTTGTTCGGTGGAGGAGGTGCAACATATATTTGGAGTGGTTCTCAATTGGGAGGGTCGCTTCAAGGTGGCACCGTGAATGTATCACCGACCAGGCAGGCAACCTACACTGCAGTAGGTACCGATAGCAATGGGTGTGTTGGTACTGCCACTACAGTAGTAAAAGTATCCAGTTGTCAGGGTGTTTCAGAAATGGATTGGATTGCCATTAAAGTATATCCTAATCCCTCTAGCGGAAATATAACTGTTGAGGCCAATAGGAACATGACATTGCAATTAATCAATGAACTCGGCCAAATCGTGAAACATATGAGCATAGACGAGGACAATGGTGGGAAAGTTAATATTGAAAACCTTGCTCCAGGACTCTATTTCCTTGTTGGGGATGCCGATGGTCGAACGATTCATGCTAAGGTGCTAATTGAATAATTCTTTAAAAAAGCCTGATCAATTCGTCAGGCTTTTTTATTAGAATAATATTAGAAGTTGGATTAAGCTAGACATTGTCGTATGTTTTTGCTAGTTTTCGGTTGCTAAGTATGAGAATCATATTAGCTGGTTGTTTAAGTTAACAAGACCCGGGTAAAGCCGGGTTTTGTTATTTATTTGAATATGCCTAACTTAATTTAGAATTACACTAATTATGAAACTATTAGTTGTTG
>CANGWA010000032.1 GCA_947457335.1 Sphingobacteriaceae bacterium
TTAGAACGTCCTCGTTTCCGCTTCGCTCAAACAAGGACGATGTTAGGTAGAATAAAATTGTACTAATCGTCCTCGTTTGCAACGAGGAGGTATTAAACCAGCGTTTTCAATGCTGAAGGTATACGCAGTGCGTTATAAACGCACCTTTAGAACGTCCTCGTTTCCGCTTCGCTCAAACAAGGACGATGTTAGGTAGAATAAAATTGTACTAATCGTCCTCGTTTGCAACGAGGATGTCATAAACCAGCGTTTACAACGCTGAGAGCAACCGTTAATTTAGCGCTCTACACCTTCGTTTTTGTTGTTATCAAATAAGGAAGACAGAAGTAAACGCCTCAATTCTCAACTCTCAATTTTCCACTATCAACTCCCAATTTGTAGTTTGGCGCATGCAGCGTTCCCGCCATTAACCATTTACAATTAACCATTCACGCGTAAATGAACGTCAACGCTTCAACTCTCAATTTTCCACTCTCAACTCCTTAACACGGGTGGAGGGTAGAGATGTGTCAACGCATTAACCATTTACAATTTACCATTAACCATTCACAATTAACCATTAACCATTCACGCGTAAATGAACTCCACCGCTTCAATTCTCAACTCCCAATTTTCAATTCTGAACTTATCAGGGTTTCCCTTTAATTTTTCCTTTGACAATAAAGGCATTCGGAAATTCAGCCTGAATGAGTTTGAGGTGGCGGAAGGCGTCCATTTTTGTAGCATAATCGCCAATGAGCACGACAAAATTCGGCTGTTGGTATTCGCGATAGGTCGCATACTCTGGAAACTTGGCGATGAACTTTGCACGCACGGCTTCAGCAACTTCTTTGTCCACCCCAAAATGAATCTTGATGCGGTACCCTTCGTGTTCACCATTGGTGAGACGATGGTATTCGGCTTTTTTGTCGAGGAGTTGGCGGACTTTTAATTGCGTTTGCAATTGCGAGGCCCCTTCCGATGCTGGCTCTTGCGCCGAAAGCAACGAGGTAACAAACAAGAAAAGGGTTAAATACCGCAACATCTCACAAAAATAGTGATTTGGCGCGAGAATGAGGGCCAAAATAGGTTGGGCATCTACCCATTTATTCCTAAATTTACGGGTTATTCGTAAAGAAATTCAATGGATAAATTTTCTTACCTGGGCAATGGGGATGTGAATGCAGTGGAAGAAATGTACCTGCGTTTCTGCCAATCGCCCGATTCGGTGGATCAAACGTGGCAGGATTTTTTCCGCGGTTTTGATTTTGCCCGTGCCACGTATGGCGAACCCGCCGCTACCGGCGCGTCTGAAAATGTGAGCAAGGAGTTTAAAGTGATTAACTTGATAAACGGGTACCGCATGCGCGGCCACTTGTTTACCAAAACGAACCCGGTGCGCAACCGTAGGAAATACACCCCTGATCTATCCATCGGTGTATTTGGTTTAGTTGACGCTGACCTCGATACGGTATTCCAAGCGGGTAACGAAATCGAAATTGGTCCCGCTAAACTGCGGGACATTGTAGCGCACCTCGAAAAGACGTATTGCAACAGCATCGGCGCTGAATACATGTTCATTCGCAATCCCGACCTGCTTACCTGGCTTCAGGAGCGCATGGAAAAAACGAAGAACATTCCTACGTTTAGTAAGGATGAAAAGAAGAAAATCCTCGAAAAAGTGACGCAAGCCGTTGTGTTTGAGAACTTCTTGGCTACCAAATTCGTCGGCCAAAAACGGTTCTCCCTCGAAGGGGGTGAGGCGTTCTTGTCTGCCATGAGTGCCTTAATGGATCATGGTGGATCGCTTGGTATCGAAGATTATATCATTGGCATGGCCCACCGTGGACGACTCAATGTGCTCGCCAACATTATGGACAAGCCGGCGAAGGATATCTTCACAGAGTTTGAAGGCCGTCCGAGTGAGGACGGATTGTTTGACGGTGACGTGAAATACCACATGGGGTATAGCAACGATGTGACCGCTAACAATGGCAATAAAATGCACATTTCCTTGACACCTAATCCGTCGCACCTCGAAACAGTGGCGCCGGTAGTACAGGGCATCACCCGTTCTAAAATTGAAAACCGCCACGGCGGAAACCATAAAAAAGCATGTTCCATCATCGTACACGGTGATGCCGCCATAGCTGGCCAAGGCATTGTTTACGAAGTGGCACAAATGACCCACCTCGATGCTTACCGTGTGGGCGGTACTATTCATTTTGTTATTAATAACCAAGTTGGTTTCACCACCAACTACCGCGATGCAAGGTCGAGCACTTATTGTACCGATGTGGCTAAAGTGACCAAGTCACCCGTGTTCCATGTGAATGGTGATGACGTGGAAGCGCTGACCCTTGTGGCGCGCATGGCTATTGAATATAGATTGAATTTCCGCAAGGATGTGTTCATTGACGTGTTGTGTTACCGCAAGTACGGTCATAACGAAGGCGACGAACCTCGTTTCACACAACCTTTGTTGTACAAGGAAATTGCACGCCATCCGAACGTCAAAGAAATTTACGCGAAGAAACTTATCGACGAAGGTACCTTTACGGCTGAAGAAGTAGCAGATATTGAAAAGCAATACAAACAGCACCTCGAAGAGCATTTAGACGAAGCCCGCAAGGTGGAGAAACAAAAAGTGACTTCCTACTTACAAGGTCCTTGGCAAGGAGTGAAAATGGCAGCTGCCGATGCATTTGATAAATCACCGGAAACCGCGATTGATAAAAAGACCTTCTTAAAGTTGGCAGAAAAAACCTGCGAATTGCCGAAGGATAAAAAGTTTTTCAATAAGATTGAACGCCTGTTCAACGACCGCAAAGCCATGATCGCTAACGATAATTACGATTGGGCCATGGGCGAATTGTTGGGGTATGCGTCGTTGATGAACGAAGGGCACAACGTGCGGTTTAGCGGACAAGACGTTGAGCGCGGCACCTTCTCACACCGCCACGCTGTGGTAAAGGTTGAGGACAGTGAAGAGGAATACGTGCCGTTGAATAATTTGGGCACGGATGGACAATTGAAAATTTATAATTCCCATTTGAGCGAATATGCTGTGCTTGGCTTTGAATACGGTTACGCCTACGCAACGCCCAATGCATTGACTATTTGGGAAGCACAGTTTGGTGACTTCTTTAATGGAGCGCAAATTATTGTGGACCAATATTTGTCTTCGTCTGAATACAAATGGCGTCGTATGAATGGCTTGGTGATGTTGTTGCCTCATGGTTACGAAGGTCAGGGTCCTGAGCACTCGAGCGCACGGATGGAGCGTTTCTTGCAAATGTGTGCTGAGAACAACATGCAAATTGTGAATGCGACTACACCTGCACAACAGTTCCACGTGATTCGCCGTCAATTAAAACGCGACTTCCGTAAACCGTTGATTTGCTTTACGCCTAAGAAATTATTGCGTTACCCAAGTTGTGTGAGCAAATTGGAAGATTTCACCAAGGGTGGTTTTAAAGAGGTACTTGATGAAAATCTAGACGTTAAGAAAATCAAACGCATTGGTTTCTGTTCTGGTAAAATTTATTATGACCTCATTGAACGCCGCGAAAAAGAGGGGTGCGATGACATTGTATTCATTCGTTTGGAGCAAGTTTATCCATTCCCGCAAATTCAAATTGATGAGGTATTAGCCAAGTACAAAAACGCCACTGAATTTTTCTTCATCCAAGAAGAACCCGAGAACATGGGTCCTTGGCGCTTTGTAGAACGTTACTTGCGTCAATTGAATTTGAAATACGCTGGTCGCGAAGAGGCTGCAAGTCCTGCTACCGGCTTCATGAAACGGCATAACATGGAAACAGAAGATATTATGAGTACTGTTTTCACTAAAGTTCTAGTTAAATAACATAAAGAATTACATATGGCAATTGTTGAATTAAAAGTACCAAGTCCGGGTGAATCCATCACTGAAGTGATCATCGCTCGTTGGGTAAAAAATACAGGCGACGTTGTAGAGAAAGATGAGGTTTTGGCTGAGATTGACTCAGATAAAGCTACTTTAACGTTGAATGCTGAAGAAGCTGGAAAGATTGAAGTTTTAGCCGCTGAAGGGGATACCGTAAAAGTTGGACAAGTGGTAGTGAAAATTGACACGTCTGTTCAACCAGAGAAAAAAGCGGAAGCGCCTAAAGCTGCTCCTGCTAAGGAAGAAGCGCCTAAGGCTGAGAAAAAGGCCGATGTAGCACCGGCTCCTGCTAAAGCAGAAGCAAGTTATGCAACAGGTTCAGCGAGCCCTGCCGCAGCTAAATTGATGGCAGAAAACAACATCAGCGCTTCACAACTTCAAGGTACAGGACCTAAAGGCCGTATTACCAAACAAGACGTGGTAGCGGCATTGAGCAATGGCTTCCCAACTGCTGTTGCCGCTGCCTCTAACAGCTGGCAAGGTGGTCGCGATAAAGACCGTACCAAAATGACCCCACTGCGTAAAACAGTGGCACGCCGATTGGTAGCAGTGAAAAATGAAACAGCCATGCTTACTACGTTTAACGAAGTAGACATGAGTGCGATCTATGCGATTCGCGCAAAGTACAAGGATAAATTCAAAGAAGTCTATGGTAATAACATTGGCTTCATGAGTTTCTTTACCAAGGCAGTGACTGAGGCTTTATATCACTTTCCTGCTGTTAACGCTATGATTGATGGCGAAGAAATTGTGTACCACAAGTACTGCGATATCGGTATAGCCGTGAGTGCTCCAAAAGGATTGATGGTGCCGGTATTGCGCAATGCAGAACAACTCAGTTTAGCTGAAATTGAAGCAGGCATCAAGGCCATGGCCATCAAAGCACGTGATGGTAAACTTACCATTCCTGAAATGGAAGGTGGCACGTTCACCATTACCAACGGTGGCGTATTTGGTTCTATGATGAGCACACCGATTATCAACCCACCCCAAAGCGCTATCCTTGGTATGCACAACGTGGTCGACCGACCTATGGCTATTAATGGCAAGGTTGAAATTCGTCCAATGATGTACGTGGCACTCAGCTACGATCACCGCATCATTGACGGCCGCGAAAGTGTGGGCTTCCTGGTAAAAGTAAAAGAAATGTTGGAGAACCCGTCCCGTATATTGTTCGGCGGTAAACAACCTGAAGAAGTATTACTAGGTCTTTAATACCATAAATTGTAATTGAAAGGTCGTCTCGAAAAAGGCGACCTTTTTTATTGCAAAAAAAAAAGCACGTTTCGCAAGAAACGTGCTTTTTATATGTTGATGAAAAATTAATCTGTTTTACTCATGCGCTTACGCTCGTTTTCGTCGAGGTAAATTTTACGCATGCGAATGTGGTTTGGTGTAATTTCAACGTACTCGTCGGCTTGTATGTATTCCATCGCTTCTTCGAGACTGAAATTAATTTTCGGAGCGATGCGCATTTTTTCATCGCTACCGCTTGCACGCATGTTGGTGAGTTTTTTCTCAGTACACAAATTAATCACGAGATCATCGGGACGAATGTGTTCACCTAAAATCATGCCAGTGTACACTTCTTCGCCTGGATCGATGAAGAACTTCCCACGGTCTTGTAATTTGTCAATAGAATAAGCAATTGCAGATCCTTTTTCCTTGCTGATCAATACGCCTGAAATACGTTGTGGAATATTGCCCTTCCAAGGCTCGTAAGCCTTGAAACGGTGTGCCATAATAGCTTCGCCAGCAGTAGCAGTAAGTACGTTGTTACGCAAACCAATGATACCACGTGAAGGAATTTCAAATTCCAAGTGAATCAAATCGCCTTTTGGTTGCATCATGAGCATATCGCCCTTGCGTTGTGTAACCAGGTCAATTACCTTACTTGATACTTCTTGTGGCACATCTACAGTGAGTACTTCCATCGGCTCGCACTTCACACCGTCAATTTCTTTAACGATTACTTGTGGTTGACCAACTTGTAATTCGTAACCTTCACGACGCATGGTCTCAATTAAAACAGACAAGTGAAGAATACCACGTCCGTAAACGAGGTAAGCATCTGGAGAAGAAGTTTCTTCAACGCGCAGCGCTAAGTTCTTTTCTAATTCTTTAAACAAGCGATCGCGCAAGTGACGCGAGGTCACGAATTTGCCATCCTTACCGAAGAAAGGGGAGTTGTTAATGGTAAACAACATGTTCATGGTAGGCTCGTCGATAGCCATGTTTGGCAAGCCTTCCGGATTTTCAAAATCAGAAACGGTGTCACCAATTTCAAATCCTTCAATACCAGTGAAGGCACAAATGTCACCTGCATTCACCTCTTGTACTTTGATTTTTCCAAGTCCATCAAACACATACAATTCCTTCACGCGCGATTTTTGAATAGTCCCGTCACGTTTTACAACGCTCACCGGCATGTTTTCTTTAATGGTGCCGCGGTATACACGTCCTACTGCAATACGTCCAATGTAGTTGGAGTAATCCAACGAGGTGATTTGCAACTGAAGTGTGCCTTCACGCACAGGCGCTTCAGGAATATTTTCAAGAATGGTATCGAGTAGGTAAGTGATGTCTTCAGTAGGCGTTTTCCAATCAGCACCCATCCAGCCTTGTTTGCTAGAACCGTAAACGGTCGGGAAATTTAATTGGTCTTCTGTAGCGCCAAGGTTAAAGAACAAATCGAAAACGGCGTCGTGCACTTCATCGGGACGACAATTGGGTTTGTCAACTTTATTGATGACCAAAACCGCTTTTTTACCCGCAGCAATGGCTTTTTGTGTCACAAAGCGCGTTTGTGGCATCGGACCTTCGAAGGCATCTACAAGAAGAATAACACCGTCGGCCATGTTCATCACACGTTCTACTTCACCACCAAAGTCGGCGTGGCCGGGAGTATCGATGATGTTGATTTTTGTGCCTTTGTAATTTACAGCAACGTTCTTAGCAAGGATGGTAATTCCACGTTCACGTTCGAGGTCGTTGTTGTCGAGAATGAGTTCACCGGTTTGTTGGTTCTCACGGAACAATTTACAGGTGTGAAGAATTTTGTCAACCAAGGTGGTTTTACCGTGGTCAACGTGGGCAATAATGGCAATGTTTCTGATAGACGACATGGTCTGATTTTAAGGGCGCAAAGATAGTGAAATTTTGGCATTAATGGAAGTCCCTGTTTTTGAGCCTATTTAGAGGCTTTTTCCTGCCATTTCCGTTGTTTTTTAAGTATTGGGCGTGTCCCCCGCAGCAGTTGTTCTTATCTTATGGGTGTTGCTGCGGGGGTCGGTCCCTCCGGCAGTAGTTGGCTCCTCCGCACCAAGCCTGCCTATGCGCTACGGGGTCCCCACTTAATGTAAAAGTGGGGCCTCCGTCCGCTTAGGCAGGCTAAGTGCGGCCTACGCCAAGCTACAGCCTGCGGTACCTCACGCACAGTGTGGCCAACCCTTCATTTAATTTATGGTTAAGCTTTTATGGCCTGCATTTCCGTATAATGAAGAACATGCACGCCAGGCTCCCCATTAAAGGCGGTGTGAATCATGGCGGTAGCCACTTGTCTTGCTTGAATCGGCTTGTAATTAGCGGGAATGAACGGGGTAACGGGACGCATCAAGAGCTGACTAATTTTTTCACCCATTCGAAACTCGATACGTGGACCGAGCAGGAGCGAGGGACGAAAGAAGCCAATGTTAGGAATGTTAAGTTGACGCACTGTGTCTTCGACTTCGCCTTTGAATTTTAGATAAAAATTGGAAGTTGAAGCATTAGCACCAACCGACGACACCAGCATGAAGGCTTTAACGTTGTTTTTGGCCGCTAGCTGTGCAGCATGTATAGGAATGTCGACATCTACTTTTCTATAAGCGCTCATGTCGCCTTTGACTTTGTTGCGGGTAGTGCCAATGGCGCAGAACACCGCATCGCATCCGTTAATGGCTTCACCAAATGCGTTGAGGTCTTCAAAGTTGATCACACACTCGCGAATGCCTGTGAATTTAAGTCCGTTTTCGCGGCGCACAAGCAAGCGAATTTCTTGAACATCCTTTCTGTTTTTTAGTAAATCCAGCAATTGAGAGCCGATGAGTCCCGAGGACCCAATTATAGCAATCGTTTTGTTGTTATTCATAGGTGACCAAATGTAAACAACAATCCTAAATTCTTTTAAGGAATGAGGGGGAGTGTTGACTTTCTGCAGATAAAATTAGATTCGTATCTTTGTCCCCCTAAAATGGCCTCGTAGTTCAATGGATAGAACGAAAGTTTCCTAAACTTTAAATACAGGTTCGATTCCTGTCGAGGCTACCAAAAAAAATCCCCGCAACGAAGTGCGGGGATTTTTTTTGGTAGCCTCGACAGCAGTTTGCGTTAGCAAACTGTTCTCGCGAAGCGAGAAAGAATCGAGGTTTATCCCGCCGACTGAGTTATATAGAGTTAAGTCGGCGGGAATGCCTGTCGAGGCTTGAGTAAATGAAATACAACGAAGTGCGGGGATTTTTTTTGGTAGCCTCGACAGCAGTTTGCGTTAGCAAACTGTTCTCGCGAAGCGAGAAAGAATCGAGGTTTATCCCGCCGACAGAGTGAATTGGTGAAGGGTCGGCGGGAATGCCTGTCGAGGCTACTCCAAGGGAAAGTGCACCAAATTTGGTGCGCTTTCTTTTTTTAGACCCACCGAAACCCTTATCAATCCTAAGGATTTTACTTAGCACCTCATTTAATTGGGAGTTCGAACCTTCCGATCGTCAAAAATCAACCCTGTAGGAAAAACCGAACCCACTATCCTGCGATTATGTGCTGTTTCACTTTGTAAATAGGCATTTCCAAGGTTCGAAATCATGTCGGTGGCCCTGACCACCTTTTCTTCAATATTTTGCATACTAGAATTATCAATACTCACTTCACATATAAGCTGAGTAATGCGCTCTTCAATTTCAATTGGCACAGATTTAAATCCTATGGATTCAATTTCTCCGTCCAACATCAATGCTCTTGCATTAACAATTCGTTGCTTTTTTTTGGAGATTTCTTTATTGATGCGGTCTAAAATTGAACTAGCCTCTGTATTGTTATTTTTCAACTTTTCACTTACTATTCTTTTAAATAAATTGATGGTGTTTTCTTTGGGCTGTAAGGTGTTTAGCAATTCTGTAAAAGCTGTATTTACCACTTCTGCTATTTGCCACTCCTTGCAGTCTTTCGAGCAGTGATAGTATGGACATAATACCCCCATTTTCCCTTTGGAGAAAGATACGGTCATGTTTTACTACATTGTGGGCAAGTCAATAAACCTCTCAATGGAAATTCATCACGAATAGCTTTAAATGCTGATGGGGTTTTCTTTTTTCTTCCCTCCAGTATATCCTGAACATTCAAGGAGGTGGCCTAGTTCACTAATGGGGGATGATTTCCTTTAACCCATTCTTCAGGCTCATTTTTATACTCAGGAACGATAACTTTACCTATATAAGCATTTAGAATATTGAAAAAGGTTATTCGTGAAGTATTACCTTCATTTAAGGTTAGTTAATCCCACACTATGTAATTAGTAAAAAGACGTTTAAACGCGATTTAAAATTCGGTAAACACCAAACGAGTAGTGTAAAAACACTGTGCCGTTAATGCTAAATGATGTGTGATATTGAATAAAACGGCTAATTCGGTAAGTTTTAATCACCTTGTTAGTTAATCCTAGGTGTAGAACGCCTATACTAAAAAACTAATATTGTTCATGCCGTTATTTTACCTTTATTCACTAACAGTCGTCACGTGTTTGCTTTTAATAATAATAAAAAGGCTATATTTACTAACCTTTAAGCAGTGTTCATATGATTTCATTAAGTAAAATTATTTACAGTAAATCAAATTCTATTTATTTTTTAATACTTCTATTTTTTTCTTCGTTAGGATTAAATAGTCAAAGTCTAATTTGGGCAAAAACCATGGGGGCTAACGCAACTGAAGCAGGTCAGAGCATTGTTGTTGACCAGGCTGGTAACGTCTATACCACCGGTTATTTTCAAGATACTGTTGATTTTGACCCAGGTACTGGAGTTTATAATCTGATCAGCCAAGGTGGTTATGACATATATGTTCAGAAGCTGGACCCCAGTGGCAACTTTCTTTGGGCCCAAAGCTATGGCGGCGCAAATCAGGATTACGGTAACAATATAATGTTGGGTCAAAACGGTGAGGTTTTGATTTCAGGGACTTATAATAACACAATTGACTTCGATTTTAGTTCTTCCACCACAACTGCCACAGCCTGCTGCGACGATTTATTTTTACTTAAATTATCCCAGAGTGGATCATTTAAATGGGTTAGAACATTTGGACTACATTCTCAATACGCAACAAATCCTCTATATGTGGACAATTTGGGAAACGTGTATTCTGGGGCATGGAATACCGGTTATGATTTTGATCCCGGGCCCTCAACATATACTGTGCCGGTAGGTTCTACTGTGTTCAAACTTGATAGCTTAGGCAATTTCCAATGGGCCAAAGGAATTTCTACACCTAATTTGGGAGCACCATTAACAAAAGTAATTGTCGACCAAAGTGGTAATGTGATTATTTCTGGCAATTATTCGTCCGGTCCAACGGACCTAGACCCAGGCCCTGGCACGCAAACAGTGAACTGTTATGGATATTCTGATTACTACATTGTAAAACTAGATTGCAACGGGATGTTTATTTGGGGCAACTCATATGGATCACCTGAACGTGATGGTATAACTGATATGGCTGTAGCTCCTAATGGGGACATATATTTTGGCTCCTATATCAATGCAGGATGTGCAACAATTGATTTAGATGCTGGCCCCGGAGTATATTATTATACGGGTTGTGGCGGCTATATTGTTAAAATTGACCAAGCAGGGGTGTTCAAGTGGGCGTCAAATGTTAACATACCATACAAAATCAATCAATTTAATAATTCTATACAATGGCTTGTGAATTATTCGGCAGGTAATCAGTATTTAAACACGTATGATTCTTATGGGAATTTGCTACAAAATTTCTTTCTGAATAACTCTCAGATTTCTTCAATTGCTTCCAATACATCTGGTACAATGTATATGACAGGCGCTTTCACAGGCACTGCTAATCTTGCTCCTGGCACTAACACATTCAACGTAAGCACTAATGGCAATTATGACGCATTTGTTTCTAAAATATCCTATTGTGAAATCTCAATCGCCTCAAATACGGTGCAACATTGTGCAGGGAATCCTCAAAATTTAGTCGTGAATGGAGTTGGAAATTTTACATGGCTTCCTGGACCATTCGTGGGAAAAACATTTAGTGTTAACCCTTCTGGTAATACTACTTACACTGTAACAGGTGTTAATGGCACATGTGTCTTGACTAAAACGGTATTGGTTAATGTGAACAGTAATGTGCCGCCTGTTATGACTGTAAGTGCCTCTAACACCAATTTTTGTAGTGGGGGAACTGTTTCGATTGTAGCTAGTGGGGCTAATAATTATAGTTGGTTCCCGCAAATTTATAATGGCCAGGTTTTTACACCTACCAGTAATGCTGTTTACACAGTTACGGGCACAAACTCAACCAATAATTGTAAAAGTACAGCAACTGTTCCGGTAATAGTGAACGCAACTCCAATAGTAACAATTATCACCTCAACTAACACAGTCTGCTCAGCAGGAAGTGTAACACTTAATGCATCTGGTGCAACAAATTATACTTGGAGCAACGGGGCGGTTGGAGCATTGATAGTGATTAACCCAACTGTTTCAACGAATTATTCAGTTATTGGCACCAATTCTGCAGGCTGCTTAAGTACTAATCCCGCATCGGTATCCATTACCGCTTTACCAAGGCCCACTATCTCCATCAACAGCGGTAGTTTGTGCGCAGGGAATGCTTATACACTTTTACCATCGGGAGCTTTAACTTATACTTTTTCTTCAGGTACAAATGTTGTTTCTCCTTCCATTACAACTACATATTCTGTATCTGGCACCAGTTCGCTCGGTTGTAGCGCCGCTAGTTTAGCTTTGGCAAGTGTCCTTGTTTATTCATTACCGATTGTAAGCGTTAGTAGTGCCAGCTTATGCGCAGGTCAATCCTTCATCCTAAACCCATCAGGTGCAAACGCTTATACCTACTCTGGAGGTTCCGCAACAGTCTCACCTACTGTAACATCCAACTATTCAATTACAGGAACTAGTGCTCAAGGTTGCCTTTCATCAAATATTGCCGTAGCAACAGTTTCGGTTTATGCGAACCCTAATGTTTCAGTGAATAGCGGGACGATTTGTAATGGTCAATCATTTACTATTATTCCAAATGGGGCAGCAACTTATTCATACTCTTCAGGAAGCAATATTGTTACACCATCTTCTTCTACAATTATAAGTGTTACTGGCACATCTTCCAATGGTTGTATCTCAACAACTTCGGCCACTTCGTCGATAATTGTATTTACAACACCAATTGTAGCTGTTAATGGTGCTAGTATATGTACAGGTCAAAGCTTGACATTATCGCCAACGGGTGCAGTAACTTATACTTTTTCTTCTGGCTCACCTGTCGTTTCTCCGACTGTGAACACCACTTATTCAATAAGTGGTCAGAGTAGCAATGGATGTGTGAGTGCAAGCATGGTTGCCGTGACTGTTACTGTGTCTAACACCCCTTCCCTTTCTGTAAATAGTGGTAGTGTTTGTTCTGGCTCATCATTTACCCTCAACCCCTCAGGTGCCGTCACCTATTCTTATTCCTCAGGTTCAAATATTGTAACGCCCTCTTCAACGTCTATATTTTCAGTAGTAGGGACAAGTTCTGCAGGATGTATTTCATCTATTGCTGCCACTTCAACAATTTCTGTAGTAGCCTTGCCAATCATTAGCGCATCGGGTGGAAGCATTTGTCCAGGTCAGTCTTATACAATTTCACCTTCTGGCGCTGCTTCTTACACGTTTTCATCTGGTAGCGCTGTAGTATCTCCTACGGTTGCAACTACTTATTCGGTAATCGGAACTAATGCATCTGGTTGTAATGCTCTTACACCGGCACTAGTTACAATAGGTTTATATACTGTGCCACTAATTTCTGTTCCTTCAGGCAGTATCTGTCAAGGCAGTAGTTATACACTTATGCCATCAGGTGCGGTTACCTATTCTTATTCTTCTGGTACATCTGTTGTTTCACCTTTATCCACGCAGACATATTCTGTTTTAGGGACAAATGTCTTTGGATGCGTGAGCCCTGTCTCTGCCACAGCTAATGTGGTAGTGAACTTAAACCCCTCAATTTCAGTAAATAGTGGCACCATTTGCTCAGGGAATAACTTTACTATTTTACCTTCTGGAGCAAGTACGTATTCAATTTCTGGTGGTACTTTTGTTGTTTATCCCGGCGTAACAACAATATACTCAGTTATTGGCACCAGTTCAGCTGGGTGCGTCTCTACAGTGATTGCTACAGCATCTGTATTTGTTAATCCAACTCCTAGTATAACAGTAAATTCAGGAACTATCTGTGCCGGTAAGTCTTTTACAATTAACGCAACTGGGGCTAATACATATAGTTGGAATGGTGCGATTGGGCTTGCGAGTATAGTGGTTAGCCCTTCAGTAAATACTAACTATAGTGTTAGTGGCAATTCAATTAACGGGTGTCCTTCAAATGCAGTACAAATATCTTCTGTAATTGTTTTGGTCTCGCCGGTTATTTCGTCAGCAAGTGGCACAATTTGTAAGGGGGCTACGTTTACTATTTCACCTAATGGCGCGATGTCGTATACATTTTCTTCAGGTAGTGCAATGGTTTCCCCATCGATAACAAGCACCTACAGTATTTTAGGCACTAATAGTTTAGGATGTGTTTCATCTGTACCTGCAAACGTTACGGTAGTTGTGAATCCGTTGCCAGTTGTATCGATATCTGGTAATACAACAATTTGTAAAGGAACCGCAGTTATTTTGAATGGTACTGGAGCTCAAAGTTATACTTGGAATACTGGCCAAAATATTTCAACTATTCAGGTTACCCCTTCAATAACAACTACATATAGCATAACGGGGCTTGGCGTTAATGGCTGTAAAAACGCAAGTTTTATAACGATAAATGTGGGCAACTCTAAAAACATTAATGGTGTTTGTACAAGCAGCACTGGAGTAGTTAATGGCAAAATAACGCTCTACAGGCATGTTAATTATTTAAAAAAGTGGGATTCAATTAGTACGTCGCAAATTGTTTTTTCTGCTTTTCAATTTAATAATATTGATAGTGGCAAATATGTTTTAAGGGTAGTTCCAACAAATACCAATATGTATGAAACCTACGGTAGTAATTCTGATTCATGGAAAAGTGCAGTCATATATAATCATGGATGTGTAAGTAATAGCAATTATTCTGTAGCTGTAAATTCCTTACAAAGCATTAATAAGGGGAGCGGCGTTTTGGCCGGTAAAATCGTTGAAGGGAATTCCTATGGACAAAGAAGGTTCTCACCAGGAAATCCCATCGGCGGCATTACAGTAAAAGGCGGAAAAAATCCAGGAGGTGTAATTGTAGGAAAAGCTATTACTGATTCTCAAGGCAATTATTCAATCACCGGCCTTCCTCCAAACAGTGCAGGTGAAAGTTATTTTGTTGAAGTAGATATCCCGGGTATAGATACCAACAGAACCTATCATCGAATAATTATGAAAGAAAATGAAATTTATGCGAATCTTGATTTCTATGTTGATTCAGCATATATCAACCCAATAGATTTAACTGTTGGCATAAAGTCTAGCACATCAAGCAATATCGAATTAGACGTTTTTCCAAATCCTTCAAATGGTATTTTGAGTGTTAAATCGAGTCTTAATTCAGAACTTGAATTTTTTATTTTCGATATATCAGGAAGAACAGTTTTAAGTGATGAGATGATCGAAAGACATCATGAAAAAGATAATCTTTATAAGATTGATTTAAGACGTCTAAAGCCGGGTAGTTATGTGCTTAGAGTTATTGCAAATGGCGCTTTAAAAAACACATTGTTAATCATTCAAGAGTAATATTATCCAGTGGCAAGTGAAAAAGTAAAATACTCAGAAAAAAATATTCTGATTGTTTTTTTTGCACTACTAATTTCCCAGTTTACTGCACAAACTTTTCATTTCAAAAAATTTACTCCTGATAATGGTCTTGCTCAATCGCAGGTTCTTTGCTCATTTCAGGATTTCAATGGTTTTATGTGGTTTGGCACTAATAGTGGTGGTGTTAGTAGATATGATGGCAGAAGATTTTTGAATTTCACAAAAAAAAATGGTTTAGCTGATAATTTTGTATTTTCAATCGCTCAGGATAGTCATCACAATTTGTTTTTTGCGACAAGCAACGGTTTAAGCATATATGACGGGTTTTGTTTTAAAAACTTTTCTAAGAGAAATGGATTAACTAATCCATGGATTTACAAATTATACAACAAGGGAGATACAATTTGGATGGGGACCGCACAGGGCGTTTATAGCTATGTGAATGGAGTCATAAAAAAATTAAAAGGGAATCTAATACTTGACAAATCGTTAGTCTATGCTATTAATTGTGACTCGAAAGGCAACCTTTGGTTTGGCACGACTAGAAATGGCATAGTTGTTTGGAATCAAAAAAAAAATAAATTCGTCAACATTGACTCTAAATCAGGGCTTAGCAATGACTTTGTGTTTAGTATTTTAGAAGTCGATGGGCTTAATTATATCGGTACACTAACAGGGATTTCTATCATCGATAGCAGCTATAATGCTATAGCTTTCGATGGAATAAAGGGGCATGAGAATATAGCATTCACTTTTTTAGCAACTTCTAGCGATAGTTGCGTTTATCTCGGAACCTATTCTAACGGACTTTTGGAATTTAATCTGAAATCCAAAAAAATAAAA
>CANGWA010000033.1 GCA_947457335.1 Sphingobacteriaceae bacterium
CTTTTTTAAGTGCTTTTTTGATAGTGTTATCTGTTAGGTAATCGCCTGGCATTTTAAGGTCCTGCAAGTGTACTGGCACATCTGCTCCTCCATGATCGGCTGTGAGAAATAAAGTGTACTGTCCCTTGCCTACCTGTGCATCTAAAAAATTCAACAACCGTTCAATTTCTTTATCCAATCGCAAGTAAACATCTTCTACTTCTACCGAACGGGGACCGAAGAAATGTGCTACAATATCTGGCGTCGAAAAACTAATGATCAGGTGATCTACGGTGTCGTCCTTTCCCAAGTCCTCTGCGGTTATGCATGCCATAGAGAGGTCCACCAAGATGGAGTTGCCATAAGGCGTATTGCGAATCGTGCCATAACGTTGATTGCCCACCGCATACCCATAGTCGTATGGAAAGGTGGGGGTGTTTTTTGCATCGGTAATGGTTTCGTAATTATTATTGTCGGCAATGGAAGCGGTATATGTTTCAATGGGATAGAGCGTTTTCCAACCTTTTTCCAGATATGTTTTCCCTAATTTTTTTTCATTGAAGGCCTCTACCCATTCTGGTAGTTTCTGCATGTACCAACTGGATGAAATAAATTTACCGTCACGGCTTTCCATCCAGAAGGCGCCATTGGCCCTATGTCCTGCCGATAAGATAGCACCACGGTCCTTCAAGGATAATCCAAACACCTTGCCCTGACCATTGGTGGCGAGCTTTAATTCATCACCAATGGTGTTGCACATTAAATGACGGGGTGACATTTTACCTTCAAGTCCATCGTAACCTACACCCTTAACAGAGGTGTCCATCGCACAATACTGATTCTGTTGGCTACTGCGCACAAACCAATCGTTGGCAACAATGCCATGCTGGCGGGGTGTACTTCCGGTAAACACACTGGCGTGTCCTGGACCCGTATAAGTAGGCACATAATTGTAATGAGCGTTTTTAAAAGCATACCCTTGGTTGACCAATCGCTTAAATCCCCCTTCTCCAAAATGGTTCCAATACCGCTGCAGGTAATCGCTCCGCATTTGGTCGACAATGATGCCAATTACCAATTTAGTTGGTTTTACTGGAGTTGCAGAGAGGGTAAAGCTGGCGACGAACACCGCCAGCCATAAAAAAAACTTATTCATCTAATTTTTGAAATACAGAATTGTTGCTGATGAATTCTGGCACGAGGTCTTTCATGCGCTGTACAATTAGTTCATTGTTTTGTGTTTCGAATGAGGCAATTAATTCTTCGGTAATCACTTTTACAGCAGTGTATTCGTATTCACGCACCTTTCCAATCAATATTTGGTTGTGGTGTGTTGGCAGTGTGTTTTCGGTATTAGCGAGTAGTTCTTCGTAAAGTTTTTCTCCCGGACGGAGTCCCGTGAATTCAATCCGAATGTCCTTTCCCTCTTTCAATCCCATTAATAAAATCATCTTGCGGGCGAGGTCCACAATTTTAACCGATTCCCCCATATTGAACACGAAAATTTCACCCCCCTTGCCCATCGCGGCAGCTTCCAATACCAATTGCGAGGCCTCAGGAATGGTCATGAAGTAACGCGTAATATCGGGGTGGGTAATTGTCACCGGTCCACCTTGTTCTATTTGTTTTCTGAAACGCGGGATCACAGAGCCATTGGAACCGAGTACATTTCCGAAGCGAGTGGTTATGAATTTGGTATGTGAGTTTTTTCCTAAACTCTGGATATAAATTTCTGCAATGCGTTTACTGGCACCCATCACGTTGGTAGGGTTCACTGCTTTGTCGGTGCTTACAAATACAAAGCGTTCGGCTTTAAATTCGTGCGCTAAATCGGCCACATTACGTGTGCCCTGAATGTTGGTGAGTATGGCTTCGGATGGATTGTTCTCCATCATGGGCACGTGTTTGTAAGCTGCCGCATGAAAAACTACTTGTGGTTGAAAGGTGCGGAACACATTGCGCATGCGTTCTTCATTACGCACGTCTGCCATGACCACTTCGAAGGGGACTTTTATGGGACGGTCGTTCAACTCTAATTCCAATTCATACAATGGTGTTTCTGCCTGATCGAGTAGGTAGATTTTTTTCGGGCGGAAGGGGATGCATTGCCTTGCCAATTCACTGCCAATACTTCCAGCAGCGCCTGTAATGAGCAGGACTTTATCACGCAAGTCCTCTGCAATCCGAGCGGTGTCTAGACGAATGGGTTCGCGCTCTAACAAGTCCTCAATACGAATACTCCTAATTTGATTAAAGGATAATTCACCATTGATCCAACGGCTAGCAGGGGGAACATTCATGACCCTTACACCCGCAGCAAGACACCGGTCGGTGATTTCATTTTTCTTTTTTACGGGTAGATTTTGAACAGAGATAATTACCGATTCTGCATTAGACTGTTCAATGATGTCTTCAAGCCGGTCGGGGCTATAAACAAAAACACCTTCAACACTTCTGTTTTGTTTTCGGGTATCATCGTCAATAAATCCCGCTACTCTGTATTTAATAGCGGCATCTCTGTCCAGTGTTCGCTTGGTAATAATGCCCGCTTCGCCAGCACCGTAAATAATCACACTTTGTTTTTCACGCTGTGGATTTTTCATTTCAAAGTACAAAGTCTTTACCGCAAGGCGCGAACTAATCATCAAGAAAAGGGTAAGCAGGGCGTCGATGATGATCACAGAAGTAGGGATGAAGTAGTAATGGTAACTTACAAGCCAAAAAGTATTGAGAATAAACACCAAGACACTTCCGCCCATCACTACAGCAAAAATTCTGCCTGTATCCCGGGTGGAAGTATAACGTACCACCCCCTTGTAGGTTTTCGACCAAGCAAAGGATAACAAACGAATGGTGAGCACTACCAAAAAATCGTATGGCAAGTTTTCAGCATCTCCAGTGGGCAAGGGTGAAAATTCAAAGCGTATGGCAAAGGCCAGCGTTAGAGCAAACGCGCTGATGAGCGTGTCAATAATTAATATCGACCATCGGGGTAAATTGTAATCCCAAAAAAGCCTGAACAGCCTGAACATACTCTGTAAAAATACAGTTTTTTATGAGCTTTAGAGGGATTCTGTCAAGGCATCACAGTCCAGTTTTTACTAATCTTGCGGTGCTTAAGGTAAAAGTGGTGCACGCCAATTGTTTGACGTATAAGTACTGCTAAGGCAAAGGTGCCCAACGATGCGCCTTCCATTTTGTAAAACGTATCGGCATTAAATCCTCCTCTCGAAGCTAGAATGGGCGAGAGGACTAAAGCAGAGAGAAGTGATGCAGAAGCAATAGAACCACACGTGAAATCAACAATTGGCCGCTCTATGTCTATCCTTTCAATGTCTTTTAATGCTAAACGGATGCGTTGTTTTGTGGTGTCTGGAAACGTTTCGACGCGGCTATAGGTCATGCCGTTTTTGTAATAGCGGTATAGGTTGTGTAATTGGGGGCGGATATAGGCAGTGTCTTTTCGAACAAATACCCCAGCAGAGTCGGCCATTAGGACTTCCCGTTGCGTGCTGTCTTTTTGAAAGGCAACGAAGTAAACGACTTTGTAGTGTGAGAGCGATCGGATTTGATCGTTGCGACGCAGTTTTAGGGATTGCGCTGGTGCAGAGAAGAATAAAAATAGAAATGAAAGTAGCAGTAAGGGTGGAAGTTTGTGCATAAAGCAAAAATAGCGGTTTACGGTGCGCAGTACAGTATCTTTTTAATGATTTTCGCTTCGTTTGGGTATTCTATTGAAAGGAAGTAAACGCCGCTCTTGGAGCCTTCTGGCATACAAATGCTGTTTTCGCCAGGCGCCAGGGTGGTTTGAAAAACACATTGGCCTTGTGTGTTGATGAGCTCAAGGTTTGCTCCAGTTAAGGAGGTGTCAAAGCTCAATAGACCGTTGGTGGGATTGGGAAAAACAGTCACGCCTTCTTGCAGTGTTTGTTCTTCTAGAGCGTTAAGTATGGGCAGTAATTCAAGGTAATCGCCAATGGTTGGCACGTCGAGGAATTTGCCATTGAGTGCAGATTGTTGAATGTGTCTGCCAATCCATAAGGCCAATGTGTCGTGTGTTGAACTAACCTTTGTGTTTTGTATACAGGCCATTTGCCAACGAAACGATCCACTGTAGCCGCAATGACGGTAGTAGTTGGTTTGATTGGTAATGCCCCTTGTTAGCGCTAAGATCAGCGTGTCTTGTTCTTTTCCTTGGGGCAGCAATAAGACGACTTGTGCAAGGTGCTTTAACATTAATCCGTGGTAAACCGATCGGGCATTGTGTCCATCGAACCAACGGCCATTGAGTTGCTGTCCACTCAACAAGCCTGTTCGCAAATTAATGCGCATTTTGCGAAGCAAGTGGGTGTCCCCATTGCATTGATACCCTCTCCCGCAACCCAGTGCGGCAAAGGAATTGTAATTGAAGTTGCGGTGAAGGCGTTGTTGTGCTAAAAAATTGGCGGCTTTTATGCATGCGGTTTTGTAAGTGGTGTTACCAGTATAAACATAGGCGCGGTAAAAGGCATCGGCAATAATCCCAGCATCGAATTTAAATTCGCCAGTGCCTTTATCATTGATAATCCAACCATTCACTAGCACATTTACTGAATCAGCGCCGCACGCAATTAGAAAGGATTGGATGATTGGGCCAAAGGTAGGGTCGTTGTATGTTCTGAGATCTGGAAAGGGAAAGGCGCCAGAAGGCAATTGGCGGTTCAACAGCGTGTCGAGCGTGCGGGTCGCCCATTGTGTATAACGGACCTTACGGGAGGGATTGGTTTCAACGGCGGCAATTTGTAATAGTCCCACCGCATTCTCAGCAGCAAACCTCAGAAACAGGGAGTGGTCAGCATAGTTTTTTTGGGGATGACGGCCTTGTGCTGTTTTCCATAATTGATCGTAAGCGGCGCTATCGTTAGCAATAAGCGTGTGCGCCAGCGAAAGCGCTGGAGTAAAGGGCAGCCACACCGTAGAGGTGGTTAATGCGTAGGGGGCTTCTAGTTGGTCGGGAATTCCTCCTTGATTGCCAAGGATGTTTTTAATGACCCCACAGAGTGAGTCTGTTTTCGGGGTGTTCTCATGGAACAAGGAAGAGTCGAGTAGCGGCCACAAAGGCGCTAGTTGTTGTGTTTGTGCAGTGGATAGCGTTTGGACGGTGCTGCATGGAGTCACTTGCCCACGCAAACTCCCTGCTACAATGAGAACAATAAGGCAGCTGCGGTAGATTTTATTTAGCAACAATTGATTGATCAAAGCCACCGGTTTTCTTGTTGTAATTATAGGGACAGTGTTTGCACCCACTTTTGCAGCAGTAACCCCGTTTGAGGTGGTATTTCTCTGTAAACACAATGTAGCCTTCGGGACTCCTGTAGAAATCCTCGGGATCCATTTCTTTTTTGAAGGAATCGTCTAACACAAACGACAATTTATTCCAAGCGTTTAATCGTACAGCCAATAGAGCGGGTTTCTTGCATCGCCGGTTTTTCGTTTTTCACGAGGGCTGTTAAGGCGTCTTTTAAATAATGTTGCTTAACGGCGGAAACGTCTTTGACATTGTCATCAATGGCGCCTTTGTATATCAAGCCTTTTTTATCAAACACAAAACACTGCGGGGTACGCCCTGCACCAAAGGCATCGGCCAGCTTGCTTTTTTCATCCAATGCATAGGCGCATTTCAAACCTTGACTTTTATGGTACTTGACCATTTCTTCAAAGCTATCGTCTTCAGTGCGCTGGGCTTCGTTACTGTTCACAAGAATGCAACCAATGCCGTTTGCCATGGCAAAGTCGGTGTACTCTTTAATGCGTTTTTCGCTGAGTTTTACGTAGGGACAGGTGTTGCAACTGAAGATCACCACTAGTCCCTTTTCGGTTTTAAGCGCACCAAGCGTTACGTCCTTTCCCGACACATCTTTCATTTTATATCCCTCCATTGGCAGAGGAGAGCCAAGGGTGATTTCTGATGGTTGCAAAAAGGCGCTGAACAATAATCCTGAGAGGATAATAATGACACCTGCTAACACTGCTTTTTTCATATACCTGCTGTTATACCAAATGTAATGCTTTTAATGACAATTCAATGTTAAAGACATACAATACAGCCGTATTAAAAAAGAGGAATAAAAAAACCGAATCAAGGATGTGGTTAAGAAAATTAGATGGCGTTACCGTCGTAAGCCCATTTAATGTAAATGGAGCCCCATGTAAACCCACCACCAAAGGCAGATAGAATCAGGTTATCGCCTTTTTTTAATTGTTTTTCATAGTCCCAAAGCAATAAGGGAATGGTGCCAGCAGTAGTGTTGCCATAGCGTTCGATGTTCATCATCACCTTTTCAGATCCGATGCCCATGCGTTGAGCCGTTGCGTCGATAATGCGTTTGTTAGCTTGATGCGCAGCTAGCCAGGTAACGTCTTCAGAAGTCAGGTGATTGCGTTCCATGATTTTAGCACTCACTTCAGCCATGTTGACCACAGCGTGTTTAAACACGGGTTGACCTTCTTGGTAAACGTAGTGCATTTTATTGGCCACGGTTTCTTCTGAAGCGGGACGAAGCGATCCGCCCGCTTTCATGTGCAAGTGGGTCATGCCGCGTCCGTCTGCATGCAAAACAAAGTCACGAATGCCAAGTGAATCGTCACTAGAAGGCTCGAGTAGCACTGCGCCAGCGCCATCACCAAAAATAACACAGGTGGTGCGGTCGCTGTAATCGATGATACGGCTCATCATGTCCGCACCCACAATCACCACTTTTTTGTAACGTCCAGTTTCAATGAATTGAGCGCCGGTAGCGAGGGAGTAAATAAATCCAGAGCACGCAGCACTTACATCGTATCCCCAAGCATTCACTGCACCTAGTTTAGCGCAGATGAGGTTGGAGGTACTGGGAAAAACCATGTCAGGCGTTACGGTACCGCAAATCAGCAAATCAATTTCTTCAGGCGCAATGCCGCGTTTCTTGCAAAGATTTTTAACAGCTTCAACGGCCATATCAGAAGTTGCCTTCTGGGGATCATTTTCGACGTGACGTTCTTTGATACCGGTGCGGGTGGTAATCCACTCATCCGTAGTATCAATCATTTTTTCAAGATCGAAATTTGTCAGGATATTCTCCGGCAAAAATCCGCCAACGGCTGTGATTGCTGCTCTAATCATTATTGGAAACTCTGGGCTATTTTATCATTTAATTTGGCATTAGCCACATCCTTGGATAAAAGCAACATGTTTTTAAAGGCTAGGGCAGTAGAAATGCCGTGGCCAATCATCACGTTGCCGTTAACGCCTAGTACAGGTGTGCCGCCGTATAATTCGTAATTGAATTTATCAAAATATTCGTCGCTGCGGTTGCGGCGACAAATGACATCATAAAATGCTTCTGCTGTTTTGAGAAGGATGTTACCAACGAATCCTTCACAAACAATCACGTCTGCTTTATCCGAGAAAATTTCACGTCCCTCAATATTACCAACGAAGTTGAAGTCCTTGGCATCCTTCATTAACCCATAGGCGGCTTGGGCCACCAAGTTGCCTTTTTCAGGTTCTTCGCCAATGTTCATCAAGGCGACTTTCGGATTGGCAATTTTATAAACTTCGCGGGCACAAATGGAGCCCAAGATGCCAAATTGGTAAAGCACATCCGGTTTGCAATCGGCATTGGTGCCCACGTCGAGGATCAAACCAAATCCACCGCTTTCTTTTGGTAAAAGGGTGGTGATGCAGGGACGGATCACGCCCGGTATGGCCTTCACCGTAAACATGGAGCCTACGAGCATCGCGCCGGTATTGCCGGCTGAGGCAAACGCTTGGATTTGCCCTTCTTTCAAAAGTTTGAAGCCAACAGAAATACTGCTGTTTGGTTTTTGCGAAAACGCCTTGGTTGGCGACTCACCCATCTCAATGGTTTCGGTGGTGTGCACATAATCGAACAGACTCGGGTCCACCCCGTTCCTGCCAAAAAATTCATGCGCTACTTCTTGGTCACCGATTAAAACCAACCGGACGTCTGATGGTAATTCTTTTTGTGCCATCATGGCGCCTTCCAGACAGTTCTGCGGGGCATAATCTCCACCGAGAATATCAAAGCCGATTTTCATAGTTGGTTAAAAATACAATAAAGCTACAATAATACAATTTTATACCCGGAAATACACGCGTGTATATCCCTTGTCAGGACAGAGTATTCAACACCTTTTTCAAACACATCTGGGCAAAATGCGAAATGAGCTAGTGTCCGCAAGATACGGCTGCACTGGGAGTAAATGGGGGAAAACAATTTCAGTGCGGAAATTAAAAATGGCAGATTGTAAGAGCCTCAACTCTTACATCATCTGCCACTTGAAAGATGGTGTATTAAAGGCTTATGCCTTTTTTTCCATGATCACGTTGCCCTTGTAATAGAGCTTACCTTCAAACCAATGTGCGCGGTGCATCAAGTGTGCTTCGCCAGTCACTGGGTCTTTTGAAATGGTCATATGCGGCGCCTTGTATGTTGAACGGCGTGAATCCCTGCGTGAACGTGATAGTTTTCGTTTTGGATTAGGCATGATTTCTAACTATTAATTTTTATTGAACTTTATCTTATTTAATGCTTCCCATACGTTGTTCTCGGGACTAGAATCTTCAGCTTCATCTTCCGTTTCGTGGGCTTCGAGTCGACTCAAGGTTTCCTCGTCGCATTCAAATGCTTCGGCATCTACTTCACAGGGCACGATGCGGGCTGGAATAGAAACCATGATGTATTCGAATAGGTAATGCGAAACATCAAAACTATCAGCTCCTTCAGGAATCACCAGAAGTTCATCTGTGGATTCATCGGGATTTCCATGCCGGATAACTAAATTTTCTTCTCCTTCAATAGGGAAGTCAAAGTCTTTTAAACACCGGTCGCACGCCACTCCTACAGTGCCCTCAAAATTGAAATGCATCTGTAGTAGATTGTTTTGCTTCGTCAGCACACCTTTAACGTGCAAATTGGCACGCTCAAAGTCACTGGATTCAAAGTCCTTAAAGAACGATTCCCCTATTTCAAACTCGTACTCGTGAATGCCCGCGGGCAATCCGCCAAAACGCACAGTATATTCTCTTTTTGACATACACGCCCCGCGTTTAA
This sequence comes from Sphingobacteriaceae bacterium, assembly GCA_947457335.1. Lineage (GTDB taxonomy): Bacteria > Bacteroidota > Bacteroidia > B-17B0 > Aurantibacillaceae > Aurantibacillus. Next base: position 9,075 of record CANGWA010000033.1, read on the forward strand.
AAAGGGAGTGCAAATATAAGCTTTTTATTGGTTCTGACGAAATTTATTAACAATCAGGGATTTGGTTGTCAAAAATCCTTCGTTTCGCTGAAAATAGCAGTCCTAAATCCGACATACACATAGGGTGCACGTAACGCAAGCCCATTGCTCCCCTGCTCGGCCCGCAACACGTACCCGGCTTCAACGCGGGCGCCAAGGACAGGCAAAACGTGCCAAGCTACACGGAAATGATTCTGTAAAACAGTGGTTTTAATGCCTTGCCCTGTGTAATTGCCAAATTCTTTTTCCCGCGTGCTATAACTTAAAAAAATGTTCTGGCCAACATTGGAGGTGGCCGAGGAGTCCCGCCCCATTACCACAAACCCTCCCTGCCAACTGATTTCAATTTTTTCGCGACGCCACCCAGCAATGCCCAAAAACTCCTTGAAATTGGCTCCATAGGGGTGCGCTAACGGCAATCCGTTGTGCCCATAGTTTTGATCCACTAGCCCATGCGAATAGGTATACGGCCTTACTTGATTGTATTCAACCTGCAACCGCAATCCTTTAACACCAAACGCGTTGATGTATTTTGCGCCCAACTGCCACGCCTGCTTGTTCGCCCACCAGCCGTTGCGGGCACGTATGTACTTTAAATTGAACTCGTCTACGCCTAACTGCCCATATAATTTCAGCTGCTTGAATAAAATGAGGCTGGTGTTCAAACCCATGAAGGAATTGTCGGACGACCCATTGGCGTATTCGATGGGACGGAAGAACACAACGGGACTGAGGTAGTTGACATCAAACGACCTTACTTGCCCTGTATCCGTTCCCCGCCAAACAACGTTCTCAAACACCGAAACATTAAAGTTGTCGGTGATGTTGTAGCTCAAGTAATGAAAGGTACCAAACTTGTTTCGGTAATTGCTTTTAATGCCGGCAGCTTGCTCAATGTCCTTAAACCAGCTGTACCACACACTGTATTGCATGCGCCAAAACCGTGCACTCATGCGGTAATACCAGTAGGCAGGAGCAAAATCACTCAACAATATGCTTCTGTAGCCATCACCAATGAAATGCCGGTCACGGCCTGCTTGTAGGTTAAAGACCTTGCTGTGATGGGGTGCCCAGGAGATATATCCGGTAAAATCGGACCAGGCATAACCGGCACGACTCGATCCATAGGCTTGACCAATACCAGGCAGCACTTTGTCATTCTTTACGACAGTGTCTAAAAAATAAGGTAAAAAAGCACGGCCACCTCTGGCGGTACCACAAATGGTAACGTTGTCATTGAAATGGGCCCGCATTTGTAGTCCCGCATTGGAAGAGGTAAGCAAACGCTTACTGTACCCATCCCAGCCTGCTTCCACCTCGGCAAGGGGTTGGTATTGCAATGCTGTCCACGTTTTGTTTTTTGGGTGCACCCCCAAGCGTTGGGTCAAAAACGCATTCTTAAATCCATAAAAACGAAAGGGCACAACAGAATCCGACGCCTCAATCAGACTGGCGTATAAATAGGGACGAAAGGAAGCATGAAAGTTTTTTTGTGGACGGCTGATGTGCCAATAATCAATGGCCTCATTCATGTCCCTGTTCATAAAGGCATTTCTGGCAAGAGTAAGGTCCTGAGCCCTCGCCGTTACCACCAATAAAAGCAATATGCCAATGCGCATCACTTTGTAAAAATAAGGAAAGCATTTGTATGAGCGATGCAAGGGTAAACATCCTCTCTGTCACAACGGTCTTCTTCTTTTTGATAACAACTGAAAGCTTGCGTATGAAATACAGCCTTGGGGATTTATTTTTGTTGCCATGATACGCTATACTTTTTATCAGAAAAATCCCGCCTCGCACTATATCTATATTGATATGGAGATTGATCAGCCGGCAACGGAACTGTTTCTGCAATTGCCGGCTTGGCGACCTGGACGCTATGAACTTGGTAATTTTGCAAAGAACGTGAAGCGTGTGGACATGTTTGATCAGGATGGAAACACCTTGGCGCATTCAAAACGGAACAAGGATTTGTGGCACGTCAATACAGGTGGGGCAAGTCAACTAAAAATTACCTACAGTTATTATGCGGCAGAACTGAATGCTGGTGCCTGCTTTGCAGACATTCACCAGGTATATGTCAATCCCGTGCATTGTTGTTTGTATGTGCCCGACCGCCAAAATGAGCCGCACGAAGTCGTGCTTAAAGTGCCAGAGCACTATACCGTCGTATCGTCACTGCGCAAAGAGGGCTTTGTGCTCACTGCTGCGAATTATGAAGAATTGGTGGATTCACCCTTCATCGCTGCTGACCATGTGCAATCAGATCGTTACGCGTGTGGTCATCATACGTTTCATATTCATTTTATTGGGGATTGTCGTCCCGATTGGCAAAAGTTAAAGGCTGATTTTATAGCCTTTACCGAAAAACAATTGCAGTTTTGGGGGGATTGTCCAACGCGGGACTACCATTTTATTTTTGAAATCACCAACCATAAATTCTACCATGGCGTTGAGCATTTAAACAGTACCATGATTGCCATTGGCCCTGGCTACGCGCTTCATGGGGCGGCCTACGAAGACGTTTTAGGCGTAAGCTCACATGAACTCTTCCATGTGTGGAACATCAAGTACATTCGTCCCGCTGAAATGCTCCCCTACAACTACACGCAAGAGAATTATGCGCGCACTGGGTTTGTGTATGAAGGGTTCACCACTTATTATGGAGATAAAATGTTACTCGCCTCGGATGTGTTTACCACGACGCAATATTTCGAGACACTGCAGGAGCGCTTGGTAAAGCACTTTCATAATTATGGAAGGTATAATTTATCTGTTGCTGATAGCAGTTGGGAAACTTGGTTGGATGGTTACACGCCGGGTGCGCCTTATAGAAAGACCAATATTTATGATGAAGGTTGTTTGATTGCCTTCTTACTGGATGCGAAAATCCTTTCCTTAACGAACAATCAAAAATCATTGCGCGATGTGTGTGTGCTGCTTTATGAACGATTTGGCAAGCAAGGAAAAGGTTACACGGAACAAGACATTACAGCCCTTGTCAGTGAAGTGTCTGGAACCGATTTTTCTGCTTTTTTCAAAGGGTTGGTGTATGCCCCAGCTGATTTCGAAAAAGCTTTGCAGGAAGCGTTTCAGTATGTGGGCATGGAGTTGATTAAACAGCCATCGCCTCTGGCCAATGAAGCGCTTTTCGGATTCAAAACGCAAGAAGCCGGTGCTTTCACAAAGGTGGCCTTGGTGGCACCCTATTCACCAGCATGGAAGGCTGGTTTATTTGCTGGAGACGATGTCCTCGCGGTAAATAACCGCATGGTGCGCAACAACCTCTCGCACTTGTTAGAATATTATGAGCCGGAGGGAATCACCCTCACAGTGAATACGGCTGAAGAAGTGCGCACACTCGTCCTGCCACCCGCTAAACGCGAAGCCTTTTGGTTCTTTCATCCGGTTTTAAAACGTATGCCTGATGGAAATTTCGACGTTTGGAAAAATAAATAAGGATTAGGGTGGTGTTATTTTGCCGGTGGGAAGGCGGAGATCGACTTGCCAATGTGCAAACAAAGTCTTAATTATGTAGTAGTATTATGCTAATGGAAAATAATTCTGAAATGCGCATACCAAAGGGATTTCAAATGGCGGTTGCCGGATTTGTGGTGACGGTTTTGTCGCTGTTTTTTGCCATTATGATTTGGGCCATGGTGGATGCCATCAACCTCACTGGCGAACACAAGGAGCTTGCAGTGATATGCATGGTAGCAGCGTTTGCCGGCTTGCTCAAGAGTATTTCTGGCTTAATGGTCCTTCGCCGTGCTAAACAGGTAACTGGCTTGGCTTGGGCGGGAATTGTTGCGGGACTCATCACCATGGCAATCTCTGGATTGAATCACAAATTACTGCAGTCGGTTACTCCGCCAACGGACATGGTGGAGCAAATTGAATCGGCCATGGATACCAGTTCGGTCAACAGTGCCTTGGAGCAACTTAATTCAATTATACCAGACAGCACGGAATCCAACCACTAGTCACAATTCAACGGCAGCAGGCCGAAGGCAAAATATATTTGATAAAAAACCAGTATGGAAAACAACGAAGGACTACTTGATAACACCACCAGCGCTACACCTGAGCGCCCAGAAATGTTGAAGATTGTTTGCATTTTGTCCTACATCGGCATTGGCCTAATGTTGCTGTTTGGCATACTGTGTACATTCAGTTTCGCGCTGTCGCAAGAAACCATCGACGAGATTTGGCCGAAAATCATCGAGAGCAATCCGATGTTAGAATCACTAGAGGCTTCCGCTTTTTTTCACACGATTGGCATCATGGGCTTGGTGTTTATTTTATTTAACCTTGCCTCTTTAGCTGGAGTGATGATGATGTGGAATCTGAATAAAAAAGGGTTCTTCATTTACTTGGCGGCAGAACTCATCATCAACTTTATTCCCTTTGACATGGGTCAGGAAAAAGGCGCAGGGGGGTACATCATGAATATTCTGATAGATGGTATTTTTATCGCCTTGTATGCGGTTAATTTGAAACACATGGGCACTTCGTCGGAAGGCAATTAATGGCAGCGGTGTCAAAGTATCCGAAAGGACTGTTTTTTCTCGTCTTTACAGAGTTCTGGGAACGTTTTGGGTATTATCTCATGATTGGGATTTTTACCCTTTACATGACGGCCGATGTAAGTGAAGGTGGTTTTGGTTGGGAGAATGCAAAGGCCGCCGATATTTATGGCACCTTTATTGCCGTGGCTTATCTCACGCCCTTCATGGGGGGATTGCTCGCTGATTTGAAGTTGGGTTACCGCTTATCCATCACCATTGGTGGATTGATGATGGGAACCGGTTATTGTATGCTGGCCATTCATGAACAGTGGGCCTTTTACACCTCGCTCATCATTATGGTGATCGGAAATGGTTTTTTTAAGCCTAACATTTCTACGCTATTGGGGAATTTATTCAATGACCCTCAATACAAGGATAAAAAGGATACGGGATACAATATTTTTTACATGGGCATTAATGTAGGTGCTTTTGTGTGCAATTTCATTGCCGCGATCATGCGCAATAAAATTGGTTGGCACGGGGCTTTTCTTGCTGCCGGTATAGGTATGTACATTGGGGTGGTGACGTTTTGGTTGGGCATGAAACATTACAAGCATGTGGATTTGCGCCGTGAGCCAAAGGAAGAGGACAAGCCACTCATTCGGCAATTTGTAACCATGATGTTGGCAGGCGTTGCTATTGCGCTCACATCCTTCCTTACTCCTGGCACTTTCACCAGCAGCGAGAGCACAGATGCATTCTTTTTGTTTTGTATTCCAGTAGTGTATTTTTTCTCTACCATTTATGCCAAGGCAGCTATTGAGGAGAAAAAGGCCTTGGGGACCATGTTCACCATTTTCATCATTGTGATTTTGTTCTGGGCCATCTTCAAACAAAATGGCACGGCATTGACCACCTATGCCAAGTTTTATACCGACCGCGAAATACCAACGTCCATTGCGCCGAAAATGGAAAGCCTTGGCTTTGCAGAAACGGTAAAAGCGGCCGATGGGGAAACCTTTCAATACGATGAACAATTTCGTAAAATCAAAGGTGCCGATGGCGAACCGGTTAAATGCACGGACTATCCACCCTATTTTAAGAACTTAGAGGTCACTCAAATGCCTCCAGCGGGCACTGAGGTCAAACTGTACAACACTGAAATTTTCCAATCCATCAACCCCTTCTTCGTGGTGGCCTTAACGCCGTTGTTGATTGCCTTTTTCGCGTTTTTACGGGTGAGGGGAAAGGAGCCAACCACCGCAACGAAAATAGCTTTGGGATTGTTGATTAGCGCAATAAGCACATTGGTCATGGTGGCCGCTGTCGCCTACACGCACAACGGCATGGTAAAGGCTTCTGCATGGTGGCTCATTGCGAGTTATGGCGTTATCACCATAGGCGAGTTGTGCCTGAGTCCTATGGGTTTGTCTATGGTATCCAAACTTTCTCCACCGCGTCTCACGGCGCTATTAATGGGTGGCTGGAGTTTAGCGACTTCTGTGGGGAATAAATTGAGTGGAGAGCTGGGTAAAAACTGGGATAAGTTTGACAACAAGGCCAATTATTTCTGGCTCAACTTCGCCTTGCTATTGCTGGCATTCATCATCATGATGGCTTTGTTAAAACGACTAAATGCGGTGTTTAAGCAACAGTCGGCTTAGCTGTTCATGAACTCCCATGCGGTTCGGTAGACACCCTTTTTTTCGCAGTACTCCAACAGCTCTCTGTAAAAAGGCTCCTTGCCAATAGTGGCGCTGTCTCCTACTAATACCAATTTTTTACGGGCACGGGTAATGGCAACATTCATGCGCCGCAAATCACTCAAGAAACCGATATCACCCCGGTCGTTGGAACGCACAAGCGAAATAACAATCACGTCCCGTTCTTCTCCTTGAAATCCGTCGATGGTTTTTACCTGTACCTGGTGGTGGGGTGGATTCATAAAGGGTTGATCGTGCAAATGATCCTGCAACCACTCGCGTTGTTCTCTATAGGGCGATATAACGCCAATTTCTAAGGCTGGATATGCAGGGTAAGTGGCATA
>CANGWA010000034.1 GCA_947457335.1 Sphingobacteriaceae bacterium
ATTGCCTTGTTTATAGTCAATCCCGCCCAAACACAAGTCAATCGGCAAACACATGTTAAAGAGGTGATGGCACTCATCGCCGGGTATGTCGATGGTTTAAAGGGCCATGTGGTGGATATCCAACTGAGCGACGAATTTACCGACGCGCAGCCCTTTATTTGGAAGGGATTTAAGGTTTCACCGCGTTTTACCTACCACCTTCATTTACAACCAGACCAAGAAGTTCTATGGCAGGCTCTTGCTTCTGAAAAAAGAAAAAGCATTGGCAAAGCAGAGAAGGATGGATTAACCGTTAATGCTAACGTTTCTGCAGAAACGGTTATCCCGCTTGTAAAAGCAAGTTTGCAGAAAGGGGGAGTATTGGCGAACCAAGCACTTTTAACACGGTTGCTCTCGTTGCTGGTACATCATCCCAAAGCTATTTGTAAACAAGCCGTTTGGGAAGGTAAAGTGGTAGCGGTATCCTTAGCGGTGCTCGATCAAAACCGATGCATCTACTTGTTTGGCGGTTATACGGCTAACAATGCACACCATGGAGCAGGCGTCACCTGCATGTGGCAAACAGTGCTTGAGGCAAAGACCAAGCAGTGCGCTCTTTTTGATTTTGAAGGTTCTATGAATCCAGGTATTGAGCGCTATTATAGAGAGTTTGGTGGGGAGATGATAAGCGCCCATCAAATACGTAAAACAGCTTTGTGGCTAAAAGCATTCAAACGTTTTAGATAGTCATGAAGGCCATTATTTCACACGACGTTGATCATATTACAGTGGCTGAACATTTGTTCAGGGACTTGATTGTGCCCAAATACATGCTGCGCATGCATGTTGAACTAGCTTCCAACAAAATAACACTGAGAGAATATATCCTCCGTTGGTCCGATCTTTTCAAAAACAAATGGCAAAACATCGACGAATTAATCACGTTTAATAATATCAATAAAGTACCATCTTCTTTTTTTATTGCTGTAGAGAAGGGGGTAGGACTCAATTATACCAACGATTTAGCGTTGCTGTGGATTCGTCAAATGCTGAGCCGTGATGCTGAAATGGGGATACATGGTATTGCATTTGATAACCAAGAGGACATTGACGCTGAATACAAGCGGTTCAAAACACTCTCAGGGTTGAACCATTTCGGTATTCGCATGCACTATGTGAGAAATATGGAAGCCACTTACACCATGTTATCCAAGGCAGGTTACACCTATGATAGCACTGAACATGCCTTTAAAAATCCCTACAAAATTGGTAACATGTGGGAATTTCCTTTTCAGATCATGGACGGATGGGTGATTGAAAATGGAAAGCGATGGCAATCAGTGAATTTGCAAAAGGCAAAAGAAACCACCCTTCATCTGATTGACAAAGCGCACCGCGATAATTTGAATTACTTAAATATTGATTTCCATGACCGCTATTTTTCGCATGCCTTCAAAACATGGCTGGATTGGTATGTTTGGGTCATTGAATACCTCCGTTCACAAAACATTGGGTTTGTAAATTACGCCCAAGCAGTCAATGAACTTAACGCATTTCAACAATGAGCATTTGGCGACAAGACCTAACGGTGCAAGATATGAATGCACTCAACAAAGGAACCATGGGCGAGTTCATGGGTATCGACTTTATTGAGATAGGAGAGGATTACCTTATCGCTGAAATGCCTGTTGAGGATAAGGTAAAACAACCGTTCGGACTATTGCATGGCGGGGCGTCTGTGGCTTTGGCTGAAACGGTAGGAAGTGTGGCGAGTTGGGCGATTGTCAATGCCGATCGGTTCATTGGCGTGGGCATCGAAATCAACGCCAACCACCTGAAAGCAGTCACTCATGGCAAGGTGAAATGTATTTGCAAAGGTGTTAAAACCGATGGTAAATTGCATATATGGGACATACGCTTGTACAACGCCTTGGGTGAATTGTCTTGCATTTGTCGGTTCACGACGATGGTTGTGCCAAAACCAATTTGATAGGCTTCGTCTCCACGCCCATGCCAAAAATGGCAATGTCGTACTTAATGGGGTCCTTTGCATCCAGGGCGCGGAGCACTGCGGTTAGTTCCTCTACTGCCCTCCAGTCGTTTTGCTTACGTTTTAGAATGCCAAGCGCTCTGCTAACACGGCCAGTATGTACATCCAAAGGCATACATAACTGTGATGGTAAAAGGGTCTCCCAGATGCCAAAATCAACTTTTGAAGGGTCTTTTCTTACCATCCAACGCAGGTACATGCAGAGCCGCTTGGCTGCAGAACCGTTGTCTGGATCCGAAAGGTGCTTGCGACTCCTTGCAGCATGCGATACAGACAACATGCAGGTTCTGAATTGAACAATGCCTTGCTTAATCGTAGGCGCATGGGGCACAAAGAAGGCCGCCTCCAAACTTCCGCGTGTTTTATAAATGTGACGGATGCCACGAATAAAAAATACCACATCATCGGATTGGAAGGTACGATGAACAAATTTTTTGAAAACCTGCATGTCGCGCGCAGTTGCATGCATCACAAACTTGTAGGGCTGGTGATCCATCAGCGCCATCAACTTTTGACCGTTGGCCAAGATGGCCTTGCGGTTGCCCCAAGCCATTGTGGCCGCAAACAAACCGGCGATTTCAATATCTTCCTTTTGTGTAAAGGCGTGTGGGATTGAAATAGGGTCCACGTCAATAAATGCTGGTCGGTTATACAGCCGGTACTGTTCGTCTAAAAAGTATTTTAATTCGTTTTCGCTGTACACAGGACTTCAAAGATACTTTTTGATGGATTGTACCGGCATAAAAAAAGCCACCCGAAGGTGGCTTTTTCAAAACGTTTGAAAATAGAATTAATGGGTAACAATAATCTTTTGGCTGAAATTGTCACTGTTCTTGCTCTTCAGGTAATAAACACCTTCGGCAATTCCGGTAACGTTGATTTTTTGATCAACATTTCCATTTAAGTGAAACTCACGAATCACTTGGCCCAATTGATTCACCATAATCATGTCGGTTTCAATGGATGATTTTACGGTGAATTCACCATTGTTCGGGTTAGGATACACTTCAACACCAGTTACTCCAGTCATCTCGTTAAGTCCTGTACAGCTGTTGGCCTTAATAGAAACTGTTTTGGTCGATACGCAACCGTTAGCGTCAGTTCCTGTTACAGAATAAACGTAAGTGCCGGCTACATTATAGGTAAAGGTGTTAGAAGCATTGCTACTCAATGTGCCATTTGACCCGCTCCACAAGTAGCTTGAAGCACCACTCGCGGTTAAAGTAGCTTGTTCTGATTTAACACACAAGGTTACCACCGATGGTGTGGTGGTAATGGTTGGGTTTGAATTAACTACAACGGTGTAAGTCACATTTTTACTACACGTCACTCCGTCAGAGGCCGTGGTAGTACTCAAGGTATATGTGGTGGTAACGCTTGGTGTAACGGGTTGGCTAGCAAATGGTAGCCCGTTCACCCAATTATAGGTGTCAGCGCCACTTCCAGTTAAAGTGGTGGATTTTCCTGCGCACACAGCGGTACCGCCAGTTACCGATACAGTAGGGTCAAATACGGTGAGATTAGCAGTATAATTCGACGTACAGCTGTTTGAGCCTATGCCTGTGATGACAATCGAAGTGCTAGAAGGAACAGTCACCACATTGCTATTGCCTGTCATGCCATTGCTCCAAGTATAGGTGCTCGCACCTGTTAAACTAATGGTTACCGTCTCGTTCACACACGATAAGGTGTTTGAAATAGTTGGCACTAAGGTTGGTGAAGGTTGTGTAAGAATAACTTGTTGTGCCAGTGAGGTACAGTTTACTGAGTTAGACCCAACTACAGAATACAAGGTAGCGCTGCTCGGATTAACAACAATTTGAGCAGTGTTCAAGTTACCTGGATTCCAGGTGTAGCCTGAAGCGCCTGAAGCAGTTAATGTAGCGCTATAGCCCTGACAGAGGACTGAGCTGCTAGCCGCTATTGAAATCGTAGGCACAGGAGAGGCTGCAATGGCAACAGTACCTGAACCAAAACAAGTACCATCGCTTACCGCCACCGAATAAATGGTATTGGCTGTCGGCGCTACAGTAATAGACGACTGGTTTTGCGAGTTAGAAGACCACGTATAGCTGGTAGCCGCTGCAACCGCGTTAATGGTAGCTGCAGAGCCAGCACATACCAAGGTAGGTGTGGCGGCTAAACCAACTGGGATTGGGGAAGCGGTGATGGTGATGGCTGCAGTAGAGTTACCGCAGGCGTTTGTTCCGGTTACTGAGTAGGATGTGGTTCCTGTAGGTGTAACTGTTCCACCATTAGGAATACCTCCAGCCCAAGTATATGTCAAAGCACCAGTAGCGGTCAAAGTAACTGTTTTTCCTATACAAATGCTTGGAGAACTAGGGGTTAATGTCATTGTTGGTACACCAGGATTAACAGCAAGAGCAACAACAGTATTGATGCTGCAGCCACTTCCGTTTGAAGCTGTTAAAGAGTAGTTTGTGTTTGAGGTTGGATTCACAACAATGGTTCCTGAAGTAGAAGAACTTCCACCGGACCATTGGTAAGATAGTCCAGTTCCAGATACTGTAATGGTGGCTGAGTTACCGCTACAAATTGCAACTGGAGCGCTAACGCCTAACGTAGTATTAATTACAGTGGTTGTGGCACTACCACAAGATGTAAATCCTGGGATGTAGCGATATGCGTCATTGGTAGCCGACCATGTAGAAGATGCATTTCTTCCCAAAGGAGCGTAGCCAACTGTTCCTCCAAGATTCATGATGCCTTGGGTAGTGGTAGAGGATGAGCTTGGTTTTGAAGTTGTATGTATCTCAATGACATTTGTGGTTTCATACAAGATAATCTGAGAGGTGACAGGTAAGGTTCCAGATGGACTATAGTGGTTTACGCCATTATAAGAAACAATGAACCTTCTGAATGGAGCAGTGCCAACCGTAGTATAGGTAATACTTCCTCCAGTGTTAAGGTTGAGATCTGTCCAAGCGGCAGCTATAAGACAATCGGGGGTTGTTCCTGTTGGAATAAAGCCACCAGAGCAACAACCGCTTGCATTGTTGAGTGCGTTGTTGATATTGAACGTAATGAAGCCGTTGGTAGAAACATAAACTACTGAATAGGTAGTGCAGAAAAACTGGAAGTTAAAACCAATAGGTACACCAGCCGAAACCTGATCATCGTAACTTGTAGAGGTAGTAAAAGTCACGTTAGACCCTGTAAAAGCTGTTGGAGAAAAAATAATAGCCGCTTGTGTATAACTGGAGTTACAAACACCATAGCTCACAGTCCACGTACCTACCCCAGCAACCGATGGGTTAAAGGTTGAGCCAACCACGCCGACACCAGTAAAAACGCTACCACTAGTTGACGCACTCAGTGTGGAGGGTGCACCATTTAAAAAGTAGCAGGATTGTAGCCCAGAGATGGTGCATTGGGCACGCACTTGGAATTGGGAAACCACCACTAAAAGTGCGATTATCCCCATTTTGAGTAATTTTTTTCTCATGTTATCTTACGTTTTTAGTTCACTAATGTATGAAATTATACATATCGTTGTTATAGAAAATCTCAAGAAGGCTATTTCTAGGTTTTTAGAGTTTATGACTTATATTTCTTGTTGATTCAATCAAAATGAATTACAAACACAACCTATTTTCAGAGTTACTTCAAAAACACTATGGTAAATGATTCAATCAAAATCAAGCCGATAAATTGCTAATTGATTATCTAGGGTTCATTCAGTTTTATTATTATCTACCAAAAACCACTATTTTATATATATCATTGTTTTCGAACTTTATGAAGTAAAGTCCATCTGAAATATTAATTTCTTGTGAAATTTCAAATTCACCTGCTTCTATAATATTTGAATAAATAATCTTTCCATCAGGTTGTGAAATTTGGATTTGTTGTCTAGCGTTCGATTTAATGATAATTTTAACGCCATCGTAATAAGCATAATCATTCCGTTGAATTGAAAATGATTCGATAGATGTCGGCTTAAGATTCGATCCATTTGGAACATTTGCTGATGCACACAGTGTCTGAATATTAGGGTTTATATCTGATTTAAAAAGTTCAAAGGTTTGACAGGAATAAGTTGTATAGCCACCGATTTGTGAACAAGTTGGGTAGTAAATTTGATTTGGCCCAGAATCATAAAAATCAAACAATTGATTTTCATTACATCCTGATACTCCATTGAAATATGACTTTATAAAATAAATCATATTTAAATTTGTAAAATCATTACAAAAAACTTGAAACCCATCATCTGAACCACCACTATTTTCCTCTGTCATCAAAACGTTAAAGCCATTATTTGAAATAAAGGTGTTATTATTAAATTCAAACCTGTTCATACCTGTAGGAAAAAGATTAAGATTCGAATCAAATTTGTAGACCATTGGGTAGGAATCATAAGTTGATCCATAATATTCAAACTGATTATTATTTGGGTTTAATCTTTCAATTACAGAGTATATTTGTGAACCTGCACTAGCCAAAAGAGTTGAGGAATTTAAATTACCAGAAGTATCTATAGAGCAAATCCATGCTCTTCCAATTCCTGTATTACCTTGCAAATTAATTGGGTCACTGCTACCTCCGATAATAAATCCAGGACTACCATTTATGACTTGATACCTAGGTTCTATACATTGAAATAGTTGATTTTTTGTATAGATCTGTGTATCATAACCATAGTTAATTAATTGCTTTATGTTTCCATTATTAGCATTTAATCTCAGGACAAAGCCCTGTGTTGCAACGTTAAAAAAGGGGGGTTGATTGTTACCAGGCATAGCCTCTCCGACCAAAATTATTTCATTATTGTTGTATGGTGAAACGATTATGTCTCTAGCTGCTAAGCGTGGACCGCAACTATAATTACTTGACCATATAATATTACCAGAGGACTTTACATGTATTACATAAGTATAAATTCTACCAGAAATATCATAAGATCCCGCCAAATAAAACGATCCTGGATTTGATATTGACTCTACAATTGATGGATAATTACCAATTGTACAGCCATTTGGAAGGTCATAGAATTGACTTGAAACGACGCTTCCATTTTGATTCAATGTGGCAAATACAATAAATTCACCAGATGCCGTTCCTGAGTGTATGGAAGTCAACGCATACCTTGCTCCGTTTGTCGGTGTTGATGAAGTGCTTGCTTCTATTACGTCAATGCCGGAACAAAACGTAGGGTTTGTTTGAATTTGTGAGCAGTTATTGTCTTTATAAAGCTTATAATATACAAGAAAGTCATCCGATGAAGCAAATAAACCATGTATGTTAGTTTTCTTTATCCAAAATGGTTTTGAATAGCTATTTGTTGGAACATACATGCCAGAAATGTATCCGTTGGAAAATGTATTTGTTTTTTTTACACTGTTAACTAATGGAGTATAGGAAGGAATACCAATTGAATAATTTCTTTGCCCATAAAATTGTGCTGAAATAGTTTTGGAAAATGCTAAAAATAATAGTAGAAGTTTGATTATTTTTTTCATAAGTAATTGTTTTTCTACTCTAAAATAGAATAAATAATTATCAACTCAAAAAAAAACGGCATTTCTTTAATTATCATTGCCCCATCTGAAGGTTTTCATTGAAATCCCCACCAAATCCAAAACCCTGTCCACCACGGTTCCTGCCATTTCTTCCAAATTTTCAGGTCTTGAATAAAAAGAGGGCGAAGCTGGCACAACAATCGCTCCTGCTTCAGTCACGGTGGTCATGTTCCGTAAATGAATCAAATTAAGCGGGGTTTCCCGCGTTACCAAAAGTAATTTTCGCCTTTCCTTTAGCATGACATCCGCCGCACGGGTTATCAGATCATTACTCATTCCCCCCGCAATGCGGCCCAATGTGCCCATGCTGCAGGGACAAACAATGAGGGCATCGTACTTGGCTGAACCAGAAGCGATGGGGGACATGAAGTCGTTTTTTTGAAAAAAACGAAAGGGGTAGTTTTCAAAGTCCGCATGTCCCAATTCAAACCGCCAGACATCTTTTGCATTGTCACTCATCACAACAGATACTTCTTCTAGCTGTTCTTGTACCGCAACGAGTTTCTTAAACAACACACTGGCATAAATGCTTCCACTGGCACCTGTTACCGCAACGGCAATCTTCTTTTTCATTTCTCTAAAAACTTATAGCTGATTATGAGGCTGAGTACATTGTTGTATAACCCCTTGTTAAAGAAGCGTGCAACAGGATTCGGGTAAAAAACAAGATTGGCAATGCGGCCGTAACTCCGAATGGGGGCAATGGAGTTATTGCTCCGTAATTCAATAGCCAATTGTTTGTTGTATTCGTAACCTAAACCCGCATTTAAGCTCACTTCCAATTTATTAAAAGGGTAAACACCATTCCAATTGCCAAGTTCAGTGGCCTCGGTGTAACTTATCAAATAAGCTAAAGAGGTCCCGGCCGTATAAAAATATTTGGCGTTTAGCAACCGACGGTACAAAAAGGGTACCTCTAAATAATTCAAGTTGACCCGGTAAAAAGAATAATCGCCAGCTTTTGGATTGGAATTGTGCCGCGCCCCTTTCTGTGTGAAAACAAAGCCCATTTCCAACGCTTGTTTTTCACTTAAGCGGGCATTCACCACCGCCCCCATAAAAACACCTATCTTATCGTAGCCAGAATAAGCGTCCCCATGAATCTGACAGCCATTGATACCACCCATCGCTTTCAACGTGAACACGCGTTGCTGCGCCATTATGAACCATGGCGCCAAAACGAATATCCACACAAACAGCTTCATTAGAATTTGTATCCTAGTCCAAACGATATGGTTGTTAAGGCTTGTAAACGGGGACCATTGGTTTCAAAGATGCCATCTTTGTTGTAGTCCCGTTGAATAACGATGTCATCGTCGTAAATTAACTGCGAAAGTACATTGGCAGTAAAATACTTGCTGATTTTGAAGGTGAGTAAATTAGTAAACACTACGTCAATATTGCCTGGATTGTGCATGTAATTGGAGAACAAGTCGAGGTAAGAGTCCAAGTTCACATTGGTATAAATGTCCTTTTTAAATTTGAGCACAACTCTTCCTCCAAACTCTGAACGCATTTTCCTGCCTGGGGTAACCATGGCTCCTGTCGTAGCGTCATATACTGCTTTATCAACACCATAAGCGCCGATATCGGCTAAGTACTGCCTACTAACAAAGGTCATTTTTCCAGCTACAGGGGCTACCATGGCCGAAAAATAGGCCTTTGGCTTGTAATCAATACCGAAGGCCAATTGCAAGTAGCCTGGCGACATAAAGTCAGAACCGGCATTGCCCGCAATGTTTTCACCATCGTACGTATAACCTGGTGAGAATTGTGTTCTAAAATCGGCCTGAGCGGAATAGAACACATTTTTTGCAAATGTATTTTTATTGAATTTACTCAAAGCAAATAACTGGTCAGTGCTCTTTCTGAAGGTTTTAACGGTGCCTTGGCGAATTAGCCCATACTGTGCATCCAATTTGTTGGTCCACATCATTTCTTTCCCTTTCTTCCAAGTGGCATCCAAGTTAAACAACGATCCGATGGTTAAATTGTTTTGACCACCACCTTGCCAATCGCTAAGCGTGGTCTGGCTTACATTCAGGCTAAAAAAGCCATTGATCTTCCAAGCGCTGTCGTTCTTGGCAATGTTTTGGGCAGAAACAGACGATCCTAATAATACCGTCAACGCAAAAAGGGTGTTTTTTTTATTCATGATTTATTTATTGGGTAGTGTATTCTTTAACAATGTTGTAGAGGGTGTCTCGTTGCACAGGTGTTCTGCCAGCGCCTTTTATCAACTGAACAAGTTCATCGGTGCTCAATTTTGGATTTTGTTCTTCTGCACCCGCCATGCTGTAAATTTTGGTCGTATCATCGATGGTGCCATCCAAATCATCGGTGCCAAAATTCAAGGATAACTGGGCCGTGTTTCTTCCAATCATGGCCCAATAGGCCTTGATGTGTTGGAAATTATCCAAGTAGATGCGTGCCATGGCATAATTGCGTAAATCCTCAACAACACTGACTTCTGGCACGTGGGACATTTGGTTTTCTTTGTTTCTAAATTTCAAGGGGATGAAGGCATTGAAGCCACCTGTTTCATCTTGTAGTTGCCTCAACCGCTCCATGTGATCAATGCGGTGGGCATAGGTTTCAATGTGTCCGTACAACATCGTTGCGTTACTGTAGCGCCCCATCTGGTGCCAAATTTTATGCAAGGTCAACCATTCTTCTGCGCTGCATTTGCCACCGGCAATCTGATCACGGATTTGCGCGTCAAATATTTCAGCTCCCCCACCTGGCAGGCTTCCTAAACCAGCCTCTGCTAAAATTTTCAATCCCTCTTCATAACTCACCTTCGCCTTTTTGAAAATATAATGGAATTCAACAGGGGTAAGGGCTTTGATATGTAAATCGGGACGGTGTGTCCGAATGCGCTCGAACAATTCTTTATAAAAGGTAAGGTCCTGTTTTGGAACGACACCTCCTGTAATGTGCACTTCCGTAACGGGCTGCCCATCGTATTTTTTAATGCTGTCAAGTATTTGCTCCACCGATAATTCCCAACCCTCATGCCGTTGTTTGATTAAACGGGAGTAGGAGCAAAATGCACAGGTGTACACGCATACATTTGTTGGTTCAACATGGAAATTGTGGTTGAAATACACATATTGCCCATTCTTCTTCTCACGTATGTGATTGGCCAATGTACCCAAGAAACCCAGACTGCCATGTTCATACAAATAGATGCCCTCCGCTGGCGAGATGCGTTGCCCTGAAAGGACTTTTTCAGCTATTAATTTTAAAGCCGCGTCCAGCTTTGTGTCTAAATCCAGAATAGAGGGATCAGAGGATGCAATCATGCGGTAAATTTACAGTTTATACACGAATACCGTTAGAGGATTTGAACCTACTAAACCCTGCTATCGGGGCGTTTGCTATTATTTAACGGATGTACAGAATCATTCCCTTTAGGTATTCACCTTCAGGAAAATAAGGGGTGACGGGATGGTCGGGGGGCTGGTTCAAATACTCTAGTATTTTCACATCACGTCCCGATTCCATTGCCGCTGCAGCAATGGTATTGTAAAACAAGAATTTATCGACCACACCACTGCAACTGAAGGTAAATAAAATGCCGCCTGGTTGAATCATCTTCATGGCCATTGCATTCAATCGCTTGTAACCGATGATGGCCTGATGGCGGGTGTCTCGGCTTTTGGTAAAGGCTGGTGGATCAAGAATAATGCAATCGTATTGACCCTGCTTATCCTTCAAAAAATCAAAGGTATCTGCCACAAACGCCTGGTGATTGGTCAAATGATTTAGTTCGGCATTTTGATTGCAGATGTCAATGGCGCTGGCACTTACATCTACAGAGTGAACGAGCATTGCACCAGCTTTTGCTGCATATATGCTGAAGCCCCCCGTGTAACTAAAGGTGTTCAATACCTTCCTTCCCTTGGCATATTTCATCAAAATTTCACGGTTCACACGTTGATCTAAAAAGAAGCCCGTTTTTTGTCCGTTTACAAAATCGACTTCAAACTTCACATCGTTTTCTGTAACAGCAACCGATCCACTCTGACCAAGTAAAAAACCATTCACGCTCTTTTCCTTGGCGTGTTTGCCCAACGTGTCAGCACTTTTATCAAAAATGCTCTTGAGCGCAGTGCCCAATACGTGTTGTAATGCCACTACAATATCTGCCTTCAATTGATAAACCCCTATGTTGTGGGCTTGGAAAATAACATGTCCATCGTAATAGTCCAAAACAAGTCCAGGAACACCATCCCCTTCAGCAAAAAACAAGCGACAACAATTGGTGTGACTGTTCAATATACCTAAATTCTGACGGTACTCCCATGCCTTTGCAATTTTGTTGACCCAAAAAGCAGTGTCAATTTTTACTTGTTCATAGGAAATCACCCTAACAGCAATGCTCCCCGAACCATATAGCCCCGTACACAAGTATTGACCATTACTGCCAAAGACTTCGACAATTGACCCCTCGGTTATAAAACCCTCTTTTAATTTTATGGCTCCAGAAAAGAGCCAAGGATGAAGGCGTTGAACTGAAATTTCCTTCCCTTTTTGTAATGTTATTTTGCTGTACACAGCTATAAAGATAAGCAGAATAAAGGTGCCCTGTCGTGATGGCGGTTATTTGTTATTTACCATAAAACTGTACATTCACGATGTAAATTGATTGCTTAATTATGCTTGGAAGCCCACTCCATGAAAACCTGTTGCTCCGTTACCATGTCGCAATAGAAGATAAACCAGTGTTCGGAAGAGATAAACTGGCCATTATCAGTTTTTATGACGATACAAATAAACGGGTGGCCGTGTTGAGATTTGGCGTTGTTGAAGCAAAAGAAATTTATAAGTGGATAGATGAAGGGCAAGAAATTAATCTCAACAATGCCTATGTCATGAACTTCTCTCTAAAAGAGTACAGGGTAGAGCGGGGATTAGATGATGAAGCGGTGGTCACTCTTCATGATTTTTCTGCGAAAAAGGCCTTGTTCGATTGCGAAATGGAAACCGATTTTTCATTTGCTGTTTTTGAGGGACCGAAAACAAATTTTGAAGCCGTTATTTTCGGTAATGGATTTGTGAATTTCACGGGTTCTGATTTTGGCCATGGCGATGTGAATTTTAAAAAAGCGAAGTTTGGTAGTGGCACCAGTTCGTTCCGATCCGTTAAGTTTGGCGATGGCGACGTTACATTCAATAACGCCAATTTTGGAACGGGAGATTTAAACTTCGTTGATGCAAATTTTTCAAATGGCAACGTCGACTTCAAAAACACCTACTTCGGCAATGGCACTGTGGACTTCAAGTTCGCAAAATTTGCTGCAGGTGACGTTTCTTTTGAAAGAGCCGCCTTCGGGTCGGGTAAGAAGGATTTTAAAAATGTGGAGTTTGGTGGTGGCAAGATTGATTTCAGAAGGGTTGACTTTAATAACGGGGATGTTTCCTTTGAAGGGGTCGAATTTGGAGATGGACGCGTGACTTACCGCAATGCCACCTTCGGAGATGGCAAGAAAAATTTCGAACAAATTGATTTTGGTTCTGGATTGGCGCAATTCGACTTGGTGCAGTTTGGTGCAGGTACCGTAAGTTTTAGAAAAACCCGTGTGCACCATATCTCCTTCGCTAGCTGTCCGTTGAATTGTTTCATGGATTTACGGTTTGCTTCATGCGATCGAATTGACCTCAATAGCACCATCGTGCGCGATATCCTCGATATGCTGCCAGTAGATGAAGTGGTGGTGATCAAACAAATGAATGTAGTGGACATGCGAATTCTGGGCAGAATATTTCTCAATTGGCGCGATAATAATGTTCATGATTTAATTTATTCCCAAGAAGATACAACCATACATCAAAAGGCCGAACAATTCCGCGTATTGAAAGAAAACTTTAGAAACAACGGTCAATACATGGACGAGGATGAGGCCTATGTGGAGTTTAAACGCTGTGAAGCAGACGGACAGTTAAAGGATGCACTCCATAAAAACAAGTGGAATGCGCTATGGGCCTATCCCAATTATTATTTCCAACGGTATGTGTTTGATATTGTCGGTCGTTTTGGTACCGATCCTGTGCGTGTGCTCCTCAATGCCAACATTACCGTCTTCCTTTTTGGCATTCTTTATTTCTTGGTTTCTATCACCATTCCTGAATATGGTCAAATCGCCAGTACCTTGCCTGCAGAATTGCTTAGCACCGGTCATTTCATGAACTACGTGTACTACAGTGCCATTACCTTTTTTACGATTGGATATGGGGAGTATTTCCCATACGGCGTGCTAAAGCCGCTGGCTGCTTTTGAAGGCTTTTCTGGCGTTTTTCTCATGAGTTATTTCACAGTGGCATTTGTAAGAAAAATTCTACGCTAAGGCTGTGGTGCAGGCACACCCCGGTTTTTTACACACGACCTGAATTTTTGAAGCGACTTTATCGGTTAACAATAAGCTGCCATGCTTGCTGTGACGCACTTTCCACGTGCCATCAAATTCCATTCGTTTCTGGACCACTAATTTGTCATGAATGCCCAAGCCCACATCGGTAAGGTAGTTGAGAAAGGACGTGCTATCTTCCGTTACACCCAGTATGACGCAGCGACAGCCTTCAATACTTTCTGAAAGGGCCCGCAATTCGCGGTGAGGCAGTGAACCCGATTTATCAGGTATCGGATCACCATGGGGATCAAATTCTGGTGACCCACTCATTTCATAGATACGATCGATTAGCTTTTCGGAACGAATGTGTTGCAACTGCTCTGCTAATTCATGTACCTCGCTCCAACTAAAACGACAGATTTTATGCAAGAAGGTCTCCCAAATTCGGTGCCTTCTTACCACTGATATGGCAGCACGGTCGCCTTCCTTGGTCAAACGCAACCCCTCCCGTCCAAAGGATTTTACCAAATGCAGTTCAGATAGCCGTTTAATTTGTTCATGAACGGTTGGTGGTTTAAGCGCCAATTCTGCAGCGATGGCGGATAACTTTACTTTATCTTTTTCGGCATGCCTAATATGATAGATGGCCTTTAAATAGCGCTCTTTCGTTATGTGATTCATCATTCAAATTTAAAGAAATTAGGTATACCTAATAAATATGTTTAGGGTATGGTAATTTTGTGGCATGATCCGGTTCCTATTGCTTCTCTTGCCTTGCTTGGTCCATGCTCAAACGCTTGTGTGTTCGGGAAAAGTTTCTGTGCCTTACAGTACGCTCGTTTTTACAAAAATGAGCAACGGTCAATCCCATAGCTTACAGGCAGATTCGTCAGGTCATTTTACTGCACTCCTGAACGAAGAAGTTTACTTGCTTAAGGTGCATGCAACGGGGTATCAATTGAGGTCCCTGAAAATTGCGCCTCCTTTTCATACGCTTTCAGTAGACTTATTGCACGAGGGAGCTGGCCTTGGGAATGTGGTAGTGACTGGCGCCATGCGCGAACAGTCCAAGGATGAAAGCTCCATCAATATTGATGTGATTACCCCAGCCATGTTTCGAAAAACGGCTGTTCCTAATTTATTTGAGGCAGCGGGATTAATCAATGGGGTCCGCCCCCAAATCAATTGCAATGTTTGCAGTACTGGTGATATTCATATTAATGGACTAGAGGGACCTTATACATTAATTCTTATTGATGGCATGCCTATTGTCAGTGGCTTGTCCACCGTTTATGGGTTAATGGGCATACCGCAGGGAATGATTGAGCGACTTGAAGTTGCCAAGGGACCTGCATCAGCCCTTTATGGCAGTGAGGCCATGGCCGGTACAATTAACCTGATAACGCGTAAGCCATCTTCAGCCCCCAGGGTATTTGCTGAGCACCTTGCAACAGCTTATCAAGAACATTATTTTTCGCTAAGTGTAAAGAATAAATGGAAGGGCGAGGCGGCTAATCTTTTAGGCATCAACGTATTTTATTTCGACAGCCCACTAGATAGGAATAAAGATGGGTTTACGGACCTTACTTTGCAGAAACGCATCTCAGTATTTGATAAGATAGGGGACGAGAGAAATAGCCTAGCAGGCAGATGGGTGTACGAAGACCGGTGGGGTGGA
>CANGWA010000035.1 GCA_947457335.1 Sphingobacteriaceae bacterium
TCGAGAAAGGCTATGCTCAATTGATTGCGTATACCAAAACGCTGGTTAACGTCCGTCAAAGTGAACTCATGGCCATGACAGAAAAAACAAGAATCATCATGTTTAAATCTTATTTACGCCGGGGGTATTTTTGGAGGGCAATTTTAGTTTTCTTTAGGGGAGTAAAAGCATGATTCTCCTTTATATTTCTTATTGGCGTGCTGCAGACCCACTAACTACTTCAACGGTGGTGACCCACTTGTCTATTGCCGCAGAGCTGCCGCATGTTGAGAAAATAATTTTAGTTACGTTGGAGTCACGCACCTTACCCGTGCCTTCGCTCACTATTCCCAAAACCATTCATTGTCCCCTTTACTCCGCCAACACTGGTGTTGGCACCCTTAACCAGGTACTCGACTTTATTAACCAGCCAAAAAAGTTGGCGCAATTGGTCGAAGCCCACGGTGCAGAGTTGATATTGGCCAAGGGTGTGTTAGCAGGGGCGTTGGCACTCAAGGCTTCTGCATTATGCAAGGTGCCCTTTATGGTAGAGTCGTTTGAGCCGCACGCGGACTATATGGTGGAGTCGCACGAATGGCGTAAAGGGGGACTCAAGTACTTCTTCTTGCGTCGGTGGGAACGGTTGCAGATGAAAAAAGCGCAGCGTTTGTTTACGGTATCCAACAATTACAAAGCATTGCTTCAGAGCGAGTACCACGTTGAGCAAGTCGCCACTTTGCCGTGTTGCGTGGATGTGAATGCGTTTTCTTTTTCAGAGGCGCTGCGTAAAAATTTCCGTGAACGGCTGCAAATAAACGCTGATGAAGTGGTGGGTATTTATGCCGGTAAGTTTGGCGGTATTTATTATGATAAAGAAGCCTACCGCGTGTTTGCCCTTGCGGCAAACTATTTTCGGCGCTTTCGCTTGATTGTGCTCACGCCGGAAGCACCTGAAAAATTAGTGCCGCAATTAATGGCAGCAGGCTTGACCCGTGAACAAATGGAGGTGCGTTTTGTGCCCCATCACGAAGTGCCGGGGTGGCTCTCTGCTGCCGATTTTGCCTTCGCTACCATTAAGCCCGCTAAGAGCCGTAAATACTGCTGTCCCGTTAAAGATGGCGAATACTGGGCGAGTGGTTTACCCATATTGCTCACCGATGGGGTTGGCGATGATTACCAGCTTCTACAACAAACGCAGTCGGGAGCGATTTTTGATTTGAACGAAGCAACCTTGATGAAAGGTTTCGCCACCATTGCTGAAATTTTGAAAGATAGCCGTCACCGCCAACGCATTCACGAAATAGCGGTCCAGCACCGTTCTTATGATATCACCCGCCAGCTCTATGCCCGTTGGCTCAAGCCTTTGGCCTAAGGCTCATTGCAACGGGTTTTTCGCTCATTTTGCAGTTGAACTTGCGTTTTCTTTGGTAATTTAGAGGGATGAAACTGCTCCACTCCGTTTTCCTATTGGTCAGCTTTATTACGCTACCGTTGTGTGCACAAACGCCCCAGCGCGTTTTGTTCCTCGGTAACAGTTATACCTACGTGAACAATTTACCAACGTTGATTGCCAACATGGCGCATGCGAATAAGGACACGCTCTATTACGATGCCAATCTCATCGGTGGCTTTACGTTTAACAACCATTTCAACGACCCTACCTCTAAAGCGAAAATTGCTTTGGGTAATTGGGATTATGTGGTGCTGCAAGCTCAAAGCCAAGAGCCTTCTTTTAGTCCCGCTCAAGTCAATGCCCAAACCCTACCATATGCACTTAAACTCGACAGCTTGGTTCAGGTGGCGGACTCTTGTGCAGTGCCTGTTTTTTACGAGACGTGGGGGCGGAAGAATGGCGACGCATCCAATTGTGCCTTTTATCCACCTGTTTGCACTTA
Source organism: Sphingobacteriaceae bacterium (assembly GCA_947457335.1). Lineage (GTDB taxonomy): Bacteria > Bacteroidota > Bacteroidia > B-17B0 > Aurantibacillaceae > Aurantibacillus. The sequence continues at coordinate 1,875 of CANGWA010000035.1, forward strand.
CGCGGGCATGCAGAACCGTTTGCGCGACTCCTATAAATTTTTTACCGACACCACCAAGGGCATTATGGCGCCGGTGGGAGAGGCCTTTCGATCGAGCATTGCCCAAAGCCCTACTTTGAATTTGTATTCGTCCGATGAGAGTCATCCCTCGCTTGAGGGCAGTTACTTGGCGGCGGCGGTGTTTTATGAAGTGCTTTTTAAAAAAAGTGTCGTGAGCAATACATACAATCCCGGTTTATCGGGCAACACCACCCTTTCTTTCTTGCAACAAGTGGCCCATGCCTTGGTTACCGATAGTTTGAGTACGTGGCGCATTGGCATCCATACTCCGTATAGCGCATTCACCACTGCTTCGGTCACCACTGCTAGTTGGCAGTTCACGCCAACCTTCAGTACCATGCAGCACGTGTGGCGTTTTGGGGATGGTATCACAAGTACTTTAACCGTGCCTTCGCACACCTATGCCGTGAGTGGTACGTACACGGTTCAACACGTTATGTATTCCGCATGTCAAAGGGATTCTTCCAACCAGGTCGTTCAAGCAATAGTCAAAAACGATGTTTCGGTACGTGAGCAAAGTGGCAATTGGTTTGAACTCTCCCCCAATCCTCTTACTGTGATGTGTACGGTAGTGACACCTTTCAACGGGCAATTGCGCATCAGTGACGCCACTGGCCGCATCGTTAAAAGAGTAGAGGTGCATGCAGGGTCGACCGTAATGGATGTTTCCGATTTACGAGCGGGTGTTTATCTTTTTGAATTGCCGGGAGCATCGCCACGCCGTGTTATTAAACAAGATTAGCACCACGTGGGAAAATATATTCTTTTCATTGGATGGATGGTGTTAAGCTGCGCTTGCGAGCGTGCTGCGCAGGAGTCCACTCTAAATTTACCCTTGGCACAAAAATTTTCCCGATTGATGGCCATTGATCAACGGGCACGGGTGTATTTGGATTCGGTGGGTACTGCGGCAGGAATGGAGTCAGAGGCATACCGCTTAGCCATTGCAAAGATGAAGGAAACCGATGCGTTGAATTTGCAAGCAGTTTCCCATCTCCTCGATTCCTGCGGCTGGTTAGGACCAGAGGTGCTGGGCGAAGATGGGCACATGGATTTGTTTTTAGCCATACAGCATGCCGACACGTCGGCGATGGTAAAATACCTGCCGCTATTGCGCACCGCTGTTGCTAATAAAGTAGTAGCACCGTCTAGTTTAGCGTTAATGGAAGACCGGGTCAACGTATCGCGTCATCTACCGCAGCGGTATGGGAGTCAGGTCCATTATGTCAATCAAGAAGTAGGGTATCAACTGTATCCATTGCAGGATTCGGATAAAGTGGATCAATTGCGTGCCGGCATGCAGCTCGGTCTCCTTGCCGAATACGTGGCCACTTGGCGTATTGTTTGGCCGCCTAAAAAACCGATTCACTGAAGGTAGTATCGGGATTTCTCATTAAGTTTACGCTATCGGTGATGCGTTATTTTTTAACCATAATAGTTGTGTCGGTTGTGTTAGTTGTTGTTGCGTGCGAAACAACACCTGGTGTCTCCAAAGTCACAACTGCCCAAGACGAAACGGTTTACCACGATCCTTCTTCTACCAGTGTCACCTTGTTGTCGGAAGACAATTGCATGGTGACTCTGACCATTGATACAACGGGGAATGCCGAGTACAGGGCCTGGGTGGCGGGTGTGTTTGAACGCAAGGGGGATACATTGTTTATTGACTTTCCAGATGATTCTACCAAAGCGTTTACGCAACTGGATTGCAAGTACTTCTTTTCTGATTCGTTAGATGGCCGGCCCAATCTTCAGTTTAAATCGGACCTTCCTGCCCTCTTCAAAAAACACCTCCGTTTTGACTGCGATAGCTGTGGAGAAATGATTCTTTACTACGGTAAAACCAAGGCCGTGCTGGAAGGGAATGTAATCCGTTTTCTTTGATTTGGAAATTTCTTAAAAAAAGCGTATCTTATTTAAATCATGAGAAGGCATAAGCAGTTGTGGTGAACATCAGGCACTTCTTTCTGCGTGTTTGAAAAGAAACGATTTCTTAAAAATCACTGGGTACTTCTGGCAATATTTCAGCATGGCGCAGACTGATCATAGACCCCTTTACGCTGCGTTTTTGAGCTGGCTCCTCTACGCTTGCACCTGTGCGCACATGCGTGATGCGCACACCAACTGAAACATCCCCCTCCTCACCGTATTCCTCATAAACATCGTACCGAAAGCCATTATGAAGAAAACGGATGTGATTTAAATCGAGCCCGTTGACATCTCCTGTGCTCACAGGTCGCATGTAATACGAATAGGTGATGGTGCCCTTTGTTGTGTTGAGTGTTTGACAACATTCAATGTGTGTAGATGACGTGCCAAAGAACACGCACACTGTTTCGGCTTTCACGATTAAGTCGAACCGTTTGCCAGCGATGGTGGTAAAAGAGAAGGCGGTTCTGGGTGGGGGATAGAAGCCGGTTGACAGTAACCCTATACAGCATAGGAGCATCAACTTGAGTTTGGATACAAATTGGATAAAGGGCGATTTGGGTTGGAAAACAATCCACATGGGCGTGATTATCAAGAAGGATGAGTAATGATTTTTAAAAAGAACATAGCGGCAGTACAATTGAAGCAATCCGAATAGGCTCATGGATTAGGTTAAAGATACCTTGTCGTTTAGAGTTCTTTTGGAACTTTGCGACACAATAAAAAGCGAAAGCACTCCTTTACCCAGGAAACTTACTCATGTCCATATAAAACAATTCCCACGTATGACCATCAAAGTCTTCTAGGGTGCGTTGCTGCATAAAGGAGTAATCCCTCATTTCATTGGGTTCTATTCCCCCAGCCGCTAATGCGTTGGACATGATGGCGTGCATTTCATCAAGCGAATCCAGCGAGAGTGAAAAGAGTCCAGCGATATGGGACTTCGTATCGGCCAGAGGTTTATTGGTAAACGATTTGAATTTGTCGTGTGACAACAACATCACAAAAATGCTGTCGCCCCACACCATGCATTTGCCGGCGTCGTCAGAGAATTGCGGGTTGTTGGTGAACCCCATTGCGGTATAGAGTTGCATGGATTTTTGGACGTCGTTTACAGCGAGGTTGACGAAGATTTGTTTTGGCATGGTGAGTAAGAATTATGAATTTGAAGATAGGTACAAAAAAGGGAGTAGCATTGAAGTCGAGCTAATGTACTGATTCACCAAACTGCAACACGTAACCGTTGTTGTCGTAAATGGCAAACTCTTGCATGCCCCAATCAAAGGCTTCAAGGGGATAACAGATGGTCGCTTTGTCTTGTATGGTGGTCCACCATCTTTCAATATTTTTTACGCGGAAGTAAAAACTTCCAGTGAAGCCAGGACTGCCTTGTTCATCCAAGTCAACCGGCGCAGAGAGCATCAGTTCAATAGGACCGTTGGTAAGGGAAGCCCAATTTAATTCATTGTTTACATCGTTAAGGGTAAACCCCATGAGCGTGGTGTAAAAGGCGATGGAACCATTGAGGTCCTTAGTATACAGAATAGGGATGATTTTTTCTGGTTCCATAAGGGTTATTCGTTAAAAGGGTAAAGCGCTAATAAAAGCAATAGAATTATGCCACTGAGACAAAAAAAGCAAAGCCATGTATAGGCAACTGGGCTAAGCTGTGGAAGTGTTTTTTGCTGGAGGCTTTTTAAAAAATTGGATGGACTGTTCTCTGCCAGCAGGGAGCGCAGTGCAAAATAAAGGAGCACAGCCCCAAGGCATAAAAAAGGCCCCATGAATAAGGTCATGATGGGTGCGGCGAGGAGTCCCGTTACTGCCGCTACTACCAGTGCTATAACGAATAAGAGCGCATTGGGTTGGTTGTTAAATCCTTTAACCAAAACAGCGTAATAGAGAAAGCAGCCGATTAGTACGTTCAGGATAAAGGCGAGTACGATCAATTCTTCTAAAGCATTCATTCAGCTCTTTTATAAACATGCGAAAAACAATCGCTGCATTCTTCTTGCAAAAACAAAGTTTGTTCATCGATAAAGCTAATTGCTTGAGGCAAACCGGGCACAGGTTCTTTGTTCAATGAATGATAGGTCATGATGATCAAAAAAGCAGTATCGGCTAGTACATTCGTTTTGCGTCGGATAAAGGAATAGGTGCCTTTTTGTTTCCGTTTTCCGTTTTCGAAAAAACGAAAGCTGCCGTCTTTGTTAAATTCAAGTTTTATTTCAACGCCCTCAGATTTTGGTGTTTTGGTTGCACCAATAAAGCCACCAGAGGAGCTCACCCAATTCCATTGACCAATAATGGTGTTCAAGGATTCGTCTGGCATAACCAGATCCTTTTTACAAGAGAGTACTAAGAGCAACAGCAGTCCAATGAGTGGTTTCATTCTCTAGGGATAGGTATAATGAAGATACAGAAAATTGTTCATTCCAACAGCACGCACAAAAAATAGAGGGGCGAGGCGGTGTCAGTCGATCGCTTCCCAGAGCTCAATTTTATTGCCTTCTGGGTCCATGATGTGTGCAAACTTTCCATAGTCGTACACCGCAATTTCATCAAGCAGGGTTACACCTTCCTTCTTTAATTCTTTAACCAGCGCATCAAGGTTTTCGACACGGTAATTGATCATGAATTCTTTTGTAGAAGGTTCGAAGTACTTGGTTTTGTCGGTAAAGGGCGTCCATTGTGTCATGCCTTTCTTTTTAGGTTCTTCAGCATCTCGCCATTCAAAACTGGCCCCATATTGTCCGGCATTAATGCCCAAATGATTTTTATACCATTCGTTCATGGCTTTTGGATCTTTTGCTTTGAAAAAAATTCCGCCTATACCTGTTACGCGTTTCATAGTAAAATTGTTTTCTGAATTGAATAGATGATTGGTGACGAAGCCACACCCGAATGCGGCTATCACTATCAATAGTACCAAATTAATTTTAATCATTGGTCATGTATAGGGGTATGTTTTGCTCAAATTATGAAATTTACCCATCAACTGTACATGTCCTTTCTTTCTACCTCTTACTACTAGAAAGCGAAAGTAATGAAGCCGTTGAGCCATGGACGCAGGTAGTAGGAGGTGTAGTTGTTTTGAAAGAACATACCGCCTTGAATGGGGGTGGTGGTCTCCTTGGTAAAATGAATTTCACTCAAATACGAAAGTTCAGGGGTAAAATAAATTTGTTTGTAAAGTTGGAATCGAGTACCAATACCGCAGTTGAATAAAACACCATTGCTTTTCTTGATAAATTGCTCCGAGGCACCGCTCCATCCACCGCGACGGATGCCTTGTTCTTTTTTACGGGCGTAACCTATATCGGTAATAAAATAGAGTTGGAATTTCTTTTTCAAAAGTTGTTTTTGAAAACCTAACAACAGGTTATAACGGGTTGCATCATAACTCATGCTATAAAATTCTGATAATTGTGGGGCGGAATGCACATTGCCGTTGCTTCTCTGATAATTTAACTGTGCGCGAATGGCGAACGCGTTGGTATCGTAACGAAAAAACACCCCATTGCAATAGTCTATTTGAAAAGTCCTGATAGCGGGAAGTGCGATGGGATTGAGTGCCGTGTATACACCGAATCCCTTTAAACCAACCTCGTACCGTTGTAAGGTTTGTGACCATCCCTTTAGGGAAAGCAGAAGGATTAGAGTGGCTAGTTGACGCATGAGGGCTTCAATCAAAGTTACATGAATTTGTTTAATGCAATACAATTTTTGGACACGTTTTTGAAAATCAGTAGAGTGTTGATTCTGGAGTGCTTCTAAGTGCCGCATCAACTCTTGCTTTAAGCTGGGGTGTTTTTTTGTTAATTCGACCAATACCCATGTGGCACGGCTTTTAATGGATGAGTTCACCTGCTTGGAGCTTAGCCATTGAAATAACCAATCAATGGCTTCTGTTTCGTTGATAAGAGGAACCCCAACAATGCGCCAATAGGATACTAATGCCAAACGATGGTTTTCAGGTCCCTTTTTTAATAAATTCTGCAATTGCGGCAAGCCGCTCAGTAAGTAATTTTTATCCGTTATGCCCACACCCGTTACCAACCATAAAAAAAGCATAGCGGTTCTTTGGTCGTGTTCTAACAACACAGTGAAATCCATAAGCGATTGTTTGGAACCAACAGTCTGTCTAGCCCACTCGTCTTTGCTTACCGGCGCTATCCTTTAAGTGAGTAAGGAGCTCTTCAATTCGTTTCTCTCGCTAGTCCATTATGTAGTAAAATTGAGAAAGAAAAGCAGACCCTAGGTTACTTCTGTTCGGTCGTTTTTTTCTTGGAGATATCTAAGGCAAGAATCGCATTCACGATAATACCAGAATTGGTTTGGAAGACATTTTTGTTATTCACTAAGCGGCCGAATTGAAGCGTTTGTTGAATGTAGCCACCTTCTAAACGAAATGCTTTATTAAAGCGGTAGCCGACGATAGCACCTATTCGGTTTTGGTCAAATACATTGGCATTGACATTCTTGCCGAAAGCAATCATGATTTCATCGTAGGCAGCGATATAACCGGTTTTATCCTTAAGTTCTTTTCCCTTAAAGGGTAGCAGGAGCCGCACCATATAACGCACGCGGTTGGTGTACACCGTTTGATCTTCTTTTTGAACGGTTGCTGAGGAGTACTTGCCAGTGAACCGTTGTTCGAGAATGAAGCGGTGGGTAAATTCAACGGGACCTTCCTTTGTTGTCATTTGAAACATTTCGAAGAGGCGGTTTTCGTTGAATGGTTTTCCGTAAACATTGATGGGTAATTCGCCATAGACAAATGTGGCTGCGTGCGCGTAACCGGCTCTCAGTAAAATGTGAGGATGAAGTTGGTAGTTGATGCCTACTCTGTAAAGCAATTGTTGCCATTGGGTGATCCAATCGTTACGGCGAATTTGTGTCTCGAGATGAATTCCAATGCGCTCGCTTATTTTGAGCGTAACAAAGGGGTTGTACCAGCCAATGGTATTGTAGGTGTTGAGGCGGTTATTCTGTGCGAATAAGGTACCTGAGAGTAGGAGTAATAACAACCAACGCTTGCTTTGGTTCATGTGATTGGCCGGGGGATTAATTGCAACGGCTTCATGAAATTAAGCATTTAAGTTTTCATGGCGAGGGCGGTTAAAATTAGGATTTACGGACCAATTACTGAATGGGCCAAGAAGGGAGTGCTGTTGGCGGATTAAAATGGGTACGCTATCAAAGGTGGCCCCTAGAATTTTAAGGATTATTTAAAAAGCCTGTCCCGTTGGTTCACCTTAAAATCGATGTCAAATTGAAATTGGTTGTGTTTTTTCTTTTCAGAATAAACCGTGTTGAGTTCTTTTACAAATGCATCCATTTCATTTGCGGCCACTTGAATTTTAGCGCGAAGTTCCTTCCATTGATTGGCAGCTATAGCCTCGCTCATATTGGCTCCAGATAAACCCAATATACTAGCAATGGGTCGGCGCAGCACATGGCTGATATCGAATAACATTTGTTCGATGTCGGAGATATAATCCACCAATGGAGTAATGTCCGATGTTGAGCCGTACCATATTATTTTTCCAGCTTCGTTATTTTCCGCCTTCGCCTGCATCCAACGCCAGCGAATTTCACCATTCACTATTTTTCTGTATTGGAAGCTGATTGGTGCTAAGGTGTTGTTTGCATCCTGAATGGCTTTTAAGAAATTAGGACGATCGTCTTCGTGAATGATTTTTTGAATGTTATCAGGGCTTTCAATCAACGTGTCTGAAGTGTTTGTTAAACTGTACAGGTCTGAACCTTTATTCGCAAAAAGGATGTGTGGAGTACCAGAGGCGTCAATTTCGAACATGTAGGTGTTGCCGGGCACTTGACTAGTGAGTTTGCTCAGCAACTGTTCGCTCTTAGCTATTTTTTCTTGAACAAGTTTTCGCTCTGTGATGTCTTGGTTAATAGAAAGGTATTGGGTGATGTTTCCGCTTTCATCTAAAAAAGGCACAATGGAGCTGGCTACCCAGTACAACTGTCCATCCTTGGTCTCGTTGCAAAATTCACCAAGATAAGGTTTACCCTTACTTAACGATTCGCTTAAATTGTTATAATAATCGATGGAGTGTAATTTGGACATCATTATCCCAAAAAACTGTCCTTGTAACTCCTTCAGCGAGTACTTCGTCATCTGACAGAATTTTTCATTCGCATAGCGAATAGTGCCATCTTTGTCCGATATACACACCGCAGAAGAGAGATCCAAGGCGTGTTTGTAATCCTTGAGCTCACTCTGACTTTCTTTTTTTTCCACAAACGTCTTGAGCATCTCTGCGATGAGCTCTAACAAGTTGCGTTCTTCTTTAAGAAACGGACCCTCGTCCGCTATAGGAAAGGAAGCGGTATAAACCACTTCAATACTAATTTCTGTTTCAGCCTTGGTGTGTGTGGTGATGCGCTGTACAAAATTAGACGGTTTGTAATTCACTGATTGGAAATAGGTGCCATTTAGGTGGATGCAAACACCACATTCTTTGGGGTATTTCCAACCTGCAGGCATAGTCTCCACAATTTTTTTACAGGTATCTGCAATGCTCCCAGCACTGTTTTCTAAAAACCGACTAATGGTATAAAGTGTTTTAAATTCTTTTACCCTTTCCTCCAAATGGACAATGGTGAGGGCAAGCGTGTTTTCGACAGCCTTGCGCTTACCAAGTTCTTCCTTCAATGTAGTAATGTTTAGTCTTAAGAGTTCACTGGAGTGGTACTGCAAAATCATAATGGTGCCAAACGGAATGAAGGCAGCAATCCACCGCGTGAGCGGCGAATGCACTACCGAAGTGGGGGGGAGTTGGCCGTGCATTTCGGCATAGACGAAAAATAAGTCTGTGAAAATGGAAAGCGCTCCTATTGCCAATCCACCTCTCCACCCATTCAACAATCCTCCAATTAATACAATGCCCAATTGGGTGAGAATGCCTGGCGCTAAAATGCCTCCAGAGGTGTAACAGGGAATGGTAATCATGATCCATATACTGAGGGGAAGGGACCAACTGGCGAAACGCGTTTTATTGAAATGCAGTAATACCAGATGCAGTGCGTTCATCCCAACATTGATGAGCAAGAAGTCAAGCCATCGTTCCCAGTTTTCAGGTAAAAAGACAAATCCCAATGAAACAATCCCAGTGATTATGCAAAACCAATAAATCATCACCAAGCGCACCAAATGCGATTGATCCAAAGGCTCATGGTTGGGGTTATGTTGGAATAGCCGCAGCATAGATTATATGATTTTTAATTCGGGTTTCAGAAGGGGGGTAAATCTAATTTACATAACAAAATGCTAATGTTTCTTGTCTTTAGCACAAAAGCCAATGTTTTGTCTCTATTCTCCTTTTTTTGTGGTAAATACGAACAAGTGGTAGCGGTTAAAATTATTTTAAACAGGACGAACTACATAGTGTAATGTTGATGGCAAAGCCATTTGGTGTGCAGTATTTGCACGGCACATAATTTTGGCTGAAACAAATTAGTGGCGTTTATTACTGAAAGATAAAATGGAGGAGCACAACCCTTAATGAAAACGGTATGCGTTAATTTGGGGTGCAACCAATTAACAACATAGTAAAATAGGAACAATTGGTGCTGTTCTGTGGCACGTGTTTTTTAACGCGTGTCTTCGCGGCTAGGATGATAAACAGTTTAGTTCGCAGTTCGCAGCGCTCTATGGGTTCATCAGATCGCTGCAATCCTTTTATCGGATATTGCGCCCTGCTAAAACTAATAAGTCGAAGGATTAAATCTTCTTAAAGAGAAGGTGATAAGCAGTTGAGTGGGCGAGATTAATAATTGGCTAAATCGATCGACATAATAGCCATTGGCGAGATAACTTGTTAGTTCTGGATAAAATAACGGGGTGGATTGATTTGAACCAGTTTCAAGAGTTCGAATGATAGAAATAACCTCTTGTGGTTTAATGCTGCTGTTGTCTTTTCTTTCCATGGTGCTATAACGTTAAGGACATATTAATCAATGCAGGATTGTTTTTATTGTTTTAAATGGTTAATCTTTCTGTTAGCGTTAAATCCCTTAAATGCATAGCCAATCCCTATGCCAACTTGCGATTGGTGTGAGTAGATATCAGCGTTGATTGTCTCGTTTTGGATGTAAATATCACCGATATAAATTTCGAAAAGGAAACCACTTTTAGTGAATAACTTATATCCAAGAATTAATGACCACCCTGCAACACCTTTTCGGTTTAGAATTAAAGCAGAAGAATTGGTGTGTTGATAAAAGTAATGTGCACCCAAGAATAATTTATGCACTTCCCCTTTCTCTAATAGACCGCCAATACAGGTTCCTAGCCAGTTGTAGTTTTTACCCGTTTTATCCTTACCGCCTTCAGCAATCCCGATAGATAACGATGGAAGCAGCGCAATTCCAAAACGTTCAATGGATTTAATTGCGCCCATGCACCCGATATTGCCACCATAGAGAAATCCCCCTCCAAGGTGGATTTCAATGTTTTTTTCAGATGAGGAAACCGCATTTTGAGCCTTCAAAGAGGATGCATTGAATAGGTACAGAAGTAGGTTTAGAATAATTAGACCCCGTTTAGGAATTTTAAGTGGTGAGCGCGGCGTTGTGTGTGGTAAGTTACACATGGTCTTTTGTTTTTAATTTTGCTTTAGACCAGATTGAGTTATTAATGTCGATTTCGCGTTCAATTCGGAAAGGATCAAGAGAATAACAAAGCTGATGATTGCAGCAAAGTAACACCACACAGAAGTAAGGTAGTGTGAATAGATAAGTACAGTTAGTAAAAGTGATGCACAGATGGCGACGCCAAAAAACCACAGTTTTGGGATGTGTGTAGAAAACAAAGGTAAAATGGTGGTTATAGCATATAAGGGCAGTCCAAATACTTTTACCCCATTAGGGTAATTATTCACGTACTTGATGTGTTTGTTTTCTATTACAGCATCAATGTCATAGTTGAACAAACAGTATAGAAGATACATACTCAGCAGGGCACCGATGTAAACAAGCAAGTATTGCAATTTGCTGCGGTTTGCCGGATCGTCTAACAATAAAAAAGAAAGTGGAATCCACGTGGGCCATATCACTTGGGCAAAAATCAGGAAGGTAAAGGTCGATAGCATTTCTATTTCAGGTAAATGAAATGTATGAAGATTCAACCAAAGGAACCCTTCTGCAAATTGTTGAATACCAAAGAGTAGAGGAATGGTGGCGAAAGGGATATATCTTTTAACCTTGTTTTTTTTGATTCCTACACCACCAATAACAGTTAAAACTGTTCCGGTAATAAAACTTGCATTAGCTGAGAAGCACATAAAAATTAGTCGTCTATTAAATTTCTCTTTTCTATAAATTCCTCTTTTGAGATTAAACCTTCTGCAAATCGTTTTTTCAGAATGTCAAGCGGTTCCAGCATTCTTGTTTGATTTTGACGTATGAGAATGACATTGTAAACTATCCAAACAAGAAGTAGGAGTGAAAGGGACCAACAAACAATGGGTACTTCCCAAAAATAAGAGGAGTGGTAGCGCATGGTGTTAATTGTTGAGGTGAGCACGAAGCATCCAAGCCATTTTCTCATGCTTTTGCATCAACATGGTGATAAAGTCGGCCGTGCCTTGGTCTAGGAATTCACTATTTGATCGGATGATAATCCCTCTTAATTTTATGATAAGCGACTGGTGGTCGTTTAGCAATTCAGTCATAAAGGATTGACTGTCGTTCTTTTCTGGTGTTTTTTCATGGAAATGCGTGAGTTCCATTAAAGCTTGCAGGGTGCCAGGCACAAATTTGCCGAGGTGTCGAATTCTTTCAGCAACGCTGTCAATAACCGTTTCTATTTCGCTTGCTTGATTTGCGAAGAAAACATGCTTCTCGTAAAAGTCAATACCTTCAATGTTCCAATGTGCAGATTTTGTTTTCATTTGAATAACTACTTCATCTGCAAGTAATCTTGAAAGAACATGCGCCGCTTCTTGTCTTAATTTTTCACCAATACCAATTTCAGTTTTCATGTTTTTACTTTTTTATTGTCTGCGTTTTTTATACTTTTTTTGGGACTACTTTTTTTAATAATCCTTTTGACTGATTTTTTTGCTTGTTTTAGCACTTTCGAACCAATGGTAATTCTCTTTTTTTTCAGGGTGGTTAAAATGGCAGATAGAAGTAATTTATCTAATGCGACTGGATTGTCTTTAATCATGATGGTTCAGCTTAGTCGTTTTTTAATATTGGATAGATAGGTGTTAAGTACAATTTAACGATAGATTATTTTTGGCAAGTCATAACTATCCTCGAGATATCATAACCTTTTGATCTTATTTTTTCTAGCACTTCCGAATAAATGCCTATAGGCATAGTAGGCGTTCTTGATAAGATCCATAGGTATTTTCTATTGGGGTGTCCAACCACAGCATAACTATAGTCATCTGCTAATTCAATTATCCAATACTTCCCAGTGAAAGGCCAGAAAAACTGAACTCTAAGTTTAGCGTTGCCACTGTTTTTAACTACATAGGCTTTGCCTTTTATAGATGAGATTTTGGGGTGTATTGCTCCTCGGTTACATCTGTTTTCGACAATGATATATCCTTTATTACTTAACGAATAATCGGCTGTAGTTGCGGAACATCCGTTTTGAAAGCGTTGTGGGATTGAAGCAATTTCATACCATCTGCCACAGTAGCGATTAATGTCTACAAAGGCAACGGTAGTTAACGGCTGGGCGTGTGTTCTACAAGTGGTAAACATTAGGCAGTAAAATAGGATTCGGTGTAATGATTCTAAGCGTATATGCCTTAAGAAACCGATAGCGCTGCAGTAGATATAGCGCAGGTAAAACGCAACGCTCATTTGAATGATAGGTAATGCTGCGGATAAAATTTCATCGGGAGGATATTACTGCATTATGACCGAGGCGTGTGGTGTTTAAAATCCAATATTTGGGCCTCTCCTGCACTTATTGAATGGCCAAGCGCCTCAATGGTTATACGTGCAGCTTGGTCGTGTGCTCCCATCTCATGCAATTTTGCAGCCTCAATGTGACAATTGGCAGCGGAAAGAAAATGAAAAGCAGCTTTTTTGTGGTTTTCAATCCCCTTTTCATTTTCAGTCACTGTCTTTAAATTTAGTTTAACCGCTCGCTTTTTTGAGTCGTCATTCATAGTAGGCGCTTATAAATTAAAGGCTATAGGTGAAATCGTGTTCAACTTTAATTTCGTTTTTTACTTGCCA
>CANGWA010000036.1 GCA_947457335.1 Sphingobacteriaceae bacterium
AAATAAGGGGATACAAAGCATAATTGTCATTAAATTAATTTTCCCCGGACAACAGTGATTGAGAATTGAGAATTGAAGCGTTGCCGTTCAATTACGCGTGAATTGTTACTGAAAAATTGCTTTTCTCCACCCCCCACCCCAAAGTAGAGCGAGAGCGATTGGCGCACACCCTCTACCCCATTTTAGAGTTGAAAATGGCGAATTGGGCGGTGGGGACAATACAATTCTGATTAACTTGCGGGGGTGATGACTGCGCAACATACTGCCATTGTTAAATCCACGGCAAAGGCGCTGGGTTTTGATTTTTGTGGCATTTCTAAAGCGACCTTCTTAGAGGAAGAGGCTCCTCGTCTTGAACAATGGCTTAAGTCAGGGAAACACGGCACCATGGCGTATATGGAAAACTACTTTGACAAACGCCTCGACCCTCGCCTACTTGTTGATGGAGCGAAAAGTGTCATCTCCCTTTTATACAATTACTCGCCTACACAAACGCAACACGAGGGGGCACCAAAAATCAGTAAATACGCCTATGGCGAAGATTATCACGAAGTCATTCGGGAAAAACTAAACAGCTTTCTCGCCGAACTAAAATCCCAAATTGGCGACATCTATGGCAGAGGGTTTGTTGATAGTGCACCGGTGCTTGATAAAGTCTGGGCCACACGGTCGGGCCTCGGCTGGATGGGTAAACACACCAACCTTATCAATAAAAACCAAGGATCCTTTTTCTTCATTGCAGAACTTATTGTAGATATTGAATTGCTGTACGACGGTCCCATCAAGGACTTTTGCGGCACCTGCACCAAGTGCATCGATGCTTGTCCAACCGACGCCATTGTCGCCCCCTACTTGGTCGATGGCAGCAAATGCATTAGTTACCTTACTATCGAATTGAAAGAGGCCATTCCAAATTCTTTCAAAAACCAAATGGATAATTGGGCCTTTGGCTGCGACATTTGTCAAGATGTTTGTCCCTGGAACCGCTTCTCACAGCCACATCACGAGCCCCGATTCAATGATGACAGAGGACTACTCGAAATGGATGCCGATGCATGGGAAGCCATAGACGCCGCACCGTTTAGCATCCTGTTTAGAAAATCGGCTGTAAAACGGACAAAATTGAAAGGACTAAAAAGAAATCTAAATTTTATAAAGAAAACCTAACGGACTTTTTAGGGCGTGCCCCTCCATCGAAATTTAGTTGCAAATAGAAATGTATTTCGATGGAGGGTCAGGCCCTTTGGCTGTAGTTTGCTCTTCCGCACCAAGCCTGCCTATGCGCTACGGGGTCCCAAAAAAAGGGCCTCCGTGCGCTTAGGCAGGCTAGGCGCGGCTTTCGCAAAGCTACTGCCGGCGGTCCTTCACGCACTTTGACGTTAGGTGTTATCTTAAAAATCGATTCGCTTTGTTTTAGAAGTAGTGCGAATCGTTCTACTTTTCATCTTCCTTGTTGGCTTTCTTTTCTACCCTTTCCTTCTCTACCACTCGGATACCGTTGGCGTCGATAGACACTTTCGCATTTTCATCATCCACATAAATTCCTTTTTTGTTGATGAGCACTTTTCCATCTTTGTCTTGCACATTTATTTCCTCTTCGCTTTCCAATCCCTGACAATCGATGCACTTCAAGCCACCGCTTGTCATGAGCCAGCGCCTACCCGCCACTTTTCCTGGCCAAACATGACTCACGTTTTCGGCTTCGTCGATAAAGGGCCGGCAATTGCGATCAAATGACACCACAGTACCAATTGGAATGCTCACGCGCACTTCTACCTCTTGCATTCTGAATTGACGACCTGGAAAAATAAAAACATCATCCAACAACAATCCTTTGTTATTAGCGGTGTAGGTGTATTCAATGCCCTTGGCGTTTCTATTGGCTTCACGGCTGTCGCTGCCATTGGCAGTGCGCAGAATGGTAACACTTAAACTATCGTTGTCAGCAGGCACAATGATTAATTCCATCATGCCCATGATATAATTCTTGTTATCGCGTTCAGTAAAAAAATAGCCCCCCGTGTGTCCGCCCTCTTCATCCATTTCTGGACCATCGTAGATGGCAGAACGGTTATTCATTTTGATAGAAATGGTGTCGTTGACGGCGTACTTACTTGTTTCACGGATGCGGGCATCGTCTTTAAACTGCATCAGTGTTGTACCTGAAACGTACATGGCCATTCCCAAACCAATTAACCAAATTAGGCTCAGACTGGCATTCAGCCAGCGGTTGCGGTAATTAATGCGTAACATCAATTTTAATGCCGCATAAATGAGCATGGCAATAGGGATACCCACTAATAAGATGTATGCACATATGGCCATTACGTAAGAATCGGACGATTGCACAATAGCAGAACGCCAATTCGACATCCATGTGTTACCGGAAGCGATGCCGATGCCCAATAACGACATCAGAAAAGCTGCGAGGAGGCCAATGCCCAGCAATAAAAGAAAGGCTCCAACGATAACCCCCATCAATTTAAACGTTGGGTTCAACACAGATTGTCCCATTTCTTGGTAGCGTGGCATGTTTTGTTTTTGTCGCTTTCCAAACTCCTTAGCTTCCTCCTGAAAGTTCTTCATGATGTTTTCGAGGTTGCCCGGTTCGCCACGCATGGCATAGCGGTCGGCAGCTGTGGTAGCAATGGGTATCACCAACCACAACACCAGATAAACCCAAATACTTAGTCCAGCTGCACTTACCAAAAGCACCATTGCCAAGCGCACCCACGTGGTATCCACATCGAGGTAGGCCCCCAAACCACTGCACACCCCTCCCAGCACCTGATCATCAGGATTACGAAAAAGACGCTTTTTTATTTTTTCATAATGCGTTTGTTCAGTCGCCTCTGAATTGGGTGCACTGCCCTCTGTAGCGAAATCAGCAGGGTTTCCAAGCACTTCCCTTATGCGGTTAACATCGTTCATATCCACCACCTGACGGTTTTGACCCATTGCCGTTTGAAGCAGTTCGGCGATGCGGGATTCGATATCCGCTAACATCTCCTCTGCCCCTTCTTGTTGTGCAATGTAATTGCTTATTTCGTTCAGGTAGGCTTGCAGGGCGGAATAGGCATCTTCGTTGATGTGGAAGACAAATCCACTTAAGTTAATGGTGACCGTTTTGTTCATGGCAATTGGATTATTGGATGGTTTTATTGACAGTGAGCACTAAATCGTGCCAAGCCGTTTGAAGTTCTTGGAGGTACTTTATTCCCTCTGGTGTTAAGCGGTAATATTTGCGTGGTGGCCCACTCGTACTTTCTTCCCAACGGTAGGCTAAGAGACCCGTGTTTTTGAGGCGTGTGAGCAAAGGATACAACGTTCCCTCTACTACCACCAGTTTTGTTTCACGCAGCGCTTCGATGATTTGCGATGGGTAGGCATCGCCATTTTTCAAAACGGACAGCACGCAAAGTTCGAGGACTCCTTTTCGCATTTGCGCCTGTGCATTCTCTGAGTTAAGCATTGGACGGTAGTGTTTGGTGATGCAAATATATGTAGATTTTTTAGTACCTTGCAATACAAAGTACTAAAAAATCGATGCTTTATATATAAGTCACTGGTTGATAGGGCTTTAAAATACTTTAATGGTGATTTAGGAAAAAGCAGCTCCCTGTTTTTTAAAACGAGGGTCCATAAACGTTGCGACGCAGGGGCTTAAGGGATGATTGGCTCACTGGATGCACATCTGCAGAATTCATAAAAAATTGCGACAACCCTTGGTGGATGTTGATGGTATTGGTTGTATTATTCAATGCAGTGGTTTTTGTCATCGCGAAACATTGAATACCTTCATCCTTTTTATTTTTCAGAACCATGCACGATTGGAGTAAGGATTTTGACACGTTGTTTTCTGTTAAGGGGGCGATTGAATTGTTAACGTTATCCGTTTTAGAGATCATTCTCGGCATCGATAATATCATTTTCATTTCAATAGCTGTCAACAAGCTGCCACGAGCCCAGCAGGGTAATGGGCGTACGATTGGTTTGGCCTTGGCCTTAATTGTTCGCTCGGTGTTGTTGTTGTTTGTTGGTTGGATTGCGGGCTTGGTCGATCCATTGTTCATGGTGGGGCCTTATGGCATCAGTGGTAAATCAATCATTTTAACTGGAGGTGGCGTTTTTCTATTGGTTAAAACGTGGAAGGAATTGATGGAAAAAGTGCATGAAGAGTCCGATGTAGATGATGAGAGTATTCGCAAGAACACCTCGTTTGGTTCAATCATCTTACAAATCATTATCATTGATTTTATCTTTAGTTTCGATTCCATCTTGGCTGCAGTTGGGGTGAGTGGCAACGTGGTGGTAATGATTAGCGCCGTGGTGTTAAGCATGGTCATGATGATGTTGTTTAGTGGCGTGGTGGCAGATTTCATTAACCGCAATCAAGGCATCAAGACCATTGCCTTGGTGTTTTTATTAGCCATTGGCGGCATTCTTTTAGCAGAAGGGTTAATTGACGCGTACAATTTCAGTGTGCCTGAAACTGCCCATATAGAGTTGAATAAAAACTACGCGTATATTGCCTTGGCCTTTGCGTTAATTGTAGAGCTATTCAACATGCGTGAGCGCACGTTGCGCAAGGAGAAGGATTTGGAACTCGAAAAGAAGAAGGATTAATTTTTGGTCGGTTGACCAGAAACAGTTGTGAGGCTTGCCGCCTCTTTAACCAGGAGACAGGCCACGAGCGGTGTGGCGAGGTAGAACATGCGGCCAAAATTGGTCCCTAGTCCACCAGCCAAAGTGACGCCAAAAGCCACCACGAGTATTGCCAAAATAAGGCGAGCCCCTTTTCTATAATAGGTGCCAGTTGTCCAGTATTTGAAAGCAACAACCAGCGCATAAATCAGTAACAGATTTAAGCTAATGAGACTTTGCCTCAGCATCACCATGGTGGAGACACCAAGCGATTGCATTTGGTAAAGCATGGCTCCCAAATTGGTTTGGTGGTGTAGTTCGGGATTGTAGAACCAAGTGCTTCGGATAACGAAATAAGCGATGAACAAGGCCACGGCAGTTATGGTCACGAGGCGATCAAACCTTTCGAAGTAACCTGGTCGATACAGCCATGGCAGTAGGAGGATGAGCAGTAATAAAAATTCTCTTTGAAACACACACAGCAGCAGCACAGGCAGAAGCCAGTAAGAGCGTTTAAGGAAGAGTCCGAGCATAATTACAAACAGGCACGTAGAAAACGCTTCGGTGACGGGCATGAGGTCGAAGAACATGGTGCCATATCCCATGAGGTAGACGGTACCAGCCAAAACGGCGTTCAGCGGTTGTTTAGGAGTATTTGTTTCAAAGTAACGTGTATATACTTTTGCAATGAGAGTAGCAGTAGTGGCGACCATTAAGAAATTGAAGAAAACCGCTGCGAACCACACCTCTTCCTTCATATAGAGCGCATAGTCATCGAAACGGGTATCGGTATTGTAGTAGATGCCGGACTGGTAGAGGAGATAGATGAAGAAGGCGCCGATGAAGCGCATATTAAAGGGTGGTTTGGTTTTAATGAGGTCGAATTGATCATAGAGTGCATAGTAGTGGTAGAAATCGTGGGAGATTTGATCGGGGTCGCCGAATTTATAAACAAAGTAAAAAAGGGGAAAAGCGAGTAAAAGAAAGATCAGGAACAAGAGCAGGCTTCTCATGAAAGGGCTTGTTCTGATGATTCCTCTGGTTTTAGCTCGGCAGTTTCATTTGCCTCGAGGTGGCGGTTGTAGTCGATGTAATTATAGTAATACATGAGCACGAAGAAAGGGAATCCATTGAGGAAGTAGTGGCCCTGGCGGAACAAGTTGAGTAGAATCATAACCAGTATGGCATTTGAGATGAGCCAATGGTGTGTTTCATTTTCAGCATTTCGGGAAACGTAACATTTAAAAACGATATAGAGGAAGAGGATGGTACCGAACAATCCCGTTTCAGAGATCAACCGAAGGAGCATGGAGTTAGCATCAGCGGAGTTGTTATTGAATCCCGCCGTTTGGATGCCTTTAGCGATATTAAACTTTTCGAACGCCACTGGGTGTGATCCGATGCCGCTCCCGAACATAAAGTTGGTCTTGAAATTCTCTACGGTCACCACAAAATTATTATAGAGAATAAATGACGACCCGTGTGTTTTACCCAACTTAAAAGCATTCGGTCCCTCCGTAAACAGCGTGATCAAGCTATCGTACCGGTCACGGAAATCCGCCACATTCTCATAAAGGATATTGAAGAGGATGAAACCGACGACGGCTAATATGAAGAAGTACCTTAGTAAACCAAAATTGATCATGAGGAGGGCGGCGGTAAGGAAGATACCCATTTGACCCAGTGCGGAGAACGAAAGAATAAAAATAGCGATAATGACGCCCCCTCTAAATTTGGAAATAAGGTAGGGTTCCTTTCGCGTAAGGTTATAAATAGCCACAAAGAAAGCAGGCGAAAGAACCCCAGCAAGATAGGTTGGTTCAGCGAGGAGCGAATTTATGCGTATACCAAACAATCCACCAGGAGCCAATGCCCATTTGTTAAGGATCCACCTAAAATCATACCCGAAGCTAAAACCCACTTGAAAGGAAATAAACTGAACAAATCCGATGATGCTTATGTAATAACAACCGATTAGGTACCAATTGAATAAGCTTTCCACATCAA
Organism: Sphingobacteriaceae bacterium; assembly: GCA_947457335.1. Taxonomy (GTDB): domain Bacteria; phylum Bacteroidota; class Bacteroidia; order B-17B0; family Aurantibacillaceae; genus Aurantibacillus. Next base: position 6,652 of record CANGWA010000036.1, read on the forward strand.
ATTCAAACTCTTTTAAGACCCCATCATAAAACATGTAGGACATGAGTAACCCCAGATATACCTTAAAGAATAAAGCAGCCGTATCATTTCCAACCAGAACGTTGAATATACCAGTAACGAGTAAGACCAGAAAAATGCGTGTAAGGTTACGGTCAAAACCATAGCGTGAAACAAAAACCGGAATGAGAGCTAGGAAGATGGTGTAGCCAAGATAGAACTCGAACGGTTGTTTAAAGAAGACATAAGAATTCACAAAAACAGAGAGGTAGATAAAAAACAAAATAATTGCTTTTTGTCTGTCCATAGGGGGATTTATGCTACTGTCCTGCATCCTTATATTTAAACGAGGCCGACCAATTCATAGAAGGCCGCTCGATAAATCTGTACATTAAATATGAAAAAAGCAAGGTAACGGCAACACCAGTACTGATCACCCCTACTTTTTGGTACCAAAGCACGAAACGGTGTGAGAGAACATTTATGACTGCTGCGCCGATGATAGGGTGGATTAGGTAAATTGAATAGGACGATTTACCGAAGTAGCTCAGAATAGGAACATTTTTGTTTGTTAAGAAAAGGATAGAAAGAAATGTAAATAAAACAAATGCAACAATAGCCATGGGTTGCTGGTAACATAAACCCAAAAAGATAATGCAGGAGACAATTATGAACTCAAGCCATCCGATGAGTTCAAATTTCCTTTGAAACAACACTACACCAATTAAAAACACTGGTAGCCAGTGTGGCAGAAAATCGTCGTTTTCAAAAAAGAAACCCGATGCGAACACCAAGTATGCCAGTATCCTTACTACCTGTCGCTTTGAAACAAGCATTAGGTAGATCAAGGCCATGAACAAGTAGTATTGAAACTCCACTGCCAATGTCCAATACACTTGATTCAGCCATTTTAAGTCATCAAAGAAGGGGATTAGGTACATGAAATGCGCCGCAATTTGTTTCACCGAAAGTTGTATGTGTTCGTTTGACATGCCTAAAAAACTTCTTGACGCTAGAAGCATGAGCACCAAAAGAATTGAAAACATATATGGTGGCTCAAGTCGTGTCAATCGTTTTGCCAAAAAAGTGCCCATTTTTTTGAAGGAATAGCTTCCCTTGTACATGGACATAGGAATGACGAATCCCGAAATCACAAAGAACATTTGAACCCCATACTTGCCGTTCGAAAAAACACTTAGCACGGTGGGATCGGTAATATATTCAGTGGTGGTACAGATGAAATGGTAGAGACAAACAGAAAGCGCAGCAACCGCCCTAAGTGCATCCAAAATCACCACCCTCCCCTGCTCCATTAGGCCAATTCCAATAATTTTAGATACGACGCTTTGTGATTCGCCTTAGAGAAATTTTCCAACGCTAATTTTCTATTGGTTTCGGGAGATTGCCCCGTGTATAACAACCGTTTACCTAGCTGAAACACTTCTCCACACTTGTTAGCACGCACGAATTCAGAATAATCGCCAAGTTCTTCGGAGATGATTACATTGAGCCCGCACGCCAAGTATTCAGCAAATTTTACAGGTGAAGCCACCCGATTGGTTGTACTCTTTTCACGTATAAGTAGACCAAATTGGCAAACGCTTAAATAAACTGGGACTTCCTTCACTGGAACTTTCAAACAGTTTACCTTTTCGGGAAAATCACGGATAAGTTCATTTATGACCTGATTGGTCTCAGAAAGAAACAACAGTCGATTATTTGCATCGGCTTGAAGAAGCTCATCAATAACTGCCTTGATCAATTCGATAGATTGCCATCCGGCCAGGGAACCAGAAAACACAAAAATGCGGTTTGATTCCAAATACCCTAACTGCGTTCTAATCGCAGTGATTCTTTTTGGATCAATTGGTTGAAGGAAAATTTCATTTAGAGTACAGGGGATGATTACATGTTCAGTGCCTGTATAATTAAAATTGTGCTGCCAGTATTGAACAAGCTGATTCGATACAGCGATTCTGAAACACGCCCGTTGAATGGCTATTTTCTCCCATTGATGAATTTGGGATTTAAGATTAGCATCTTGAACAACATTGTACTCATTCCATTCTGCGCTAATTGCACCGCGTCCATCGTATACCAATTTAGTCGTAGGGCGTATTGCTTTTTTTGCGATTAGCGTTGCTTGAACGCTTCGTGCAATGACGAGGGATGGCCGCAAAAAAAACAGAACAAGACGCAGGAGGTAACAGTTCTTCTGCCAATTTACATTGCCGGGAAACATTGGTAATACATAAGCAGAAGCCAATTCTTGTTTTATTTTTTTGCGATTCCTAATAAAGTCTCGTAACGAAATAAAAGCAATCAGTCTCACTTTTTTAGTGGTGTTTTCTTGGATAAACTTCACCACATCGATAACTTGGCTCGAATAGATACCAGAAGGCAGGTCGTTATATGTTAGGTAAATTAGCATGATTTAGCGACCACTTCAAGAATTCTCTCGGTCGCGTGACCATCCCACATTTTTGGAATAGCCCCCTTTTTATATTGCCCCATCTCTATTTTCTGAATCATCTCTTTTAACAAGTTGATATCAAACGGTAAGAGCGTATTTGAGCCAATATCTATAGTCACTGGTCTTTCAGTATTGGGGCGTAAGGTTAAACACGGTTTACCCACGAAAGTAGATTCCTCTTGAATTCCTCCGCTATCGGTAACAATGAAACTACATTCCTTAATTAATTTTTGAAACGAAAAATAGTCCAGCGGTTCAGTACAAATTAAGCCTTTAGCTTTTTCCAAACGGTCATTCAGACCAAAATTTTGGATATTCTTAATTGTCCTAGGATGAATAGGGAAAATGATTTTGTAGCGCACTAACAAGTGATCGATTAGGTCGAACAGTTTTGTCAATTCTTCTTTATTGTCGACTGTTGCCGGCCGGTGCCTGGTCATTAGCACAAATTCTTGATTTGCCACCGAGAGTTCTTCGCGTATTTGGGAATTATCGATTTCATTAGAGAAGGCAACCATTGTATCAATCATTGTATTGCCTACAAAATGAATTTTTGCTTCGGGATAGCCCTCACGCATCAAGTGGTCGTAACCACTTTGTTCTGTAACAAAGAATACATCGGCGAGTTGATCAGTGAGTATGCGATTAAATTCTTCGGGCATAGTTCGGTCGTGGCTTCTTAAGCCGGCCTCAATATGTCCTAATTTAATGCCCGACTTGTTGGCAAAGAGTGCGCCAGCCAAAGTAGAGTTTACGTCGCCCGGCACCAACAGCCAATCGGGTTTGCCAATATTAGCACAGAGTTCCTCTAGTCGCACCATTATTTCTGCGATTTGTTGATTTGGGGAACCCACTTTGATATTCAAAAAATGATCGGGAAGAAGGTCAAACTGTTTAAAGAAGACATCCGCCATTTTTTCATCGTAATGTTGGCCAGTGTGTACAATTTCAATATTGACGTTTGGGTACCGCTCTTTGCAAATCTTTTTAAAGCGAGTCACTTTTATGAAGTTGGGGCGGGTACCAACCAGTATAAGTATTTTCATTTCAGATACGAGTTAATGAGGAAAGTCCAATAGCGACGACGAAGGGTAATTACTAATTCGCTTTTTTAAACAATCCTTCGATAGTTTTTGTAAATTCTTTTGTGACGTTTTCAAAAGTAAATTGGCTTACATCGAAGTAATCCTTCTCAAAGGGGACATTCCCATTGAGGTAGGCAGGAAGTTCTTTGATAATATTTTCTGGCAAAATATGAACTCCTAAACGGTTGTCACGTATAAATCTTGCCACAGCACCTTCAGCGCCTATATATAAAATTGGCGTACCAGTGTATATAATTTCAAAAAACTTGGTAGAAATTAAGTCTTTATCGGTTTCAGGAAAAAATGCGAGATATGCCTTTGAGGATGCAATTTTCGCAAACAGATCAGACTCTGGGACAAAGCCATTGATTTTGACCTGATCCTCGGAAAATAATTTCTCAAACACCGGCAATTTATTACCAGTGTAAATATTCCATTTAAAAGCTGAACCAGGATAGTCTTTTAGCACTTTCGACAGAGATGTTAGATAGGCTTCAATTCCATTATAAAGAGTGCCGCCATAGATAAACCCGTTCCTTTCAGAATTAAAACTGATGTCTTTAAATTTTTCCGTGTCATATGCGTGTGGCAATAGCGACATTTTTCCTTGCTCATTTGGGTAGAGGGACTTTAGTCGTTCCCCCATATTCTCTGTTGGATAGCACACTAGGTCCGCATTTTGAATTGCATATTTTTCTTGATATTCTTGAAAAACGCGTTTCCTTTTGTTCATTTTAGGAATACCATAATAATCCCCCCAAGTCCATGGGTCACGAAAATCAATAACATACTTAACGGTTGGGTGCAGACGTTTAAATGTAGCGCCATATTCCATAAGTGAGAATGGTGCCCCAGTCACCACCAAGACATCAAAGGGTGATTGCTGGTAAAAATTCCCCAATGCTTTTATTAGTTGTGACTCCCATTGAAATGCTGTATCAAAATAATTTCGCTTATCAATCTTAGCGAGTATTTTCGTATAAAAACGGTATTTAAACTTTTCAACGAGGGAGGTAACTTCACCTGTTAACCAACTGGGATAACATTTTGGGAGTTGGATGATTTGAATGTTTTTGAACTCCTTCGTATAGAAGTCCGCGTGATTACCTACATCCGCCGTGATCACAGTAACCTTATTTCCCTGCTTTTTTAAATATTGAGAGAATTTCGCCCAACGTCTGCCCCCAATACCTTTTGATGGAGGGAATGTGTAGGAAACAATAACAAAGTGCATGATTAAAGTACGAAAGCTTTAGTACACAAAAAAGGAGCCAAATGGCTCCTAATGCTGGTATAGTTTTGGAATCGCATTGACAATTTTGATAACCCTCTCAAAATCCATTCCCAAAGTATCAAGGTACCAACGTATGTTTTGATATCTTGGTTGGTTTTCATCTTCAACCAGTTTCAAGGCTGCGTCCCTAGTCATCTCACCCTCGCGAATTTGATTACTTCTAAATGTATCGTGTTCGGTGAAGCCTGCTACGGTGTAATAAACATAATTGTAGAATGCCGCGGTCCCATCGCCGATCCGCCATGTTGTGCTTGTATCTACAGCCAATTCCCAGTCATACTCTTTAATTAAGACCGAATTGACCTCTTCTTCATCCCAACGCCAGAAGTCAAATATGTGGTAGTAATCCTGTTTTTTTGCGAAACTACGGAAGTATTCTCCGCTCAATGTATCCCAAAGAGAAGTATTAAAATATCCAGGGCTATCCATCATGGCTCTAAAACGTTTGGCATGGTAGCGCAACTGCTTCATTGCGCCGTTGCTATAGACATGTTTCTCTTCAAAATCAGGTTTAATACCAAGGAATCCTGTTTTAAAGTGTGTTACTTCCAATGGATTGATTCCCCAGAGGTTCAAACTTAAACCTGTTTGCTTTTTAATTTCTTCAACGTATCTAAAAAAATGTTTGTCTCCAGCAGTCAGCATAGCCATCATTCCTAAATTTGGTGACTTTAGCCACGCCTCTAGGTTCATTCGTATATTTTTCCGTTTAAGAGAAATATCTGCAGCTACAATAATGTTCTCGACCCCCAATTCTGCGCACATTCTGCTAATGTTGCGTCTGCCTAGATCGGTTACCATTCCCCAATCATAGGTATAAGTAACTGGCCGCAGTTTAAGTTCTTTTACAATTAGGTGTAATCCAAAACAACTATCGCGGCCACCAGAAAAAGGTACAATACATTCTAGCCCCTCCTTTTTCCGGTAAGGTTCAACAATCTTTAATAATTCCTCCTTCGGTTTTGGGCTATTTCTCGATTTATAATTTAGGCAGTAATTGCAAACGCCCTGTTCATTAAAATAAATAAAAGGCATTGTCTCAGGCAGAATGCACTTGGTGCATCTGCGGAGATTTAGCTTTTTATACTCCAACATGTTCTCCTGTGATTTGTTATATACAAATTCAGGAATCAGATTTTCTCTGCTGATTTTGAAATCAGTGACTTTAGCGGGCAAAGCGGTTGGAACTGGAATATCCCAAATGACATAATCATTATGTAATTGAGTAATTTTTTCAGCACCGATTTGAGTCAGCGCGTAGTTTTCTGAGGCAAAGTAGGTTGCCTCTCCTTTAGCTCCCGTATAAAGGCTACCGTTGTTTGAGAGCAGAACTACCTTGCCCATTTTTTGAAGGAAAACCGCACACGATACAATACCCTTGCATTTACTGCGTATACTGTCAAATAAACCCTCCACTTGACCACCCTTGTTAAAATGATCAATTGTTACAGCGATAATAGTTTCTGAGTCGATTTGAAATTTCCTCTCTACATTTATTTTATCCCAGATTTCTTTCTCATTGACGATAATGCCATTGTGGAGCACAAAGATGTCATCTCTTACTACTGGTTGATTATCCCCTAGTCCATTTGTTATGAGTCGGCTATGCCCCAGAACAATTGGAGACAGGTAAGGTCTAACCTTTTGAAGGAGCTGTTCTATATTATAATCTGCTCTACAAACTTGGTACTGTCCTTTATCCAAATAGATTAATCCACTTGAATCTTTACCGCGTTGTTGTGAATGCTTCACCAAGACCCTTAGGTCTTTTTTGTCTACATTTTTTCTGGAAACGATTCCAAAAATTCCGCACATATTTGTTAATTGTCTCTATTAAGTTATTTATTCAGAGCAAGTATTACAGTACTGTTATTGTTTTGTTTTAGTGTTTTATAATTGAGGCCATTACTTCCAACAAATTGCCTATCCTAGATTGATATTTAGCAAATTATTGTGTAACCAGTATTCAATTACAGAGTAACAAGCTAGTAAGAAAAAATCATGGCCCATCTTACAATAACCTTAAATATTTGTAGGACGCCAAGCAAATCGCCCCGAGCGCCCAATTCTTTAGGTTGATTTTGAGTATTTCCACCTTAAGTAACATGTTTAATTGCGGTTAACCGCGCGCCTATCCTACTCCACTCCATTTCATAATCTAGTGCTTTGCCCCTAATCTACGTTTCACCTTACTTAGTTGTCTTTTCAACTCATAGGCCAACTTTGCAACTACTAAACCCAACTGACTGCTCTTCCTTTCAATCCGGATATTCAAAATCGATTGAAATTTTTCGATTAAAAGGGTGATGTAAGGTTCGTAACTCGGAAGTTGGTAATGGTACCAGAATCCATATTTTCTTTTGTGATCGCTATATGTTGCCTTTTCAGCGGTTTTAATGTGCAAGCTTGTCTCAGACAGTATGCGTAAATAAAGCGGCTCGTACTTTGGGAAAAAGTAAATCTTTTTATCCCCGTAATACAAATGGAAAGCATCGCTATGGCTGCAATTAATCAGTTTCCTATTGAATTGGGGAACAACCGTTATTGCGTGTTCATATTTGTGAAAAATTGAATTTGCTAGCCATGGCAATTTAGGAAGTGCTATTTGAGCATCGGTAATATTGTACAATGCCTGATATTTGTCCGCATAGCAATCATAATTCATTCCTTCTCTTTCAATAAATTGAATTACATCCGGAGAAATCAGATCATCATCATCTAACCGAATAAGATACTTTGGCTTTTTCGCCTCCCTTGCTATATGTTGTAGTGCTATTTCAATTTTATGGTGTTTATCTGTATGACCTGGGTCGCCACGGAATTCTTTTACATAATCTTGATCCAGTGCCTTTTCAGAGTTCAAATAAATCAAGTTACCTTCCACCTTCTCTTCTTCGCCCATCAAGAGGGCATTCCAATTATCTGACTTCTGGTTCTTCAATCCATAAATCATCAAATCGAATAAAGTTTGACGTATAGGATTTAATAACCGTTTTGGTGTAAGGGGAATAATAAAAACAAAATCCTTCATACTATATCTTTTCGAAGTAGCCCCCAATGTTAAACTGTACATGTGTATTGATGGAGCCTTTGTCTGATCCTTCAAACTTACTGAATGGAACTACCCTAAAATCAACAGAAACACGGGTATCGTCAGAATCATTTAATTTATTACCATGTTTTAAATTTGCCCCATCAAACATCAATAGTTGTCCATATTTTAGGACATACGGCTTATAATCTTCAAGTCCTTCTTGTGATTCCATCCAGATTGAATTACTTGAATTGGTATCGGTAAATGGCATGTGAAAATTGATTTCACTCCTTCCGTGATTATAATCCCTGTCTCTATGGAATTCGCCTACACTTACATTATTTTTTAAATGGACGCGAAATGTAGGTATCTTCTGATAAACTAAATACTCCTCATTTGGAAATAGCTTTCTAATCTCTTTGTCTATAAAACTTCTGTAAAGTGCCAAAAAATCAGCATTT
>CANGWA010000037.1 GCA_947457335.1 Sphingobacteriaceae bacterium
ATGGAATCATGGTCCCTACTCCACAGTCATTCGTTTCATTGGCGCCATCATCATTGCTCCCGTAGCAGAAGAGTTGCTCTACCGGGGTTTAGTACTTTCCTTTCTGTTTAAAAAAACAAACGTACACCGCAGCATTCTCATCCAAGCCATTTTTTTTGTCGTAAGCCACGGGTATATCTATAGCACCAATGCATCGGCTTTGTTTTACACTGGCATTGGATTAATAGACGCGTTGATTTATGGGTACACGCGCCATTATACCCGTTCCATTTATCCGGGTATGGCCATGCACGCCTTTGGGAACACCATTGCTCTTTTGGAAAGATTTTTCTTCGCTTAACTAACGCTGTCGTCAAAACGTTTATCCCGAATATTCACCTCCTGTCCATTTACCGCAACTTGTCCCGGCAAATTCAATTACCTTCACACCAGCACGGAAACTCCCTGCGATAAGTTCAACCCACTTAGCAACATGCATACTATCATTGGATCAGGTGGCGCCATTGGCACACCGCTTGCAGCCGAACTATTAAGTTACACCAATAAAATACGGTTAGTGAGCCGCAACCCTGTTAGAGTTAACCCAACCGACGAATTGTACAAGATGGATTTGACCAATTTTCGGTTGATCGAAAAGGCGATTGAAGGCAGCGAAGTGGTTTATGTCGTTGTTGGATTTGAGTACAAACTCAGCACCTGGCAAAGTACCTGGCCACCTTTTTTGCAAGCTGTCATTGAAGGATGTAAAAAACACCGAGCGAAACTGGTGTTTTTTGATAACGTATACATGTACCAACCCGCCGCAATTCCCTTTATGACTGAGCAATCGGCAATTGGTGCGGCGAGTAAGAAGGGACAAGTACGGCAGCAACTGCATGAAATGATTCTGCGTGAAGTAGAAGGTAAAAGATTAACTGCATTAATTGCGAGGTCGGCGGACTTCTATGGTCCAAACAACAAAGCCAGTGCCCTCAATCTAATGGTTGCTGATAATTTAATAAAAGGCAAAAAAGCGCAAGCCTTTGGGGACGTTAGTAAAATTCACACCTACACCTATACCCCTGACGCTGCAAAAGCCACAGCGTTGCTGGGTAATCATAACGAAGCCTTTAATCAAGTGTGGCACGTACCCACAACGAAAGAAAAATTAACCAATCAACAGTGGATTGAATTAATTGCCAAGGAACTAAAGGTCGACCCAAGACTACAGCCCGTTCCTGTATGGTTGATGAAAATATTGGGGCTGTTTGTACCCATCATGCGTGAATTCCCCGAAATGATGTATCAATATGAACAGGATTATATCTTCGATAGTACAAAAATTGAAAAGCAATTTGGACTAACTGCAACATCTCCTGCAAAAGGTATAGAGCTAACCATTAAGGCACTAAAGAAACAGATTAAGTAAACGACTTGCAAGCAAAGCCCGCTTAAAAAGTAAGGTCAACTGGTTGCAAAAAACGAATTCTCTTATTAGATTTAATTTGCTAACGATTTGATTAGGGTACATTTCCATGTCTAAATACTTACTCGGCTTAACGCTCCTCCTTTCATTTAACTTTTTAAAAAGCCAAGAATCCTCTATTAATCGAGTTGATGAAAGAGGTCTGAAAGACGGTTATTGGATTATTTATTTAAACAAATACGGCAAGCGTGTGGTGGATACAGTCGTTACGCGCTTTTACTGGCGTTATACCTATTTCGATCATGGTAAAAACATTTATCCCATGGGTCGATTTATTTCTAAAAAAGGAAAAATAGACGGTCCATCAGTAACACCGTCTAATAACGATGCCATCCTGCTCAACGGTGAGTACAAATGTTATGAAAAAGGACGACTCCGATACGTTCACGTATTTAAAAACGGCTACTATGTCTCTTATAAAGAGTTTTACGCCAATGGCCAGATAGCTGTTTTCTTCGACTACACTAAGCATGCCGAAGGGCAACCCAATTCTTGGTACATGACCTGCTACGACCCTTCGGGTAGAATTACCCGCGAACAATGGGTAAAGAAGGATGAAAAGGGACATTGGCCCAAGATGAGAGGATAATTGCTTCATCACTCGAGTTACTTTTGTGAAGGCCTTCCTATAGAAAACATAAAAACTGTCCTTGTATTCTGCTTGGCATACCCATTGAAGGTGAATTTTAGATAACGTATTTGAAATACATTGCATTCGCTTTGTAATCGACCTATTTGAATTAAAAGGAAAGAAATAAGTACCTTAGAGGTGTTGTTCCGCAACATTAACTGCCACAAAAATGGAAAACTGGCCTGATACTTCCTCTCACACAACTTCCATCTTACTGCTCGAAGACGACGCCATTCTTTCTCAAGAAATACGCACTTTTCTTACTAACAATGCCTTTTCTTGTGATGCCGTTTACGATGGTTCGCTGGTGCGGAGTCAACTTAAATTAAAAACCTATGATTGTGTGGTGTTAGACATCAATGTGCCGGGTTTAAACGGATTAGAAGTCTGTAAACAAATAAGAGAAGAGAACAAAGGGCTCCCCATTTTAATGCTCACGGCTTATGGTGAAGTGGAGGATAAAGTAACGGCCTTTAGAAGTGGTGCAGACGACTACCTCGTCAAACCCTTTCACTTCGACGAGTTATTGGTCAGAATTCAAGCTTTGTTAAGGCGAAAAGAAATCCCCCAATCCAACACCTCCTTGTACCGCATTGCTGATTTAACGGTGAATTTGGACACCTTCCAGGTCCTGCGCAACCAGCAAGAAATCAACCTCAGTCCCAAAGAATACAAATTACTCAGTATCCTCATTAAAGCCAACGGAAGGGTGCTTTCAAAAGCACAAATAGCTGGTGAACTTTGGGATTACCATATCGATAGCAATCAAAACACCATTGAAGTGTACATCAATTTCCTCAGAAAAAAAATTGATAAAGACTTCGCTACCAAGCTCATCCACACCAAGGCCGGTTATGGCTATTATTTAAAAGAAATTGGATGAATCTTAAAAGTAAAATAGCCTTTCGCATTTCATTGTTGTTCACTTTGATCTTCGCCTTTTCTGCGGCGCTGATTTATTCGCTCTATGCCGATTTTAGAAAAGATGAATTTGAAAACAGATTGAATGAAAAGGCTATCTCAACCATTAAGCTATTAGTAGATGTTAAAGAAATCGACACCCAACTGCTGAAACTCATTGATAAAAACAGCATCCACAAACTCTACAATGAAAAAACACTCATTTTCGATGCCAATTACAATTTAATCTACAGTAGTCTTGACGACACCCCAATCAATTGGAGTAAAGAAGACCTGAAACAACTCAAGAAAGAAAAAACGTTTTTCAGGATGGAAAACGACAACGAAGTCCACGGCTTCTTTTACGACACCAAGGACCACGATTTTTACGCGCTCGTCTCCGCACACGACACCTATGGCCGTAGAAAACTAACCTATCTGTTGTACATTCTTATCATCTCCTATATTGTTTTTACGGGACTATCGTGGATTCTGACTTATAGCTTTGTCAAAAAAATGCTTGCGCCGTTGGACGCATTTCATCAGCAAATCAAAAACATTTCAGAAAGTGATCTAACGACTAAAATAGCTGTAAAGCGCACCAAGGACGAAATTGATCTGTTAGCGGTAGAATTTAACCACATGCTAGAACGCATTAACGAAGCCTACCGCAAACAACAAGAGTTTACAGCCAATGCCTCTCACGAATTACGCACCCCCATTGCGCGCATTATCGCTAAATTAGAAAACCGCATTATTGAAGCTAGAAAAAAACAAATAGAAGTAGACTTCGACCAGCAACTACTCTCAGAAGTGAACTACTTGTCAGAACTCACCAACTCCCTTATCCTATTATCCAAGCTGGACACAGGTAAAAGCATACCACAAGAAATTTGCCGTATCGACGAAGTGCTTTTTGATGCAGCTGAAGCCGTCAATAAAAATTACCATGATTTCAAAATGGATTTTTCCATGAATGCCATTGAGCACATTGAAGTGCCGGGATTTAAATCACTTTTAACCATCGCTTTTGTTAATTTATTCAAAAACGCCTATCTCTATTCCACTACAAAAATTGCACACGTACAGATAGAAGAAAAGGCGCATCAATTGATCATTACTGTAAGTAATGACGGAACACTGATTACCCCTGCTGACCAGAAAAAATTATTCGATCCGTTTATGCGCGGCGAAAACGCTAAAAATAAGTCGGGACTAGGGTTGGGCCTGCGCATTGTGAAACGCATTTTTAACCAACAAAATGCCACCATTGCCTATGCGGTGAACAAACAGCAAGAAAACACCTTCGTGATTACCTTTCTAATCTAACTTTAATCCATCCAACAGCCACTATTAATCCTGCTTCCAACATTGGCGGTTGAACTTTAAGGTGTTTTTAAGGTCGGCTTAAGGAGAGTTAAAGTACGCTAGCGGACATTTGCCCTCGCGAACGAATAGGTGCACATGAACCGTTTTTACCTCCTCAACCTGTTCTTTTGTTTCACTGTGCTAGCGGCGGGACAAAGGTCTTTAAACCTGCAACAGGCAGAAGAATTGCTTCAAAAAAACAACTTACAATTGTTGGCAGAACAATTTAACATCACCGCATCACAAGCGGAGGTTATTCAGGCGAAAATATGGGAACAACCCTACATTACCGCTGAGTTTAATTTGATTAATCCTCAAAACCACACCCGTTTCGACGTTGGACCAGAGGGACAAAAAGCCGTTGCCATTCAACAACTGATTTACCTCGGTGGCAAGAAAAAAAACGAAATCAATTATACCAAAAGCAATTTGGCACTGGCCACACTCGAATTTGAACAACTGATGCGCAATTTGAAATACCAATTGCACCTGACCTTTTACACCATCTACTTTAATCAATTAAAAATAAAATCACTCGATGCACAAATTGTGATCATTGATAACCTTGTAAAAAACTACGATTTGCAGGCCAACAAGGGCAATGTAGCCCTGCGTGAAGTGGTGCGCCTGCAATCTTTAGTGCTAAATCTTAAAAACGAAAGAAATGAGATTTATCAAGACCAACTCAACTCTCAAAACAACCTGTCGTTGTTAACGGGTATCACTGAATTAGCCACCCCTCAGGTAAACGAAGCTGAACTGCTCAATAAGTTTCAAAACAAACAGTTGGCCAAGGACAGCATCTTAAGCACAGCACTGGCCAATAACCTTGATTACCTCAGCACCATTAAAGCCATCGAAAACCAAGCGTTGTATCTTAAATGGCAAAGGTCCATCGCACGTCCAGATATAACTACTGGTATTTCATATGATCAACGCGGTGGCGCCTTTCAAAATCAAGTGAATTTTACGTTGGGGGTTCCCTTGCCACTTTGGAACAAAAACAAAGGCAACATTCAACTCGCCGAAGCGCAATTACAACAAACACAAATCAACCGCGATTTTAAAAAGTTGCAAGTGCAACAACAAGCAGAAATGTACTTCCAACTCTGGCAGCAACAGGTGAATCAATACAAAAACATCGACCCCACCACGGTCAGCAACCTCGATGCGGTCTACAACGGCATGTTATCGAATTTTGAAAAACGCAATTTGACCATGCTAGAGTTCACCGACTTCATGGAAAGCTATAACCAATCCACCATTCAAATCAATGAACTCAAAAAAGCATTGATTATCTCCGGCATCAACCTCAATTACATTACCAACAAAGAAAACTTCTAAAAATGAAAGTTCTTGTGTCCTCCCTCATCGCTTTGTCCCTTTTCAACGCTGCCTGTGCTACTAAAACGAAGCAAGAAGATCTTCAAAAAACATTTGTCCTGAGCGACAAAATGCTGGCCACCACTAAAACCGCAACAGCGGTGATACAACCCTTGCAAAATGAACTCAACTTTTACGGAAAAATAACTGCAGATAACAACAAACTCATTGAAATTTACCCGATAGTGGGCGGTAACGTGACACGCGTCTTTGTTGAATTAGGGGATTATGTCACTAAAGGCCAATTGTTAGCCACTATAAGAAGTACAGAAGTTGCGGCATTTGAAAAAGATCTGGAGGACGCTAAAAACGATGTGCTCGTGGCAAAAAACAATTTAAAAGTGGCCAAGGAGATGTTTGAAGGCAAATTAACTGTTGAACGCGATGTGTTAGAGGCCAATAGCCAGTACGAAAAAGCACTTTCTCAATTGCACCGAGTAGAGGAGACCTACGCCATTTACCACATTAAAGGTGAAGCGACCTTTGAAGTGCGATCCCCCATCAATGGTTTCATCATTCAAAAAGACATCAATCAAGACATGTTGTTGCGCAACGATAAATCCGACAACATTTTTGACATTGCCGAAATAGACCAAGTATGGGCCATTGCCAACGTTAACGAAAGCGATATTAACCAAGTTCGCATGGGCGTTGATGCCGCCGTAACCACCTTAAGTTACCCCGACAAAAAATTCTACGGCAAGGTGGATAAAATATTTAACATCATCGATCCTGAAACCAAGGCCATGAAGGTGCGTATCAAACTCAATAACGATGGCTTCCTCCTTAAACCTGAAATGCGCGCGACCATCCGTCTCTCCTATGCAGAAGACCGTGACATGATAGCGATTCCCTCCAACGCCGTCATCTTCGACAAAAGCAAAAACTTTGTCATGATTTTTAAAGACCGCCACACCATCGAAACACGTCCCATCGAAGTCTTTCGCCAAGTGGGCGAAACCACCTACGTGATTGCCGGTTTAAAGGAAGGCGAAAAAGTGATCACTGAAAATCAGTTATTAATCTATGATGCCCTAAACGATTAAGCATGAACAAACTGATTCGCAACATCATCGCTTTTTCTTTAAAGAACAAGGCCTTTACTTTTTTCGCTGTTGGTATTTTAGTCATTGCAGGATTTCTATCCTTCAAAAACATGCCCATTGAGGCTTTTCCTGATGTCACGAATACGCAAATCATCATCGTTTCAGAATGGAATGGCCGCAGTGCTGAAGAAATAGAGCGTTTTGTGACCACGCCAGTCGAAATTGCCATGAACTCAGTGCAAAAAAAGACAAGCGTGCGCAGCATCACCATGTTCGGACTTTCGGTCATCAAAATTATTTTCGAGGACGATGTTGACGATTTCTTTGCACGACAACAGGTCAATAACCTACTGCGTAACGTGAACTTACCGGACGGTGTGGTGCCAGATGTGCAGCCACCGTACGGACCAACGGGTGAAATCTTTCGCTACACCCTCAAAAGTTCTACACGCGACTCCCGCGACCTGCTCACCATTCAAAACTGGATCATTAACCGTCAATTGCGCGCTGTGCCGGGCGTAGCAGATTTAGTGGCCTTTGGGGGACAAGAGAAAACCTATGAAGTCAGTATTGACCCTAACCGTTTATCCAAATACGACATTACTCCCGTGCAGGTGTTTGATGCGGTTAACCAAAGCAATATCAACGTTGGTGGCGACATTATTGAGAAAAACAAACAAGCCTATGTTGTGCGGGGCGTAGGATTACTTGGGAGCATTTCGGATATCGAAAACATTATCGTGGCGGACATTGGGGGCAATCCCATTTTAGTAAAACATGTGGCTGAAGTGAAAGAAAGCGCCTTGCCAAGAGTGGGGCAAGTTGGACTGAACGATAACGACGATGCTGTTGAAGGCATTGTGGTGATGCGTAAGGGAGAAAACCCACAGGAAGTGCTGGCACGCGTGAAAGCAAAAATAACTGAACTCAACGAACAAATCTTACCAAAAGATGTGCAGATGGTGACGTTCTACGATCGCGACAATCTCATGAATTTTACCACCCACACGGTGATGCACAACATGCTCGAAGGCATTTTGTTGGTAACCGTCATCGTATTTCTGTTCATGGCCGATTGGCGCACCACTGTTACCGTCTCCATTATTATTCCTCTCTCCCTATTATTCGCTTTCCTCTGCTTGAAACTAAAAGGCATGAGTGCGAATTTATTATCCCTGGGGGCGGTCGACTTTGGTATTATCATCGATGGGGCTGTGGTGATGGTGGAAGGAATTTTTGTGACCCTTGATCACCTGGCACACAAGAAAGGCATGCAGGTGTATAACAAACTATTGAAAGGACAAATCATCAAGAAATCGGGCGCTGAAATGGGAAAGGCCATCTTCTTTTCCAAACTCATCATCATTACTGCCTTATTGCCCATTTTTGCCTTTCAAAAAGTAGAAGGAAAAATGTTCTCGCCACTCGCCTATACGCTAGGCTTCGCACTGCTTGGTGCGTTGCTCTTTACGCTCACCTTGGTACCGGTATTGTGTCACTTATTGCTCAACAAAAATGTAAAGGAAAAAAATAACCCCTTTGTTACGTTCTGGAACCGTGTTGTGGAGAAAGGATTTAACTGGACTTTTCGAAACAAACGCAAAACCATTTTCGGGTCACTGATCTTAATTGTAGTGTGTGTGTTCTCCGCTAAATTTTTGGGTACAGAGTTTTTACCGCAATTAAACGAAGGGGCCTTGTGGGTAGAGGCGAAATTCCCCATGAGCCAAAGTCTTACCGAAACGGTTGAAAAAACTGCTTTGCTGCGAAAAGAACTCCGCAAATTTACAGAGGTCAATGGCGTGTTAAGTCAAGTTGGTCGTAGCAACGATGGCACCGACCCTAGTGGCTTCTACTATGTGCAAATGCAAGTGAATTTAAAGCCGAAAGAAGAATGGACACACAAGATGTCTATGGATGATTTGGTGCGGCAAATGGACGATTCCCTTTCCCTTTACCAAGGCATCGGTTACAATTACTCGCAACCCATTATTGATAACGTGGCCGAAAGTGTTGCTGGCATCAATGCCTCCAATGCCGTCAAAATTTATGGCAATGATCTTGATGAGTTGGACAAAATTGCCAACGCGGTGATACAGCAAATAGAACATGTGGATGGCATTAAGGATGTGGGCATCTTGAGAAATGTTGGGCAGCCAGAAGAAAGCGTCGTACTCGACCGCAACAAGATGGCAGCTTATGGCGTGAAAGTAGCCGATGCCCAAGCCGTTTTAGAGATGGCTTTTGGAGGAAAAACCGCCACCCAAAAATACGAAGGCGAGAAAATGTTTGATATCCGCGTCAGGTACCTTAAGGAATACCGTAAAAATGAACAAGACATTGGCAACATCAAGGTACCCACCTTGGAAGGATACAAAATACCGTTCAAAGAGATTGCCAGCATTCAAAAAAACACGGGACCCGCCTTTATATACCGCGACAACACCCGACGGTTCATTGGCGTAAAATTTTCGGTACGCGATCGCGACTTGGGCAGCACCATTGCCGAAGCGCAAAAAAATGTGGAGAAAAACATCCATCTACCACAAGGGTATTCGATTGGCTGGACAGGAGAATTCGAAAACCAAGTGCGCGCTACGAAGACATTGGGACAAATGGTCCCCATCAGCCTCATTGGCATTTTTATCTTGCTGTTTATCATGTTTGGCAATGTAAAAGACTCCCTTATCGTATTGGCCAACGTGCCTTTTGCTATTATCGGTGGCATTCTCGCCCTGCACTTCACTGGCGTTAACTTTGGCATTTCAGGCGGAGTTGGCTTCATCGCCCTCTTTGGTATTTGCATTCAAAATGGCGTCATCTTGATTTCTGAATTCCATAAAAATCTAAAACTCAATTTACCACTCGATCAAGCCGTGTTAGAAGGGGTGCGGGCACGCACCCGACCGGTGGTGATGACCGCATTAATGGCGTCGATCGGACTCTTGCCAGCCGCCATTAGCACTGGCATTGGATCCGAAAGTCAGAAGCCATTAGCCATTGTGATTATTGGAGGATTGATAACCGCCACCATCCTTACCTTGTTAGTCTTTCCGATTGTTTTTTGGATTTTCAACCGTACGAAATCAGAAGTTCTAGAGCACTTCCGAGCTAGTGAGGAATAATTTGGCCGATGCCTTATCAATACAGGTGTAGGTGGCGTTGTGTATTTTATTACCTTTCCTCAAAAAGACGAGCTAGCGCATAATTCTAAACCACATGCATTTTATTCAGCATTTTCAGAGCATGAATCCAGTTTTGTTTTGGTTCGTGTTGGCCAATACCTGCTTGGCAGGGGTGTTTATGGTGCTAACCTTTACCTCGCACAAAATGGTAAATGGTGTGAATGCTTGGTACAAGCCATTTAAATTCGCCAGTTCCACTGCCATCTACCTCTTTACCATGGCATGGTTTTGCACACATTTACCCATGATGGATGTGCAATGTTTCAGTTGGGTGAATGTAGGCTTGTTTACCTTTGAAGTGGGATACATTGCCCTGCAAGCAGGCCGACAACAAGCGTCGCACTTCAATGTGAGCACTCCTCTATACAGCTTACTATTTGGGCTGATGGGCATCGCCGCCGTGCTTATTGCTGTGTACGGTGCTTACGTGGGTTGGTTGTTTTTTACATTTACGCCAACCACCTTAACCGCCGCTACCTTGTGGGCCATTCGCTTGAGTCTTATTTTATTCTTTATTTTTTCACTTGAAGGATTACTGATGGGAAGTCGGCTCAGCCACGCCGTGGGCACCACTACCTCCCAACACACTGTTCCACTTGTGAAATGGAGCAGAACACGGGGTGATTTACGCATCGCCCATTTTGTTGGGATGCATGCCATACAGGTTATTCCACTGTTTTCATTAACCTTAGTCAAAACCGTAACTGGCATTGTTTTTGTTAGCCTATTGTACTTGGTTTTCGCTCTGTACGTATTATGGCAAGCATTAAGAGGGCGTCCACTGATTGGATTCAAACACTAAATACCATAAAATCGCTTCATGAAAAAGATATTCTTTCTTTTTATTGGCAGTTTGTTTTTGAACTGTTTTCAGACCCTTCGTGCACAGTGCAACGCCAGCAATAGTCCAACTTTCATACCCTCGGTTTCAATTGCTTCGATGGGTGTAAATGGGATGTGTGGCGCGATGGTTTATGCTTTTAATGCAAACACGTTACCTCCAGGTGGCGTAATCAATTACACTATATCCGGACCAGGCTTCTCCGGTCCAGTTAGTAACACCGTGGTCACAATTCCTGGTGTTTATACAATCACCATTGTTGACGCCTATAACAATTGTGCGACCACAGCCACCGTATTGGCTGCTGTCTATCCAGCACCGCAACTCACCTTATCAGCAAGCAGTTCAACCATTTGTAGAAGTGATTTGGTAACCTGTAGTGTCGCCGGCGCCAGTACTTATTCTTGGAGCTCTGGTCCAACAACTGCCACCTTTTCAAATCGCCCGACCAGCACCATCACCTACAGTGTGGTTGGAACAAACTCCTTGGGGTGTGCCACTACTGGATCGATTACTATCGTAGTCAACCCATTGCCGTCACTACTGTATTCCGTGAACAACGACCCAATCTGCCAACAGGGCACACTCTCTTTCACTGCTACTGGCGCGGTGTCGTATTCATGGAACAGTGTTGCCGGCGGATCGGTTTTCACGACACCTCCCTTCACTACAATAGGTAGTTACCCCTATTACTATGCGGTAGCAGGCACTGGTACCAATGGCTGCGTGTCCACCTATTCTTCTGCCATCACGGTAACCGTGAACGGCTGCTCTGGTCTCCTTGATCGCAATATGGAGAGTACCTTGTCCTTTTTTCCGAACCCCGTTAACGATTTTCTATTCATCGAGAATCCTTCTAACACCCCTATCACTTCTATCCGATTTCTCTCTAGCACTGCTCAATGGATGCCCTGTTCAGTGGAGCAATTATCCCATAACACTTACCGCATCGGCACACAAACATTACCCGCTGGGTTTTACTTCATCTATGTAGCGTCAGAAAGCGGCACAACTTATTATTCGTTTGTCAAATAACTTCCGTTCTCTTTTCTAACAGCACCAAGACCCTTTCACTGCAATGTCTGTTCTCGCACAAATCAACAACTATCTTGAATCCTTATCCACACCAAAAAAAAGTGAACTCACTTTATTGCATGAACACATCATACATGCGCACCCGAAAAGCCAATTGTGGTTTTTAGACGGAAAGGATGGTTCGGGTAAAACAGTTTCTAATCCCAACATCGGTTATGGCCATTGCCAGCTTACCTATACCAACGGCACGACAAAAGATTGGTATAAAATCGGCCTGACAGCCACTACGAAGGGCATTTCGGTATACGTGTTTGGCAACGACAACAAAACTTATTTAAAAGACAGCTATGGCAATCGTTTGGGCAAGGCCAACATCACCGGGTACTGCATTCAATTCAAATCGCTAGCAGACATTGATCTGCACGTGCTAAAAGAAGTGTTCGCTACCTCGCTAACATAATATACGAAAAAAAAAGGAGATTGTCAAGTCCCCGTAAAATGGCCGACCCCTTCTTGTAACCGTGGGTAACAACGCTGCGTTAGGGACGGTAGTGGCAGCCCTGCGCAACTTGCCATTAGCAAGGCATAGCGGGCAGGGCTCTTTTTTTAGAGACACTGCCCGCTTTTACCTTGCTTGTGGCAAGGAAGCAGGCTATAACGAACGGCCCCGCAACAGCCTTCACCTCCATGACAAAAAGGCTGTTGCAACGCCCAAAAAACAGCAAGAAGCTCCGCGCTTTTCGTTCAAATAAAAAAGTTAGATTTAGTGCAACAACAACCTTTATTCGAACAAAACGAGCATGTACCATTTTTCCTATTTCAAAGAACCGGAGCGTACTAGGTTACTTCAGTTTATGGAAGAACATCCCTTTATTTTTTTAACGGGAAGTTTTCTCAATGGGCACCAAGTAGCCACACAGGTGCCTGTGGTGGTAACTGAGAAAGCAGACGGTCTCTATTTAGAGGGGCACTTAATGCGCAATACCGATCATCACAGCGCTTTTGTAGAAAACGCGCAGGTGCTCGCCGTATTTACCGGTCCAAGTGCCTACGTTAGTGCTTCCTGGTACACCACTCCTGGAATTGGATCGACGTGGAATTACATGAGTATACACGTACCCGGTCTTATTCGTTTTTTAACATCTACTGAGTTAATGGATTTGATGCACCGTTTCACCTTAAAATTCGAAGCAGGAAATACACAATCACCTACGGTATACGCTAATTTAACATCCGATTACCTTGGGAAAATGATGCCTGCTATTGTTGGATTTGAAATAAAAATTGAAACCATTGAAAATGTTTTCAAGTTGAGTCAGAATCGCGATGAGCAAAGTTACACCAACATCATTGCGCAATTGCGTGCACGAGGAGGCGGAAGTAGCGCTGTTGCAGAAGAGATGGAGAAAAGGAAAACAACACTCTTTTCTAAAGGGAATAGGGATAAATAACCGTTTGTTCTGAATGATTTTTCAGTAACCGATTGCCTAAGGACAATTGTCCTGTAACATTCATGTCATCACTTACACAAATAGCATGAAATAATATGACATGTGTCATAATGTGCAGAAGAAGTGCCCTAGGACAGCGGTTAGAACAAGATCAAACAACCACAATAACATACAAGAATAGGACTTGACCAACATTATAGGTATATTTGATATAAGATTGGTGAATCTTCACATTGAATCTGCAACCAGAATTTCACTTGTTTCTTTAAAGTAAAGTCACCAATTGCTTCGAAACCGGCCGTATTTATTTGGCAACCCTTTCCGTTTTGCGTGATTGCAATTTAATGGTGCTAGCACACTTCATTTTAATCTTTTTCCATGAAACTAGTTATTCAACACATGGTGAGCCAAAGATGCCAACAACTGGTAAAAACTGAGCTTGAAAAAGCTAAAATTGGCTATAGAAAAATAGAACTTGGTGAAGTTGAGATTGATGATTCAGTGACGCCTGAGTCCCTTCAAAAATTTAAAGAGGCACTTCATGTATCAGGACTAGAAATTATCAATGATAAGAACGACGTGATTGTGGAGAAAATTTGCAACATAATTATTGAAATGATCCACCATACAGAAGAGAAACAAAACCTGAAGTTTTCGCTCATCTTGAGTCATAAAATGGGTTATAGCTATCACCGCCTGTCAGAAATATTCACTAAGTGCAAAGGGATAACCATTGAACATTACATCATCCTAAATCGCATGGAGAAGATAAAAGAACTCATTCTTTACAACGAATTAAGCCTAACTGAGATAGCATATGCAATGAACTACTCGAGTGTTGCTTATTTATCCAAACAATTCAAACAAGAAACGGGTTTCACTCCAAGTGAATTCAAGCAATTGAAAGGTCATAAACGAAAAAACCTTGAAGATTTGTGAATCCATATAAATCTATAAATCAAAATCAAAATTTTATAACATTTACTTGCCATACGTACTTCACCTTTGCATTGTCAGGGGAACGTACCCTTGATTAAAAAACAATCAAATGAAAAGTAATGTTGAATTGCAAACAGACGTGCAAAATGCGTTAAAATGGGAGCCAATGTTGCATGCCGCAGAAATTGGGGTTACGGCAAAAGACGGTGTTGTCTCCTTGAATGGACAGGTAGATAGTTATGTTAAGAAAACACAGGCCGAACATGCTGCCAAAAGCGTGGTTGGTGTGCGCGCCATCATTGAGAACATTGATGTTAACATTCCGAATCAGTGGACAAAAACAGATTCTGAAATTGCCAACGCAGTGCTCACGGGCTTTGAGTACAATTGGTCCATTCCCAACGATAAGATTGCAATTAAAGTTGAGAACGGTTATGTTACACTAGAGGGTGAGCTAATGTGGAACTATCAAAGAGAAGCTGCTGTGAATCTCGTGAAAAATCTCACTGGGGTAAAAGGTGTAAGAAACAAAATTTTGATCCGTTCAGAAATACACAACGCCATTGAGAAAGCCGAGATTGAAAAAGCCATCAAACGCAACTGGTTAATAGATGGCAGCGATGTTTCCGTTTCTGTTGATGGCACAACGGTGACACTTTATGGAAGAGTGAATTC
>CANGWA010000038.1 GCA_947457335.1 Sphingobacteriaceae bacterium
CCTTGTTTGAGCGAAGCGGAAACTAGGACGTTCTAAAGGTGCGTTATAACGCACTGCGTATACCTTCAGTATTGAAAACGCTGGTTTGATACCTCCTCGTTGCAAACGAGGACGATGTGCTGCCTCATCCATAGTTTTTATTGAGTCCAAAACCTTGCATTAAAAGGCATAAAAAAAGGGACATCTCTTTTCAGAAATGTCCCTTCCTTTTAGTTTAAAAAATTAAGCGTGCGCTGGCTCGTCCATATACGCCTCTATTGGCAAACAAGCGCAAACGAGGTTACGATCGCCATAGGCATTGTCGACACGACCTACACTTGGCCAGAATTTATTTTCCTTCACCCACTTTAATGGGAAGGCCGCCTTGCTGCGGGAGTATGGCAGTGTCCAGTTATCCGCCATGGCCACACGGCACGTGTGCGGCGCATTTTTAATAACGTTAACAGCCTTATCCGCTTTGCCATCAGCAATTTCTTGAATTTCAGCGCGGATGCTAATCATGGCATCACAAAAGCGATCGAGTTCTGCTTTTGATTCACTTTCAGTTGGCTCTACCATTAAAGTATTCACCACTGGGAAGGCTACTGTTGGTGCATGGAAACCATAATCCATCAAGCGTTTGGCCATATCGGCTACTTCTACACCGGTAGACATTTTGAATTCATTACAATCCAAAATCATTTCGTGTGCACAGTGTCCGTTTTTACCCGTGTAAAGAATTTTATAATGGTCCTTCAATACCGCCTTCATGTAATTGGCATTAAGGATGGCTGTTTCAGTAGCAGCACGCAGTCCTTCACCACCCAACATTTTGATGTAACCATAAGAAATCAGCAGAATGAGTGCGCTCCCGTATGGCGCTGCAGAAACAGCAGGGATGGCTTTGTCACCGCCTGTTTTCACCAAGGTGTGCGATGGCAGGAACGGCAATAATTTTTCGTTCACACCAATTGGTCCCATACCAGGTCCGCCACCACCATGTGGAATAGCGAAGGTTTTATGCAAATTCAAGTGACACACGTCTGCACCGATATTGCCCGGTGAAGTGAGTCCTACTTGCGCATTCATGTTGGCACCATCCATGTACACCAAGCCACCATTATCGTGAATGATTTTGGTGATGTCCACGATGGACTCTTCGTATACCCCGTGTGTAGAAGGATAAGTCACCATCAAACACGACAAGTTGTCTTTGTGTTGTTCTGCCTTTGCTTTTAAATCAACAAGGTCGATATTCCCTTTATCGTCACACTTTGTCACCACAATGGTCATGCCCGCCATGGCTGCAGAAGCAGGATTAGTGCCGTGCGCAGAAGAAGGAATGAGGGCGATGTGACGGTGTGCTTGGTTATTCGCAATGTGGTAAGCGCGAATCACCATTAATCCCGCATACTCCCCTTGTGCCCCTGAATTAGGCTGGAAGCTCATGCCTGCAAAACCGGTGATTTCAGAAAGGTCTTGGTTGAGGGTGTTGATCATTTCTGTGTACCCTGCCGCTTGCGCAATTGGCGCAAAGGGGTGCATTTGTGCAAACTCAGGCCAAGTGATGGGCATGAGTTCAGAAGCGGCATTGAGTTTCATGGTACAAGAGCCCAATGAAATCATGGAGTGCACCAACGAAAGATCTTTGTTCTC
The DNA here is from genome assembly GCA_947457335.1 of Sphingobacteriaceae bacterium. Classification (GTDB taxonomy): domain Bacteria; phylum Bacteroidota; class Bacteroidia; order B-17B0; family Aurantibacillaceae; genus Aurantibacillus. Next base: position 1,636 of record CANGWA010000038.1, read on the forward strand.
GAGGCGTTTGATGTAACGCATCATTTCGCTTTCGCTGTGATATGTGTTGAATATAGGGTGTGTGAGGTAGGCACTGGTGCGACCAAGAGCTGATTTTGCAATCGCATCCGATTTAGCATACGTCACTGCCACAGCTGGTTTTCCGGCTGCTTCAGCAAATACGGCCACTACGTCGTTTAAGTCGCTGAGTTCAACCGTTTGGTCGAGTGAAATGCCCACCCATTCGCCATGGTAATGGAAATTGATTTCGTGCTTTTCTGCAATTGGTCTGATTTTCGCAGCATCGGCTTTCACTTGAATGGTATCAAAGTAAACGCCGTCCTTCACCGTATAGCCCAACCCTTTAACTGCATTTGCCACAGTAGCGGTTGCGCTGTGCACCGAATGGGCAATGGCGCGAATACCCTCTTGGCCATGGTACACGGCATACATGCTCGCCATGATGGCTAACAAGGCTTGTGCGGTGCAGATATTAGAGGTGGCTTTGTCGCGTTTGATGTGTTGTTCGCGGGTTTGAAGCGCCATGCGGAGAGCGGGACGTCCTTCTGAATCGACCGACACACCGATGATGCGGCCAGGAATCAACCGCTTATAATCTTCGCGGCAGGTAAAGAAAGCAGCGTGTGGACCGCCGTAACCCAATGGCACACCAAAGCGTTGTGAATTACCCACCACGCAATCGGCACCCCATTCGCCTGGAGGCGTGAGCAAGGCCAATGCTAACAAATCGCTTGCAACGGCCACTTGAATACCCATTTCTTTAACACTCGGTACCAGGTTGCGAAAATCGGCTGCTTCTCCATTTACATCTGGATATTGAATCAACATACCGAAATAAGACGCATCAAATTTGGTGGTGAATGCATTACCGATGACCAGTTCCATTCCGTAAGGCATGGCACGTGTTTTCAACACGTCGATGGTTTGCGGGAAAGTGGTTTCGCTAATGAAAAACTTATTGGCGTTGTTCTTTACTTTGTCCTTACTACGGTTGCTATAAAACATGAACATGGCTTCAGCCGCTGCAGTGGCCTCGTCGAGCAACGATGCGTTGGCTACTGGCATAGCGGTCAAATCCATGACCATGGTTTGATAATTGAGCAGTGCCTCTAGACGCCCCTGTGCAATTTCAGCTTGGTAAGGCGTGTATGCTGTGTACCAGCCTGGATTTTCGAGAATATTGCGTTGAATGACTGGAGGCGTAATGGTATTGTAGTACCCAAGCCCGATGTAAGAACGAAACACTTTGTTCTTAGCCGCGAGGGTTTTAAGGTGTTTGAGGTATTGGTATTCGCTCATGGCAGGTGCCACCTTGAGCGGCTGTTTCAGACGGATGTGCGATGGAACCGTTTGATTGATGAGTTCATCCACGGAGCTCACACCAATTTTGGCGAGCATTTCCGAAACTTCCTGGGCGCGTGGACCGTTGTGGCGGTTCACGAATTTGTCAGTTGTCATTTACAGTGATTTTATGGGGGACAAAGATACGAAAATTAGAAAAGAAAGGGGGATAGATGTTAACCTGCTATTAACCTAAATTATCCATTAACACGGTTGCAACCTTCATTAGCATTTACAAAAATTAAATCTTGAGGTGGCGCTTGTAAAACAGAGATGGAACGAGGTAAGGACTTTGAAGACCAATACTACTGGTTTAAAATGCACTGAGTAGCGTCCTCGTTTGTAACGGGGGTAAATTAACTCATCGATTGAATCGCTATAAATTCTACGTTGCAAACGCAAAGCTAAAAACATCCTCGTTTCCGCTGCGCTCAAACGAGGACGAGATTGGGGTGACAACTCATTTAAATAGTCTCAAAAAAAGACGACTATCCATAGCCGTTTATTTTAACGCCACAAGCTGCTCTTCAATTGCTTTAATCTTACCCAATGCATCTTGTTCTTTCTTGCGTTCGGCCGAAAGAATTTCTGGTTTCGCGTTGGCAACAAATTTTTCATTAGCCAATTTCGCTTGCACTGATTTTAAGAACCCTTGGTTGTATTCTAAATCCTTGGTCAAACGTTTGCGTTCTTCTTCGGGGTTGATTTGACCAGACAATGGCACATAAAACTCGGTAGTGCCAATCACAAAACTCAAGGCGCCTTCGACTTTCTCGGAGACGTAGTTAAATGCAGAGAGATTGGCCAATTTCACTACTACCGCATCAAACGTAGCGTGAGTGGCAGAGGACCGTTCAGCAACTTCGAGTTTTTCCTTTGGCGACAATTGTTTTTGTGCCCGTACATTGCGCACCATGGTTACCAATTCCTTGCACACTTCAAACTCTGCGAGTAGTTTGGCATGGCAGGGCTGTAACTCTGGCCACTGGGCCACAAGGATGCAGTCGTTTTCGTTACGGCTTTCCATCAAGTGCCATAATTCTTCAGTGAGGAAGGGCATCCACGGGTGCATGACGCGTAAAAGCCTTGAGAAGAAATCGTTGGTGGCGGCCAGTGTTGTACGGTCAATTGGCAAGGCCTTGCCCTCCACAAAATCAGGCTTAATGGCCTCGAGGTACCACGCACAAAAATCATCCCACACCAATTTATACGTTGCCATTAAGGCATCGCTCATGCGGTACTTGTCGTAATGATCATTAATTACTGCCAACTGTTCGTTAAAGCGGTTATCGAACCAGGTGATGGCTGCCGCTGCTGCAGCACTTTGTGGCACATCGCCCACTTCAAAGCCATTTACCAATCGGAAGGCGTTCCAAACTTTGTTGGCGAAATTTCTTCCTTGTTCGCAATAGCTTTCGTCGAACAACAAATCGTTACCGGCTGGCGAGCTCAACAACATGCCTACACGCACGCCATCGGCACCGTACTTGGCAATGAGGTCGAGCGGATCGGGTGAGTTGCCCAGCGACTTGCTCATTTTCCTTCCCAATTTATCGCGCACAATGCCCGTTAGGTACACATTATTGAATGGCTTTACACCGGTGTACTCCTTGCCAGCAATGATCATGCGGGCGACCCAGAAAAATAAAATCTCAGGTGCCGTCACTAAATCATTAGTCGGGTAATAATATTTTAATTCAGCGTTGGCGTTGTCCCAACCATTCTTAATGACATGTGGATCAAACACGGTCAACGGCCACAACCACGAAGAGAACCAGGTGTCTAGCACATCCTCATCTTGTTTTACTGAAGCAGCATCTACTGGGGCGTTCGTTTGTTTTTCGAGCAAGGCAATGGCTTCTTCCTTGGTTCTGCAAACCACCGTATTGCCATTACCATCGTACCACGCAGGAATGCGGTGGCCCCACCACAATTGGCGGCTGATGCACCAATCGTGCACATTCTCCATCCAATGGGTGTAGGTGTTGATGAATTTTTCAGGTATCAACTTCACCTCGCCTCCTGTAACGGCCTCTAAGGCGGGCTTGCTAACTTCCTTCATGCGTAAGAACCATTGCATTGATAGGCGTGGTTCGATGACCGCATCGGTACGTTCGCTGTAACCCACTTTATTTTTAATCTCTTCGACTTTTTCTACTAGACCTGCTTCTGTTAAATCAGCAATGATTTTTTTGCGGCACGCAAAGCGGTCCATGCCCACATACGCCCCAGCAGCATCACTGATGGTGCCATTGGGATTGAGTGCATCGATAACCGGTAATTTGTGTTTGATGCCGAGATTAAAGTCGTTGATATCGTGGGCAGGTGTGACTTTGAGGGCGCCGGTACCAAAAGCTGGATCGACGTATTCATCGAAGATGACAGGCACGGCGCGGTTCACCACCGGCACGATTACTTTTTTTCCTTTCAGGTGGGTGTAGCGTTCATCGTTAGGGTTCACGCACACGGCGGTATCGCCCATAATGGTTTCGGGACGCGTGGTAGCAACCACAAGAAATTCATCGGTGTTTTCGATGCGGTATTTTACATAAATCAATTTACCGGTCGATTCTTTATGAATAACCTCCTCATCGCTGACAGCGGTTTGTCCCGCTGGGTCCCAATTCACCATGCGTACACCCCGGTAGATGTGTCCCTTATTATACAAATCAACGAAGACATCGTAAACGGCTTCGGAGCGGTCGGCGTCCATGGTAAAAGCGGTGCGGTCCCAATCGCAAGAAGCCCCTAGTTTTTTTAATTGTTCGAGGATGATGCCGCCGTATTTTTCTTTCCAATCCCACGCATGTTTCAAAAAATCTTCGCGGGTAAGGTCTGCCTTTTTAATGCCTTGGTCGGCTAGCAATTTCACCACTTTAGCTTCGGTAGCAATAGAAGCGTGGTCGGTACCCGGCACCCAGCAGGCATTGAAGCCACGCATACGGGCACGTCGGATGAGTACGTCTTGAATAGTATTATTGAGCATGTGTCCCATGTGTAAGACCCCGGTGACGTTCGGTGGCGGAATAACGATGGTGTAGGGCGTGCGCTGGTCGGGAGTCGATTTAAAAAACCCCTTGTTCAGCCAATGTGCATACCATTTGTTCTCTGCTTCGGACGGACTATAGATCTTAGGAATTTCCATACTGGGACGTTTGCTGACTTTATTGTTAAATTTCGTAAATTTACGGAAATGATACGGGCCTGATAATAACTTTATGGCACGATTTTAGTAAAACTCTAAAAACGAAACACTATTAGAAAAATCTACACAATGAAAAAGTTGATTCTCACTTTCGGACTGGTTGCTGGTTTAACCATGATTGCTAACGCACAAGACCCACACAATCACAACCCTGCCCCTCCGGCTTCACAACCTGCCAGCAATGCTGACATTAAAATGGACAAAATGGAGCATGATTACGGCACTGTTCAACAAGGAGGTGATGGCGTGTGCGAGTTCAAATTCACCAACAACGGTAAGGATCCATTGGTGATTACGAATTGCCAAGGCAGCTGCGGTTGTACTGTTCCTGAGTGTCCTACTGCACCAGTACTTCCTGGCAAAACTGGCACCATCAAGGTAAAATACGACACCAACCGTCCGGGCCCGATCTACAAAACTGTAACGGTTATGTCGAATGCTAAGAGCGGCAACGTGGTATTGACCATCAAGGGCAATGTGAATCCAAAGCCAGCTGAAGAAGCACTTCCACAAAACCCAGTTCCTGCTGGTGCTCCAGTAGAGAAGAAAGGTTAATTGTTTTTACAACCAGCCATGAAAAAGATTTTAGTCCTATTGGCCTTTCTGGTGAGTCTTGTTTCGGCAAGCGCGCAAGATTCTGTTATTCCTAATAACGATCCGAATGCCCCAGAAATGAAATTTGAAACGGAAGTGCTCGATTACGGAACTGTTGATTACGAGTCGAACGGCATTCGCGAATTCAAATTCACCAATGTTGGAAAAACACCATTGACCATTACCTCGGTGCAAGGGGAGTGCGGTTGCACGGCCACTACCATTGATGGTAAGCCGGGTTGGCCCACTGAGCCTATTTTACCTGGAAAGAGTGGTGTGATTAAAATCAAGTACGATACGGCACGTCCCGGACGTTTTGAAAAAAACATCACCGTTACTTCGAACTCGAAGTTTGCTGTGAAGAAAATCAGAATTAAAGGAGAAGTTCGTCCGAAATCCAATGGCTAAAGACACGATACTATTGAGAAATCCCCCCAGCTTGCTGCGGGGGATTTTTTATTTGTTATTTCTGGTGCCGGTGTTCGCAGATGCACAAACGGTTGTAAAGGTGAAGGACAGCAAGCATCATTTTGGTATGGTAAAAAAGGGGGTGGTGGTGCAATACGTATACGTGTTGACCAATACCAGTACAGAACCCTTGTTGGTTACAGCGGTAGATGTTTCGTGCAGTTGTACCACGGTAGAATATCCACCAGCACCTGTATTGCCTGGGCAAACCATTCCTATTAAAATCACCTTTAACACCGCCACGTTGTATGGTCGTCAGGACCGCGAGGTTGAAGTACATTTCAACAAAGGCGATAGTGTATGGCTGCGCTACAAGTGTATTGTGACGAATGCAAAGGACGACCGTTACAAGGAGCCATCCTCTGGATAATTACTCGTAATTGTTTAAGATGTTGTGCGTGAAGGACCGTAACGGAAACCCCCGTGAACAAAATGCTTACCAGCACGTGCAACGAGCAGGCTTTTTGAAAAAAAGACCGCAGAGTGCCGTGCTGGTTAGCTTTTTGGAGCGGGGTTGAAGTGAGGGCCTGACCACTGAAGCAGAAAGCATTTCTATACTTTTATAGCGCTTTCGCTTCAGGGGACACGCCCATAAATTAAAAATCGAAATAGAATAGCGCCATTTTTTGTTTAAAGGATAATGCTGCTTATAAAGAAGTTATTCCTTTCAAAACGATTTATCCAAACATTCACTAAACGTTAGGAAATGAGCTGCTACGCTTTACCGCAACTGCCTAAAAAACTCTGAAGCCATTATTCCCGCTGCCATTGCGGCATTGAGCGACTCGGTGCCGTTGTTAGTATGAGCAGGAATAGTCAGTGGGTGTGAAACGAGTTGCAAATTGTTTTGGGAAATGCCGTGTGCTTCGTTACCAATGACCAAGAGACCGGGTGTTAACGGTGTCGAATACACGTCTGCCCCATTGAGTACTGCCCCATAAACTGGCATGTTAGGAAACTGCTTGGTTAATGCGGACAATTCTTCGTACACAACTGTCACCCTTAGAAACGCCCCCATGGTGGATTGAATGACTTTGGGGTTGTACCAATCGCAACTGGTTGGTGAACAGAAAAGAGTGGTCATGCCAAACCAATCGCTCACACGCATCATGGTTCCCAGGTTGCCGGGATCTCTGATATCGTCGAGATAAAAAGCTACTTGCTGTTGTGGCTGAAAAGAACTGGTCTTGTTTTTAAAATAATGACAAACAGCTAAAACCTGATTGGGGTGCTGTTGCGTGCTGATAGCTGCTAATTCATCCTGGTCCACCACTACATGGTGGATGCCCGATAAATCCATCGCACCCATAAACTCTTGCGAGGCATACAAACACTGTATGCTCCCTGGGTTGGACCGCATGATTTCGCTTACCAGTTTCACTCCTTCGGCAATGAAGAGTTGTGCAGTTTCCCTACCCTTTTGAGTATGAAGTGTTTTAACTCGAGACCGTTCGTTTTTACTCAGCATTATTTCCTCTAAATTAGCAGTTTTACCCTTTGCGGCGATTGACAAAAATAACGGTTTGTTTGAAGGCATCCACAGGCTTCGTTCTTATAGCGTTTCTATGGCTGTTCAGCGGGTGTAATGCAATAAAAACATTACGTCCCGGTCAATACCTCGTGGATGAAGTAGAGACGGTGAATTACAAGCCGACCAAAATTCCATTAGAAGAAATTGAAACCTACTACCGGCAGCGACCAAATCGCAAATTTTTGTTCAAGGTTGATTTTTATGTGTGGTGGTACAACCGATTTGATCCCGCTTACATTGCAAAGAAGAAATTTGAGCGCAACGAGAATTACGATAGAATCAATCAAAAACGCATTGCGCGGACTAACGCAAAAAATAGCAAGCGCCGCAAAAAAGGACAACGGGAGCTAGAGCCAAGGCTGAAGGACAAAGACAGTCCGATACTCCTTGAAAGTTTGCGTGACATTGGAGAAGCGCCCGTTTTGCTGGATTCATCACTAACCGAGCAAACCCGTTACCAATTAAGTCGTTTTTTGTTTAGCAAGGGGTACTTCAACAACAAAGTCACCGACACCATCGTGCTCAACACCAAAACACAACGCGCGAAGATTCGTTATGAACTTCAAACAGGTCCCTCCTACACCATTGGCGCACTTGCCTTCAAGCCCACTGATTTGGAATTGGGTGCCTTCTTAAAAGACAGCCTTTACGGGGCGATACACAAGGGTGACCGTTACGATTTTGTGCATTTGCAAGAAATACGTAGCCGATTAACCGACCACGCCTTAAACAACGGTTATTATTTCTACGAGAGCGCTTATTTGACTTTTGATGCGGATACCTTTAGTGCCTCGCACACCGTGAACCTGACGGCCAAACTCAAAAAGTTTGGCAAACCCTACAGCAGCACTAACGACTCGTTGGTTTATGTGAATCATCAGCAACACAAAGTACGCAACGTGTATGTGGTAACCGAAGCGGTGACGGGGAGCGTGCGTGACGCGTACTTTAAAGACACCCTAAAAACAGAGCGCGGTGGATTACAATTTTTACTCAACCAGCCCTTGGGTTATCGCACGTATATGTTTTTGTCGCACATAGATATCCATCCAGGCATGTTGTTTCGGCGCGATACGGCGACTTTGACCTATAAAAGTTTGTTAGGGTTGGGCATTTTCAAAAACGTCACCATTCAATTCCATCCAGCGAATGCAGAAGGTTGGTTGGATTGTTACATCATATGCACGCCATTGATCAAACAATCGATAACGGCCGAAACGCAACTCACGCACACTTCGGGCAACGGTGGTGCGGAAGTGAGTGCGGTGTATCAAAACCGCAACTTTTTAAAAGGAGGTGAATTGTTAGAGATTCGCTTGCAGTCGGCCATTTTAGCACAAAGTCAGTTCAACACACAGAACACTCAAGAGAATCAAATCGATAAAATCTCTGCCTTTAATACCTTTCAATTTGGTCCACAGATGAGTCTTTCTATTCCACGCGCGTTCTTTCCCTTTTCCCTTTTGAATTTCCCAAAGCGCATGTCGCCACGCACCTACATAAAGTCATCGTACAATTTACAAGCCCGTGATATTTTTACCCGTGCGATTGGTTCTGTGGATTTTGGTTTTACGTTTAAAACGCACAACAATTCCGTTAAGCACGATATTACCCCTACTGAGATTTACTATGTGCGAGCAAAACTTAGTGCGGCGTTTCAAAGCAGTTTGAATGCCAGCAACGACGCCTTTTTACGAAATTCATTTATTGACCACGTCACCACCTTGAGCCGGTATGCGGTGACTTATTTTTCAGCACAGAATACCAATGCCAGTGAAAAGCCGGTTTATTATTTGCGTGTGGCGGTAGCCTCTTCGGGTAATTTGTTACGAGCGGTTTATGAGCAAACGGGGCACGAGCAAGACACTTTGGGAAGGTACTTGCTGGGGGGAATTCCTTTTGCACAATTCATTAAAACAGAAATCGATTACCGGGTGTATGTTCCCATACGAAAGAAGAGCCGCGTGGTATATCGTGTTGCGGGCGGCATTGGGAAGCCGTTGAAGAATTTATCGGTACTACCCTACGAGCAAAGTTTTTTCAGTGGTGGACCAAATAGTGTAAGGGCGTGGCGGGCGCGCACCCTTGGTCCCGGTGGTTACGACCCAACACAAAGCACCACGCGTTTCGATAAAATTGGTGACATTTTGTTGGAGGGCAACTTAGAATACCGATTCAATATTCTGCGTGGTTTCAATGGTGCGTTGTTTGTGGATGCTGGTAATATATGGCGTTTAACACCTGACCCCACCAAACCAGGCGGTGAATTTTACATCAATACCTTTCTCGATCAGATTGCCATTGGTGGCGGAATGGGCATTCGGTGGGATCTCGATTTCTTTGTGATTCGGTTTGATTTAGCGGCCCCGTTAAAAGACCCGAGTTTACCCTCAGACGACCGTTGGACCTTTATCAATCAAGCACCTGCCATTCGCCCATGGAACCGAATAGTGGTTAACTTTGGCATTGGTTATCCTTTCTAGAAACATGCAAGTAGCAGGCTTTACAATTATTCGCAATGCCATCAAGTACGACTATCCTGTAAGGGAAGCCATTTTATCGGTATTACCGGTTTGTGATAAATTTTATGTAGGGGTTGGTAACAGTGACGATGGCACCCGGGAGTTGATTGAGCAATTGCAAGCGCAGCACGACAAGATTGTCATTATTGATACTGTGTGGGACGATGCCTTGCGTACTGGAGGCACTTTATTAGCAGTAGAAACCAATAAAGTATTTGACGCCATTCCTGCTAGTTTTGACTGGTGTTTTTATATTCAGAGTGATGAATGTGTGCATGAAGCCGATTATGACACAATACGACAAGCGATGCAGAACTATTTAACCGATACCCGTGTGGAAGGTTTATTATTTACCTACAAGCACTTTTATGGTTTGTACAACTACATTGGTGTAGGACGCCGTTGGTATAGTCATGAGATTCGTATAGTAAGGAATAACAAGTCCATTCGCTCTTACAAAGACGCCCAGGGTTTTCGTAAAACAGACAATACAAAATTGCGTGTACGCGATGCTGGTGCGAGCATTTATCACTATGGCTGGGTGAAGCCGCCTGCAGCGCAGCAGGCTAAGCAGGAGAGTTTTCATAAGATGTGGCACGATGACCAGTGGATGGAAAAAAATGTCGCCAAAACAGCCGAGTACGATTACAACAACATTGATTTGTTGGAGGAATACACCGGGTCACATCCTGCCATTATGAAGGAACGCATTGAAAAAGCAACTTGGCCATTTGATTACGACGCTTCGCGTGTGCCCCGAAATTTGAAGTACCGGTTTTTGTACTTTATTGAAAAACTCACAGGGTGGCGCATTGGGGAGAATAGGAATTACGTGAGGTGAGAAAATTTCATCTCCTCAAATACACTTAAAGAAATCAAACGCTTCAAGGCAGTCGTTGCATTTAAAAAGGGCCTTGCAGGCGGTGCTACCGAATTGCGACACCATGGAGGTGTTGGCGCTGTGGCAGCGGGGACAAGGCACGTGGCGCGCTTTACCCGTGATAGAAGCTTTATCGGCACTGCTTTCGGCAGGAGGAGCGATACCGTACTTACGCAATTTTTCCTTCGCTTGAGCACTCATCCAGTCGGTGGTCCATGGTGGATTGTATACCACGCTGATTTTTATGCTTTCGAACCCAGCATGTAACAAGGCGGTGCGCACATCGTCTTCCATTTGTTTCATGGCAGGACAGCCGCTGTAGGTGGGTGTAATGGTCACCTCAACGGCACCGTTGTGCAATTGCACCTCACGCACCACTCCCAGTTCAACAATTGAAATCACGGGGATTTCAGGATCTGGGATGGTTTCAAGCAGCGCTAAAATATCTTCGCGGGAAGATAACATGTTAAAGAATAAAAATGGCAGCAATCACCATAATCACAATGATGATGACGTACTGCCATATATCAACAAAGTAAGGATATAGTTTTTTGAATGGGCTCATTACCAAGTTGCCTCAGGCAAGCTGCGCGGTAGGGATTGCATTTCAGCTAATAAATGTCCTAGATGTTCTGTGTGAACCCCTTTTCTGCCACCGGTGTGCATGTACACCCCTTCAGGAGCCGTCAGGCCAGCACGTTGAAGAAGATCGCGAATATCCTTGTCCCAATTTGCCTTCAACCTTGCTGGGTCTACAACCACACCCGTTTTTACTAATTCAGCAAATTGCGCATGGCATTCAAACATTTCACCGGTGAATGACCACGTGTCGAGGAAGGCCTCTTTTAAGCGGTGCATGCTTTCTTCGGTACCATTTCCGAAACGTTCAATCCAACTGAAACTGTGGCGACGATGGTAGATGGATTCTTTTACTGCTTTAGCTGCGATGCCTGCTAAGGTGGCGTTGGTGCTTTTAGAAAGCTCAGTATAGAGCAAGAAATCGTAGGCATTCATGAATGCCAGGCGCATCATTGTTTTAGCATAATCGCCGTTAGGTAATTCAGCCAATAACACGTTGGTGTATTCACGTTCGTTTCTAAAAAACGCTAAGTGGTCTTCTGTGCGACCCTTGCCTTCGAGTTGAGCAGCGTATTCAAGAATAGCACGTGCTCTACCAAATACATCCAATGAAATATTGGTCAGGGCCAAATCCTCTTCAAGAAACGGTCCGTGACCGGTCCACTCACACAACCGTTGCGCCAGCACGACGCTATCGTCGGCGAGGTGAATCAGGTAATTGTATAACGCTTGATTTTCCATACTCCTTACATGTGGCCGATTCCATCGGGAATCTGATAAAACGTAGGGTGGCGGAAAATTTTGTCGTTCGATGGTTCAAAGAAAGAACCCATATCTTCCGGAGTGCTTGCGGTGATCGCGTCGCTTGGTACGACCCAAATGGCGGTACCTTCGTTTCTGCGGGAATACACATCGCGTGCATTTTGTAATGCCATTTCTTTATCAAAGGCATGTACATTGCCGGCATGCACATAAGGCTGTCCGGATTTTTTTTGTACAAATACTTCCCAAAGTGGGCCTTGGCTATCGCTCATGGTAATTGAATTTAATATTATGCTGCATTGACCGCAGCGGTCTTTTTTGAATATTCAGCAGCAGCTTCGCGCACCCATGCCCCTTCTTTATGGGCTTTGTTACGGGCTGCAAGGCGATCGCGGTTACATGGTCCGTTTCCTTGAATAACGCTTTTGAATTCTACCCAATCCGGTTCAGAGAAATCATATCCTTGTTTCTCTTCGTTCCATTTGAGTTTAGCATCAGGAATAGTAAGGCCGAGGTATTCTGCTTGACGCACTGTTTGGTTAACGAAGCGTTGACGTAACTGGTCGTTCGTTTCGCGTTTAATACGCCATTTGATGGCGTTTTCGCTATTTGGACTTTCGCGATCAGGCGGACCGAACATCATAAGCGTTGGGTACCACCAGCGGTTCATAGCATCTTGTGCCATGGCTTTTTGTTCAGGAGCACCAAAGGCCATGCGCATCATGATTTCGTAGCCTTGACGTTGGTGGAAGCTCTCTTCCTTACAAATACGTATCATGGCGCGGCTATATGGTCCGTAGGAAGTACGTTGCAACATCACCTGGTTCATAATCGCCGCTCCGTCTACCAACCAACCAATAGCACCGATATCGGCCCAAGTAAGTGTTGGGTAGTTAAATATTGACGAATACTTTGCTTTTCCGGTGAGCAGGTTATCGAGCAGTTCATCGCGTGAAATGCCAAGCGATTCAGCTGCCGTATAAAGGTAGAGACCATGTCCCCCTTCATCTTGCACTTTAGCCAACAACACTAATTTCGCGCGTAAGCTTGGCGCGCGCGTGATCCAGTTGCCTTCAGGCAACATGCCTACCACTTCGCTGTGGGCGTGTTGTGAGATCTGGCGGATGAGGTGTTTTCGGTAAATTTCCGGCATCCAATCCTTAGGCTCAATAAACTCCCCTGCGGTGAGTTTTTCTTCAAAACGATCTTCGTGATTTATTGCGTCCATAATTTGCTGATAGTACAAATATATGGCATAATGCCTGCCGTTGGATATCTGTGATGAATGATAGTTGTCAGCGCACTCAAACGCATAACTAGGGCAGGAAGCACGTCCTGACAAGGCGCTCTGAACCTATAACTAATGCA
>CANGWA010000039.1 GCA_947457335.1 Sphingobacteriaceae bacterium
ACAATATGTGACTTTGAGGATGTATCGGCCATTAAAACAGCCATACTCAATATTTTCAATGGACTGCAACCTGTTCGGAAAGAATCTGAAATATTAAAATACAGCAGAAAAGGTCAAACGGAACAGTTGTGCGTCTTGATTACTGAAATGCTCAAGCAGCCAGCGCATTCAGGCAATCAATAAAAAAGGAAGCTAACTTGTTGGTGTAAAATTTGTCCTTATACTGACCTACCCACCTTACCCCATTGACACTATTGGTCAAAAAAACCTCATCGCCATTCAACAAGGTGTAGTTGCTTATAGGACTCTCGAAGGTGAGTATTTTCTTCTGATGGGCGATTTGCATGATTTGTTTACGCATTACACCAGCAACACAGCCTTCACTTAAAGGTGGCGTGTACAAGGTGCCATTTTTCACTATAAAAAGATTACTGCTAATGGCCTCACAAATATTGCCAGACTCGTTGACTAACAGACAATCATCTAACTTCATGCTTTGCTTTGAGAGACCAGCCATCGTGTAGAGGAGGGCATTGCCTGTTTTGATGCCTGAGAGTTTATTGACCGGCTTGCGAATGTCTGCAAATAAATCCACCCAGAGACCTTTATGGTTCAACGTATACCCTTCATTGAGAGGAACACTCTCGATTAAATAAGAAATATCGTTGGTCTCAGGGGTGTAGTAGCCTTCTCCATTTCTGAACACCGTCAAGCGAATACGGGCATTGCGTGCATGCACATTCTGTTTCAACAATTCGATAATTTGAGCGTAGATGTTTTCAGTGTTGAATTCCGCAGGGACATTCATGCGCAAAACAGTCATGCCCAATTTCAAACGGTTGATGTGATCGCGCAGAAACATCACCTTGTTGTTGGCGAGACGAATCGACTCAAATAAGGAGTCCCCGTAACGAAAGGCCCTGTTCGAAAACGGTAAAAGGGGCTCGAACAAACTGACAAGATGCCCGTTGTATATGCAATAGCGGCTCTCCATACCTGAGCATAAAGATGCAGGTTTTTTTTTACTCTAAACGTCTCAGGGTCAATTTATTTAGTATTTAATGGCAGAAAGCACCGGCGGGGTATTGCTGACAATCTGCCATTCAAAACTCTTTTGCATGGTATTTGAAATATTCGGGTTAACAGGTACATTTGAAATTAACTAAAACTAAAAGTATGTTCGACAACAACGAATTTCGCAAATATGCTATCAAACATCAAGGCATTAGCAGTTTGACTTATGATAATTACACTTCACGCATACAATCCTCGCTTACACCATATATTATCGAGGAGCGTTCCCTAAATGTAGCGCAGATGGATGTGTTTTCGCGACTCATGATGGATCGTATTATTTTTCTTGGTACTGGAATTAACGATCAGGTTGCTAACATTGTGCAAGCACAATTGCTTTTCTTGGAAAGTGTGGATGCCAAGAAGGACATTCAAATTTATATCAATTCTCCTGGTGGGTCAGTTTATGCGGGATTAGGCATTTATGATACCATGCAAATCATTAAGCCAGATGTGGCAACGATTTGTACGGGAATGGCTGCAAGCATGGGAGCAGTGCTACAGTGCGCTGGCACCAAGGGTAAACGTACCGCATTGAAGCACGCACGGGTCATGATTCACCAACCACTCGGTGGGGCAGAGGGTCAGGCAAGCGATATTGAAATTACTGCTCGCGAAATTCAAAAGTTGAAGCGTGAATTGTATGAAATCATTGCGCATCATAGTGGACAAACCTATGAAAAGGTATGGGCCGACAGTGACCGCGATTATTGGATGATTGCCAGTGAGGCAAAAGAATATGGAATGATAGACGAAGTATTAGAACGGAAACCAGACTAATCCATTTCAGTATTTTTTGCAAGCCGGGCGTAATTTTTCTTAAATTTTACTCCCGGCTTTGCTTTTGGCACGCTATTCGATATATTTGGAGATAGTCAAGCAATAGAATAATTATGATGAAGCACATTCTCGCTGCAGTGCTAACTGTAGCCTCCCTGACAGCAATTTGTCAGCCTAAAAAAGGACCTAAAATGGCACCCGTAACCGCTGAAGGTTACTATGTAAGCGCTAAAGGAGATACTGTACGTGGAGTTATTCAGGTGAATCCTGAAGATCCTACTGAATTGTACCGCCAATTTAATTTTGGTAAAGCCGGCGGAAAACTAATGCCAATTAATGGTAAAAAAGCAAAAGCATATGGGTATGATAACCACCACTTTATTGTCTATAATCTTGATGGAGAGGATATTTTCATTGAACGCCTCGCTACTGGTCGCCTGAACTTGTTCGAATACAAACACGATGGTAAAATCGATGGCAATGCTGCAATCGTTTCGGATTATTTTGCTCAAGATACCAGGGCTGAGGGTGAGGACTTGGGACTCAAGGAAATCAAGAAGTTTTCGACTAAATTCTATAAAAAGGATTTGAAGAATTACATGAAGGATCAACCTACGATTTGGAATGACCTAGATAAATTCACTTTCGATTTGAAAACAGTTATCGCTGCTTTTAACGAATTCAATAAATACTACGTTATAACTGCCGATTAATCGATGAAACGTCTGATTACAATCACCTTCATGTTGCTCTCCATGTGCCGTTTGACGGCTCAGGAACAAAATTTACAATCCGGAACCGCTGTATTCAAGGGTCCCGATGGTGACCGGCAAGAGGTGTTTTTTAGTAACAACCAGACCTACTTTTTTGAAATCTATTTTCATGGAGATGACCGGCTCAGCGCTCAGGTCATCTCCTATTTTAGTCGCCTCCCAGATGTGTCCCTATGTAAAATGGCACAAAAAACTGGTGATTTCCAAGGGGTACAACTCGTTCTAGTAAAACGGGTAAACAAGGAATGGTTTTACAACCATTTGCAGGCTGCTGGTGTCAAAGCCGTTAAAGTCAATAATGTTGTTACCCCATTTAAAAAGTAAGATTTAATTCCCCTCCTTTCGTTCAGAACAATTACTTTTGCGCATGATTCAAGCGCAGTCCATGCTTCGGGACCTGACTGAAAAAGCCCTCCAGGAACTTTTTCAATTGAGTGGACCTGAACCGGTTTTTCAAAAAACAAGAAAAGAATTTGAGGGCGATTTTACCCTTGTTACCTTCCCATACGTCAAACCTGCTCGAAAATCACCAGATGCCGTTGCAACAGCCATTGGTGAATACTTGGCCGCGCACAGCAAATATGTAAGTGGATTCAATGTGGTGAAAGGATTCCTCAATATTGCACTTCATGATGCTTACTGGCTTGAATTTTTGACCCATGCAGGGGCCATGCCGCATTTTGGAATAAAGGAGGAGGGCACCTCCGGAAGGACCATTATGTTAGAGTATTCTTCTCCCAATACCAACAAACCGCTCCACCTGGGACATGTGCGCAATAATTTACTTGGATATTCGGTTGCTACAATATTAAAAGCAAATGGACATAAGGTCATCAAGGCCAATTTGGTCAATGACAGGGGGATTCATATCTGCAAGAGCATGTTGGCCTGGCAGAAATTTGGCGCAGGTGAAACCCCCTCCAGTAGCAACATGAAGGGCGATCACTTGGTGGGTAAGTATTATGTAGCGTTTGATAAAGCCTATAAAAGTGAAGTCAAACAGCTCATAGAAAAGGGATTAACGGAAGAGGAGGCCAAAAAGCAAGCCCCGCTAATGCTTGAAGCTCAGGAGATGTTGAGGAAGTGGGAAGCTGGTGACGCGGCAGTAAGAGAACTTTGGAAGACCATGAATGGATGGGTTTACGAGGGATTCAGTATTACCTACAGGCATCTCGGCGTAAATTTTGACGTCATGTACTACGAAAGCAATACTTACTTGCTTGGCAAGGAATTGGTGCAAGAGGGATTGAAAAAGGGTGTTTTCTATAAAAAGGAAAACGGAAGTATTGCCATTGATCTTACTGCTGAGGGGCTGGACGAAAAAATTGTTTTGCGTTCGGATGGTACCAGTGTCTATATCACGCAGGATTTAGGGACCGCAATTGAACGCTTCCATGAATTCAAAGAGCTCAATCAGCTCATCTATACTGTTGGAAACGAACAAGATTTTCACTTTAAGGTGTTATTCAGCATCCTTTCGAAACTCGGCTATTCTTGGGCAACAGAATGTTATCACCTCAGTTATGGAATGGTGGAACTGCCGGAAGGCAAGATGAAAAGTAGGGAAGGAACGGTAGTGGATGCTGACGACCTATTGGCTGAAATGCAGGCCACGGCAGAAGCCACCACCAAGGAACTAGGGAAGGTGGATGGGTTCAATGCCGAGGAGTTAGAAAAGTTGTACCAGCTCATCGGTTTGGGCGCATTAAAATACTTTATTCTAAAGGTCGACCCTAGGAAAAAAATGCTTTTCGATCCGAAAGAAAGCATTGATTTTAATGGACACACGGGGCCCTTTATTCAGTATACACATGCGCGGATTAAATCTGTAATGAGAAGGGCTGGCACCTTGCAAGACACGATCGATCCAACAGCTTTGTCACATGCGGCTGAAAGAGATCTGCTCAGGTGCATATATGAATTCCCTGCCGTCGTCGAAATAGCTGGTGCAACCTATAACCCTGCTGATATCGCCAATTACGTATATGAACTTGCCAAATATTACAACCGGTTCTATCACGAATGCCCTATTATGAAAGAGGAGCGTGCCGATGTGCAGCGCCTTCGATTGGCTATATCTGAATTGTCGGCACGTGTTATTGCCGAGGCAATGTTGCTTCTTGGTATTGAGGTCCCCGAAAAAATGTAATACCAATAAAAAAGGTGCAGTTTAACTGCACCTTTTTTTATGATTTAAAATCCCATGTTTCAAGGAATTTGGTGGTATAATCACCCGCCTTGAATTGCTCGTTTTGCATGAGTTTAAGATGGAATGGAATGGTGGTTTTAACCCCTTCGATAACATATTCGCTCAAAGCACGATGCATTTTAGCTGTGGCTTCTTCACGAGTTTGCGCCACAGTAATGAGTTTACCGATCATACTATCGTAATTCGGTGGAATTCTGTAGCCACTGTATACATGTGAATCAACACGAATTCCATGTCCACCAGGTGTGTGCAAAGTGGTAATTAGTCCAGGTGATGGAGCAAAGTTCATGAAGGGGTTTTCAGCATTAATGCGGCATTCGATAGCGTGCAATTGTGGATAATAATTTTTACCAGATATAGGCACACCTGCTGCCACTAGAATTTGTTCACGGATGAGGTCATAATTGATGACTTCCTCGGTGATGGGGTGTTCTACTTGAATACGGGTATTCATTTCCATGAAGTAGAAATTTCTGTGTTTATCCACTAGGAATTCTACTGTCCCGACGCCTTCGTAAGCGATGGATAAAGCGGCTTTTACAGCGGCTTCGCCCATAGCGTCACGGAGTTCTGGAGTCATAAACGGAGATGGTGTTTCCTCTACCAGTTTTTGGTGACGGCGTTGAATACTGCAATCCCGCTCACTTAAGTGGCAAGCCTTACCATATTGGTCTCCGACAATTTGTATTTCAATGTGACGCGGCTCCTCAATATACTTCTCCATATAAAGAGCCCCGTTGCCAAATGCTGCAGAGGCTTCTTGAGTGGCACTGTCCCATGCCGCTTGAAAATCTTCCTCTTTCCAAATAATCCGCATACCGCGTCCACCACCGCCTGCAGTTGCCTTGATGATGACCGGGTAACCGATATCAACGGCGAGGCGCTGGCCTTCTTCGGCCGACTCCAACAAGCCTTCAGAGCCAGGAATACAAGGTACACCCGCTGCCTTCATGGTTTCCTTGGCGTTACTCTTGTCACCCATTTTGTTGATCATCTCTGCTGATGCACCGATGAATTTGATCTTGTTTTGGCGGCAAATCTCAGAGAATTTGGCATTCTCACTTAAAAAACCGTACCCGGGGTGAATGGCATCTGCATTGGTAATTTCTGCTGCAGCGATGATGTTAGCCATGTTCAAATAGCTTTCTCTGCTGGGTGGAGGACCAATGCAAACAGCTTCATCTGCAAATTTAACGTGTAGAGAATCTTTGTCGGCCGTGGAATAGACCGCGACCGTTTTAATGCCCATTTCACGGCAGGTTCTAATGACACGCAGCGCAATTTCGCCACGATTAGCAATTAATATCTTCTTAAACATGAAAGTTAAATTGAAGGTTAAAAGGACGGTTTTCCACCTCTTTATGAAGGATCCACTAAGAACAGCGGCTGGTCATATTCCACTGGTGATGCATCGTTTACCAAAACCTTCACGATTTTTCCTTTTACATCACTTTCAATTTCATTGAATAATTTCATGGCTTCAATGATACAAACGGGTTTACCCGGAGTTATTTCGTCCCCAACATTCACAAAGGCAGCTTTATCTGGACCTGGGGAACGGTAAAAAGTACCGATCATTGGGGATTTTATAGTGATGTATTTTGACTCATCCGCAGTAGGCGCAGCCGGACCTTTGTCAGCTGGAGTGGCTGGGACTGGCGCTGCAACTGCTGCAGGGGCGGCTGCGACTGGGGCCGCTTGTACTACCTGCGCTGGTTGAACCACCACCGGTGCCGCAGATTTAGGAGTGCGAATGACAATCTTGATTTCTTTGGTCTCAAGTTCAACTTCACTCACGCCGCTCTTGGAAACGAATTTAATCAGATCCTGAATTTCAGTCAATTTCATGATAATGTGTTTTTGCGTTAGTGGGGCAAATGTAACGGTATTTTTTATTTAAAAATCTAATTTTTTAACCAAAAAATGGTCGAAAAAACAGAAAAACGAGGCAATTTGGCTCGTTTTTCACAAAAAATGAGGGAGATGGATCAAAACATTAGTCCAATCGAAATGCGGATGGCATTTTGCCGTAAATTCGATTTTACAAACTGGTAGGTTTCTTTTCCACCAGAAAGTTCAGACCGGTAATAAAGGTAGGGGGAAGGATTGTCCAATACCCCTACAAAACTTCTGAAAAAGGAAACACTTGAAAAGAAAGTGGTACTGCCACCAAGTCGGTATTCCATCCCAAGACCAGCATTCAGCCCAAACCGAACCGGAAAGGACCCTTCCTCACCTATATTTAAACCTGTGCTAGTAAAGTGGCTTCCGGTCACAACATAGGTGGAGTCAGTTTCATAAACCCTTGTCTCTGTATAATGGTCATTTGATTTCATGGCAATGCGTATCCCAAGTTCTCCACCAAACAAACCATAATACCGGATGCCATTGTACTCGCTGGTCAATAGTTTTAATTGCAAGGGAATGCTCAAGAAGGTGGTTGAGATTTTACGGTTGTCCAAGGCATATACAATACTTGACTTCTTCCGAGCTAGGGCTGGCTGAACGTAATTGTTGTCTCTATCCAACCAATACACCACATTGTAACTGCCAGGTTCGTTTCTTAATTTGTATTTTCCACCTTCGAAATCACCGCCAATGCCTGTTAACAAGTAGGCTACACTCGTCAGTTTTAATTCCAAATTGAGTCCAAAACCGAAGCCCATCACCGACCCGCTCGGAATGTTGTTCTTGTCGTTACTAGTGAACCAAGTGGGTTGGGGAGTGATGCGTAACCCAAAACGAACTTTATCGTTATCACTGGTAGTAGTTTGAGCACTGAGATTAACAGATTTTGTCAGTAATAATAGTGCAACGAGTGCCATAGCATACTTTTTCATAGTAGAAGTATATTTACATTTACAAAGATAATTGCTGAATTAGCCCCAAACATGAAACGTTTACTCTTTTTTATCACCTCTTTATTGCTCATAACAGCTTGTAACGATGATCCGTTGAAAGTGGAGGTGGAACAGGTGGAATTACCCCACTTCGAAACTCAACGTCTTGAAAACGAGTTGTTTGCTATGAATGCTGCTAACCTCCAAGCAGCCTCTCAAAAATTAAGCCAAAAGTACGGTCCAGTTTTTAACCACTACATAATGAGTTTTGTCCACCAGCCAGGAATAAATGATACCGGCTACGCTGCGGCAGTATTGCGGTATATAACAGACAAGGATGTGAAGGAGTGTTATCAAATGGTTGCTAGTAAATACACTGCTGACCGGATGGGGGAGATCAGTGTTGGACTTGAAGAAATGATTAAGCGGTTTAAGATTCATTTTCCTGAAAAGAAACTGCCTAAGCGGTTGTTAACCACTACAACAGGGTGGAATTATGCGTTTGCTTACATGGATACGACATTTCTGCTTGGCTTGGACATGTACCTGGGAGATACTTGTAAGTTTTATCAAATGCTTCAATATCCTTTGTACCAATCACGGAAGATGAACGAGCATTATATTTTACCGGATATTGCAAGAGGTTGGTTGTTGACCGAGTTTGACAACGCCAATGCTGAAAACAACCTGTTGAGTTATACGGTTTTTTATGGGAAACTGTTTTATGCTATTGAAGCCTTGTTACCGGAGGCGCAAGACAGTGTCATAATTGGCTACTCCTCTCCACAGATGAAGTACTTGGAGCGGTATGAAAAAGAGTTATGGGGCTATTTTTCCGCCAAAAACCGTTTGTATGAAACCAATTTAAACACGGTGAGGGAGCTTACATCGGAGGGACCTTTTACGGCCGCAATTAGTCGTGAATGTCCCCCGCGCATTGCCATGTGGGTGGGCTGGCAAATTGTACGGAGTTACATGAAACGGCATCCTGAAATTAAATTACAGGATTTGATGAAGGACAAAGATGCCGCCAAGATTGTCTCTCAGAGCAAGTACCGACCTTAATAAACGCAACTAGGAAGAGGGAGTAGATGACCTATACCAGTAATGGTGGAACATTAGTCCTTTTTATCAAAATGCTTCTTCATGTGAGAGAAGTATTTTGTTTTCCACTCTTTTTTCAAATCTTCTCCCATGCCGTCTGGAATATTGGTGTGAGTAATGGTAAGCAGGGTATAGTCGTCCTTAAACGTAAAAAAAAGTTCAATCACCGAATCTTCATCCGTTGCTTCAAAAGCGGAAGAACGCCACTTTTGAATTATTTTTTTATGCGGAAAAATCTCAACGTTGGTGCCGGTAACTGAACCATTGCATACGCTGAACTTTCCACCTTCATTTGGACTGGTTATTGCTTTTTCTCCCCCTGTAAAAATTGAGTGCACTTTGTCATTTAGCCAACCTGTGAACACTTCCTTTGCAGGGCAGTGAAGCTTGACAGAAACTTTTAACTTTTCCACAAATTCTTCTTTACGCTTGTTTTGTCTTGATTTTTAATTGTTGGAGTGATTTTGTGTTCTCTGCTATCTTTTCGGGTGAAAATCCACATTCTTCATACAGCTCAGGTTGTTCGCCGTGTTCGACGTAGCGATCGGGAATTCCTAAGCGAACCAAACGGGCACTGTAGGCATGTTCGGTTATAAATTCTGCAACAGCACTTCCCAAACCACCAACAATGGTACCGTCTTCAACGGTAATCACCTTGTTGAACTTGGAAAAGACTTCGTGCAGTAAGGCCTCATCTATTGGCTTAACAAAACGCATGTCGTAATGGGATGGATCGATGCCATCGGCTTTTAACAGTTCGATGGCTTCGGTAACTAAATTACCAGGATGACCAATAGATAGAATGGCTACGTCATGGCCGTCCTTTATCTTACGCCCCTTACCAATTTCAAGTTTTTTGAATGGCGTTTTCCAGTTAACCATGACACCATTGCCACGCGGGTAACGGATGCTGAATGCACCTTTTACTTCTGGCAGTTGGGCCGTATACATTAAGTTCCTTAGTTCTTCTTCGTTCATGGGTGCGCTCACAATCATGTCGGGCACACAACGGAAGTAGGCCAAATCGTAAACACCGTGATGGGTTGGACCATCAGCACCAGCAAGACCACCTCGGTCTAAGCAGAAAATAACTTTCAAATGCTGCAAGGCTACATCGTGTATGACTTGGTCATAGGCACGTTGCATGAAGGAGGAGTATATGTTGCAAAATGGAACGAGTCCTTGCGTAGCCAACCCTGCACTAAACGTAACAGCATGTTGTTCTGCAATGCCTACATCAAACGCACGATCAGGCATGGCCTTCATCATGATGTTGAGCGAGCAGCCAGAGGGCATTGCTGGTGTAATACCAACGATTTTATCGTTCATTTCAGCCAACTCCACCATGGTGTGTCCAAATACATCTTGGTACTTGGGTGGTTGTGGTAGAACGGGAACGACTTTTATAATTTCTCCCGTATCTTTATTAAATAAACCGGGAGAATGCCATAATGTTTCATTGCCTTCTTCACTGAATTTATATCCCTTCCCTTTTTTAGTGAGAACGTGTAATAATTTGGGACCGGGCACATCTTTCAAATCATTGAGGATGCGGGTTAAGCGGACAACATCGTGACCGTCGACAGGACCGAAGTAGCGGAATTTTAAAGATTCAAATAAGTTGCTTTGTTTCAGCAAACTGGTCTTGATTGCGTTCTCTACCTTACTCGCGATTTCCTGAGCATTGGGCCCAAACTTGCTAATTTTTCCAAGAAGTTCCCATACTTTGTCCTTCGCCTTGTTATAGGTATGTGAAGTGGTTATGTCTGTTAAGTATTCCTTAAGTGCCCCAACATTGGGGTCAATACTCATGCAATTATCATTGAGCACTACCAATAGATTGGCGTTTTCTACACCAGCATGATTGAGTCCTTCAAAAGCCAAACCGGCTGTCATAGCTCCGTCTCCAATAACAGCGATATGGTGTTTTTCGGTGGTTTTATTAATGCGGGATGCTACGGCCATGCCAAGGGCCGCGCTGATAGAAGTGGAGGAATGTCCAACTCCAAAAGCGTCGAATTCACTTTCACTGCGTTTAGGAAAGCCGCTAATCCCTTTGTATTTTCTGTTTGTATGGAATACATCTCGCCTACCAGTTAGTATTTTATGACCGTACGCTTGATGTCCTACATCCCAAACCAATTGATCGGAAGGGGTATTAAAAACCTTGTGAAGTGCAACGGTCAGCTCTACGACACCTAGCGAGGCACCGAAGTGACCGCCCTTGACGGATACGAGGTCGATAATGTATTGACGTAATTCGGTACACAGTTGCACCAATTGTTCATCGTTGAGACCTTTCAGATCATCGGGGGAATTAATAGTTGCTAATAATTCACCAGGTATAAAACCAGAACCTTTTACAATTTCCACTAGGCAAAGATAAAATTAATTGATGCATTGTGTCTGCTAAACGCCGAGTCCCGCTGGGAGTTGGATGAGCTTTAAGGAAGTTTAACGCCAGTTTGTAAAAGCTCAATGGGGTATCTTTGTTAAACAAGTACACAAAGATAACCACTATTTGCTCAAAAGAAAGCCTTTTTCAACGGTCAGTGGCTGTTTTTCACCAACAGTGATATCAAATGATTCCGTAACATCTTTGTATCCTTTGAAATGCAAGGTAATACTAAACTTTCCAGCAGGTAGTGTTAAGTAATATTCACCCCTTTCGCCACTCTGGGTGGTTCGGACTTCGTGGCCCTTTTCGTCCTTAATCGTAATCTCTACACCGCCCATGCCGTAGCCTTCGAATCCTTCACGGACTGTACCTTTCAGTATGCCGTAATCTGCTTTTTTGCGCACGCCATCAGGTTCTAAAATGGCATAATCCAGCATATCGACCTTGTAGACATCGTTTTCGCCAATCCCATTATTACGATCACTTGAAAAATAAAGATAGCGACTATCTCCGGTCATACTGATTTGCCCTTCTCTTGCGCAGCTGTTAATCGGATAACCAACATTGATCGGGGGTGAGAAGGTTCCTTTTTCATACACAGTTTTAAAAACGTCGTAACCTCCCATGCTATTGGGGCCATTGCTGCAGAAAAAAAGTGTTTTTCCATCAGGTGCTAAGTAGAGTCCCGCTTCATCATAGGGCGTGTTAATCACTGTTCCCGCATTAACCGGGGCTCCCCACGTGTGTTTGTCAATTTTTTCAACCACCCAAATGTCGCTTCTTCCAGCTCCACCGGGGCGTTCACTGCAGAAAAAGAGTTTTTTACCATCAGCACTCATGCAGCCGCCACCTTCCCAATAAGTGCTATTGATTTGTTTCGGAAACCCTTCTGGTTTTTTCCATTTACCATTCATGATTTTGCTTTGAAACAAATTGCCACCAGTGGTGGCGCGGTCATATGGGTCGTTTCGGTATACGATCATGGATTTACCATCGCCTGAAACAGAGGTACAGGCATCGTGTCCCTTTGTATTGATGCCTCCGCCTGCATTGTGCGCATTGCCTTGCGTTCCAACTGAATCAGTTTCGCTGAGATAAATCGCCTCAAAAAAAAGTCCATCGCCTTCGGTATCTTTTTCTGCATTTTCGGATTCGGGACGCCGGGTTGTGAAAAACAGTTTATGGCCGTCGGCCGTTACACAAGGGTTTTTGTCATCGAATTTACTGTTGACGAGTTCACCAAGTGAAATGATGCGCACTGGCAAGGGGGAATTGATGAGACGCTCAGCATTATTGCAGTAGGCTTCAAGCAGAGAAGCTTCCTTAATAAGTTCTTTGTCTGTCACCCCTCGTTTTTTAAACGACTCAATGTATCCTTTTGCTGCAACTGGATTCTCATCGCCTAACTCCATTTTACAGAGCATTAAATACGTTTCTGGGTGCACATCGTTATCAATGGCTAGCGCTTTGTCAAAAAGCTGGCGTGCGCTTTTTCGATCGCCCATGTTATAAAAACACATGCCAACATAATACTTGATGGTGCTGTTATCGGGATTGGATAATTCCAATTCCCTAAAACCAGTGAGCGCGGCAACAAAGTCGCCTCCTAGGTATTTTTGCTTTACCATTAACAGCTTTGCAGCGTCAGCAGCGCTGATGGACTTTCCTTTTGTTCCGCTTTGTGCATTGGTGAGTAAGGGAAAGACGCAAAGGAAAATGAGAAGGGGTAGAATATGTTTCATATATCAAAGCAAGATAGACTATTTTTTTACATTCTAAAAAAAAGGATTGTTAACAGCCGATTGCATTTACTTCACAATTTTATATATTTACTTATATGAAGCGGATTCTTTTGCTCATAGGTGGCTGCCTGCTAATTGCCTGTACCAAACAACAAGGGACAGTGGATCCAACGGTGGTGAACGGAGATACAATCACCTACACCAAGCACATTTTACCGTTGGTACTGAAGAACTGTGCGCTCAGTGGTTGTCATTCGGCTGCCTCCCGTCAGAGCGGGGTTGAATTGCCAGCCATGATCAAACAATTAGCAGATGGGGGAAGAATTAGGGCAAGGGTTATACATGGCACCCCGAGCTATATGCCTGCCACGGGAAAATTATCGGCGTTGGAAATGAATGTAATAAAGGCTTGGCTGGATAAAAATGCGCCAATGAACTGATTAATTCTTCGCCCTTATACTCACAATTACTGGAACTCCAGTAAAATCCCACAACTCACGGATTTTGTTTTCCAAAAAACGCTTGTAAGACTCCTGAACATATTGAGGCAAATTACAATAGAAAATAAACAACGGCTCGTTTTTCAACTGTGTGATGTATTTTATTTTCACGTGTTTGCCTTTTACCGATTGTGGGGGTGTGGATTCGATAATTGGGAGTAAAGCGTCGTTCACTTGGCGTGTAGGGATGTGACGCACCATGTTGGTGTAAACCATCATGGCCGTATCAACGACCTTTAGAATGCGTTGTTTCTCTGTTACCGAAGTGAAGAGAATTGGAATATCGCGGAAGGGAGCGATGCGCTCGCGAATTTGATCTTCAAATTTCTTGGCGGTATTGGTTTCTTTTTCAATTAAATCCCATTTGTTGACCACAATGACCAGTCCTTTTCTGTTTTTCTCTACCAAACTAAGAATGCTGAGATCCTGCGATTCAACACCTTGTTGGGCATCAATCATCAACACACACACATCACTGTTTTCAATGGCATTAATGGTACGCATCACGCTGTAGAACTCAAGGTCTTCGTGAACCCTACTTTTTCTGCGCATACCGGCAGTGTCGATTAACCAAAAGTCATGTCCGAATTTTTTATAACGGCTATGAATGGTGTCGCGAGTCGTTCCAGCAATGGGGGTCACAATGTTTCTCTCCTCTCCGAGCAATGCATTGGTTAAAGAGGATTTACCAACGTTGGGGCGACCAATAATGGCTATTTTCGGAACCCGTTCCTCCTCAGGCTCTGGTTCTACTTCTGGCAGTAAGGCAATGAGTTGATCCAGCAAATCACCAGTGCCTGCACCACTTATGGCAGAAATTGGAAACACATCACCAAGTCCCAATTGATAAAAATCGGCTGAATAGGCGCTGAGCTCATGGTTGTCGGCTTTGTTGGCAACCATGATGACCGGCCTTTTGCTCTTTCGAATCAGTTGGGCCACTTCTTTATCAAATTCAGTAATGCCTTCCATCACATCGACCACAAAGAGGACAAGCGTCGATTCTTCAATGGCAATTTTTACCTGCCGACGGATTTCGCTTTCAAAGGTGTCTTCACTACCATGGATGTATCCTCCGGTGTCGACCAAACTAAAGCTAACGCCCGACCATTCTGCCTTGCCATAATGGCGATCGCGGGTAACCCCAGCAATTTCGTCTACAATCGCCTGACGGGTTTCAGTGAGACGGTTAAAAAGTGTTGATTTACCTACGTTAGGTCTTCCTACTATGGCTACAAGATTCGGCATGGGGGGCAAAGGTACTAAAAATGACGGGTTTAGCCTATCGAACCAGCGTTGTTTTATCGTATATTTGATTATGCGCTTCATTTTTCTGATAGTTCTTAACCTTTGCTCGGTATGGATGGCTTCTGCACATTCAGATTCCCTGCTGAAAGTGATAAGCAGCTCGCCTTCACAGCAGTCCGCCATCAAGTTTACTGATAA